>CAZXJZ010000079.1:0-19396 GCA_964641065.1 uncultured Hyphomicrobiales bacterium | reverse complement strand
AACACCTCAATATCAACAATAACACCCAAAACAAGATGAACAAGATAAACACCACTTACGAACTTTTCACAAACCAAAACAACGATATCGACCTCTCCGCGATCCCGCTGGATGACAAGAAGACCTACGATCTGCTCGGACGGGCGGAGGCGGTCGGCATCTTCCAGCTGGAAAGTCAGGGCATGCGGCGCGCGCTGCTCGACATGAAGCCGGACCGGTTTGAGGACATCATCGCGCTGGTCGCGCTGTACCGTCCGGGTCCGATGGCCAATATCCCGACCTATTGCGCACGCAAGCACGGCGACGAGGAGCCGGATTACATCCACCCGAAGCTCGAAGAGGTGCTGAAGGAGACCTTCGGCGTCATCGTCTACCAGGAACAGGTGATGCAGGCCGCCCAGCTCCTGGCCGGCTATTCGCTCGGCCAGGCGGATCTTCTGCGCCGCGCCATGGGCAAGAAGATCCGCAGCGAGATGCAGGCGCAGCGGCAGGGTTTCGTGAAAGGGGCCGTCGAGCGCGGCGTGCAGAAATCGCAGGCCGATGCGATCTTCGATCTGCTCGAACGCTTCGCCGAATACGGCTTCAACAAGAGCCACGCCGCAGCCTATGCGCTGGTCGCCTACCAGACCGCGTGGATGAAGGCGAATTATCCAGTCGAGTTTCTGGCCGCGTCGATGACGCTCGATATGGGCAATACCGACAAGCTCGCGGAATTCCGCAACGAAGCGGAGCGGCTCGGGATCAAGCTGATGCCGCCGTCGATCAACCGGTCGGGCCGCGCCTTCGAGGTCGAGGGCAGCACGATCTATTATTCGCTTGCCGCACTGAAGGGCGTCGGCGCGCAGGCGGTGGACCTGATCGTGGCCGCGCGCAAGGACCGTGCGTTCCGCGATCTCACCGATTTCGCGTCCCGCATCAATCCGCGGGCGGTCAACAAGCGCGTGCTGGAAAGCTTGGCCGCCGCCGGCGCCTTCGACCAGCTCGAAGCCAATCGCGCCAGCGTCCATGCCGCGGTCGAGACCATCCTTGCCACCGCGCAGCGCTCCCACGATGCGGCCGAGAGCGGGCAGAACGAATTGTTCGGCGGACCGTCGCATCGCGAGCCGCTGCGGCTGCCGAATGTCGAACCGTGGGCGCCGGCGGATCGTCTGCAACGCGAATACGAGGCGATCGGCTTCTTCCTCACCGGCCATCCGCTCGACGATTATGCAAAGGCGCTGAAGCGCATGCAGGTGTTGAACTGGATGGAGTTCACCAAGTCGGTGCGGGCGGGCGCGAGTGCCGGCCGCACTGCGGCAACCGTGATCTCGCGCGCCGAGCGCCGGACCAAGACCGGCAACAAGATGGGTATCATCGGCCTGTCCGATCCGAGCGGGCAATACGAGGCGGTGCTGTTCCAGGAAGGACTGCAGCAATATCGCGAGCTGCTGGAGCCCGGGAACGCGGTGCTTCTGTTCCTGTCCGCCGAGGCTCAGGGCGAGGACGTCCGGGCTCGCATCCAGAGCGTTGAACGGCTCGATCAGGCCGCCGAGAAGGTGCAGAAGAGCCTGCAGATTTTCCTGCGCGATCCGGCGCCGCTCGACACCATCACCAACCGGCTGGAGGCGAGGGGGGACGGCGAGGTCCGTTTCGTCCTGATGCTGTCGGATGGCGGCGAAGTCGATGTGAAGCTGCCCGGCCGCTACAAGGTCTCCCCCCAGATCGCCGGCGCGATCAAGGCGCTGCCCGGGGTTGTTATGGTCGAGGCGGGCTAGCGGCGCCATCCAGAGCGGAGGACTCCCGCCCGACGGCAGATCGGCCGGCGGAGGGACTGATTTCAGGGCCCGGCACCGAAATCCCCCTTTTTCTTGCCTTTTCCGGGGGATGCGTCTATATGCGCGCCATCTCACACGCGGATCAGGGTTTTTCGCCCCGGTAACGGGACGGCAGGCCATCCGGTGGCGTCGGGCATGCCGCCCGCCGTTCACGTCATCCGCGGCGGAAAAAACCGGAGAATATCTATGGCGCTGCCCGATTACAGCATGCGTCAGCTATTGGAAGCTGGCGTTCACTTCGGCCATCAGGCCCACCGCTGGAACCCGAAGATGGGTGAATACATCTTCGGCGTCCGCAACAACATCCACATCATCGATCTCGCGCAGACCGTGCCGATGCTGCATCAGGCCCTGCAGGCGGTGTCCGACACCGTGGCCAAGGGCGGACGTATTCTGTTCGTCGGCACCAAGCGCCAGGCGCAGGACGGCATCGCGGAAGCCGCGAAGAAGAGCGCGCAGTATTACGTCAATTCGCGCTGGCTCGGCGGCACGCTGACCAACTGGAAGACGATCTCCGGATCGATCGCCCGCCTGCGCAAGCTCGAGGAAATGCTCTCCTCGAACGAGGCCCAGGGCTACACCAAGAAGGAGCGCCTCGACCTGCAGCGCGAGCGCGACAAGCTCGATCGCTCGCTCGGCGGCATCAAGGACATGGGCGGCATTCCCGACATGCTGTTCGTGATCGATACCAACAAGGAAGACATCGCGATCAAGGAAGCGCGCCGGCTCAACATCCCGGTCGCCGCGATCGTCGATACCAATTGCGATCCGAACGGCATCACCTATGCCGTGCCGGGCAACGACGACGCCAGCCGCGCGATTTCGCTTTATTGCGATCTGATCGCACGCGCCGCGATCGATGGCATCGGCCGCTCGCAGGGCGAGCGTGGCATCGATGTCGGCGCGGCCGCAGAGCCGGTGATGGAAGACCTGCCGACGGCGAGCGATACCGGCTACGAAGCGTTGCCTGGGCCGCGCGGCGTTGCCGACGATCTGAAGAAGCTGCCGGGCGTTTCGGGCTCGATCGAGAAGCAGCTCAACGATCTCGGCATCTTCCATTATTGGCAGCTGGCACCGCTTGCGCACGAACAGGCGCATCGGCTTGGTGAAGAAGTCGGTCTGCCGGGCCGTGCCGACCAGTGGGTCGCCAAGGCCAAGGAATTCACGGCCGACGCCGAATAGACATCGTCGAACCAACGGCGCGGGCCCGGACCCGCGCCGCAAAGTCCTCTTTCGGAATTTTTGATATGGCAGAAATCACCGCAGCGCTCGTGAAGGATCTGCGCGAACAGACCGGCGCGGGCATGATGGATTGCAAGTCGGCGCTGACCGAGACCAAGGGCGACATCGAGGCTGCGGTCGACTGGCTGCGCAAGAAAGGCCTGTCGAAGGCCGCCAAGAAGGCCGATCGCGTCGCGGCCGAAGGCTTGATCGGCATCTCGACGGCTCAAGGAAAAGGAGCGATCGTCGAGGTCAATGCCGAGACCGACTTCGTTGCGCGCAACGACCATTTCCAGGGCCTGGTCAAGCTGATTGCCGACGCGGCTTTGTCCAATGGCGGCGACGCCGAAGCTGTGAAGGCGGCGAAGGTCGGCGACAAGACGGTGCAGGAAGCCATTGCGTCCGCCATTGCCACAATCGGCGAGAACATGACGCTTCGCCGCGCGGCGTCGCTGTCGGTCGGCAGCGGCGTTGTCGGCACCTATATGCACAATTCGATTTCCGAAGGTCTCGGCAAGATTGGTGTCCTGGTCGCGATCGAGTCGACCGGCGACAAGCAGGAACTGGCGGCTCTCGGCCGGCTGGTGGCAATGCATATTGCCGCGACCGGTCCGCTCGCGGTGGATTCGTCGGGGCTCGGCGCGGACGTGATCGAGCGCGAAAAGGGTGTCCTGGCCGACAAGGCCAAGGCCTCCGGCAAGCCGGACAATGTGATCGAGAAGATCGTCGAATCGGGCCTCAAGAGCTTCTACAAGGAAGTCTGCCTGCTCGATCAGTCCTACGTGCATGACGACAAGAAGAACGTCGCGCAGGCGATGAAAGAGGCCGAAGGCAAGGTCGGCGGCCCGATCAAGATCACCGGATTCGTGCGCTACAAGCTCGGCGAAGGGATCGAGAAGCAGGACAGCGATTTCGCCGCCGAAGTCGCAGCCGCCGCCGGCAAGAGCTAACGGCCAACGCCGGGACGATCGCATCATGGCCCAACCGGTCTATGCACGTGTGGTCGTCAAGCTCTCCGGCGAAGCCCTTGCCGGCCCGGCAGGATTTGGCGTCGATCAATCCATCGTCGAGACCATCGCGGCCGACATCGCGGCCTCGCGCCGTCTTGGCGTCGATATCGCGCTGGTGGTCGGGGGCGGCAACATCTTCCGCGGCGTCGAAGTCTCCGGCCGGGGCGTGTCACGCCCGACCGGTGACACGATGGGGATGCTGGCGACGGTGATGAACAGCCTGGTGATGGAGGCTGCCATCGAGCGCCACGGTGCGCCCGCGGCGACGTTGTCCTCCATTCCGATCCCGACCGTGTGCGATCACTTTTCGCGACGCCGCGCGCTCGATCTGATCGGGGCCGGGCGCGTCGTGCTGCTCGCCGGCGGCACCGGCAATCCGTATTTTACGACCGATACCACGGCGGTCCTGCGCGCCGCCGAACTCGACTGTAATGCGGTGCTCAAAGCCACCAATGTCGACGGGGTCTACGATGCCGACCCCAAGCAGAACAGTTCCGCCCGGAGATACGACCGCTTGAGCCCCAGGGAGGCTCTGGAGCGCAACCTTAAGATCATGGATTCGACGGCGTTCGCGCTTGCCCGCGAGAATGGTATGCCTATCATCGTTTTTTCGATCCGCGAGCCAGGAGCTATCGAGTCCGTCTTGCGCGGAAAGGGCCGGGCGACCATCGTTGCCGATTGAGTCCGGCTGAGATTCGGTTTTTGCGGCGCACGGCCCGATTCGGTCGGGTCCGGCAATGATCCGAAAGAGCGATCCGAGAAAACGGTCCAAGAGCGAATCCAAGAGAACAGCGAAATGGCAGCGACAACCCACGACATCAACGATCTGAAGCGGCGCATGCAGGGCGCGCTCGGCGTGCTGAAGCAGGAATTGTCCGGGCTTCGCACCGGCCGGGCCAGCGCCACCCTGTTGGAACCGGTGCAGGTCGATGCCTACGGTACGCACATGCCGCTGTCGCAGCTCGCGACGGTCAGCGTGCCCGAGGCGCGGCTTCTCAGCGTGCAGGTATGGGACCGCGCGATGGTACATGCGGTCGAGAAGGCGATTACCGCAGCCAATCTCGGGCTCAATCCACAGACCGAAGGCCAGGTCATCCGCCTGCGGATTCCGGAACTGAACGAAGACCGCCGCAAGGAGCTGGTCAAGGTTGCGCATAAATACGCCGAGTCTGCGCGGGTTGCGGTGCGGCATGTGCGCCGCGATGGCATCGACGTGATCAAGAAGCTCGAAAAGGATTCCCAGATTTCGAAGGACGATCACGAGCGCCACGCCAACGAAATCCAGAAGGCGACGGATCAGGCCATTCAGGACATCGACCAGCTTCTCGCCACCAAGGAAAAGGAAATCCTGACGGTCTGACCGCCGCTCCGGATTGCGGACTTGACAACCATGTCGATGCCAAAGGTGTCAGTCGACGGGACTTCGGGTTTCGAAGTCCCCCGTCACGTTGCCATCATCATGGATGGCAACGGGCGCTGGGCCGCGGCGCGCGGACTTCCGCGCGGCGAGGGGCACCGCCGTGGCGTCGAGGCGCTGCGCCGCACCGTGCGCGCGGCCGGTGAGATCGGCATCGGCATCCTGACGATTTTTGCTTTCAGTTCGGAGAACTGGACCCGTCCGAAATCCGAGATCCGCGACCTGCTCGGATTGCTGCGCCTGTTCATTCGCAACGATCTTGCCGATCTCAAGCGCAACAACGTGCGCGTGAGAGTCATCGGAGAGCGTGAGACGCTGGCCCCCGACGTGAGACGGCTGCTTGAGGAAGCGGAAGAGATGACGCGGGACAACGACGGCATGACGCTCGTCGTCGCCTTCAATTACGGCGCTCGTCAGGAAATCGCCCGCGCGGCGCAGCGGCTGGCCGACGAGGTTGCGGCCGGGCGCATGTCGTCGTCCGACATCTCGGCAGAGCGGCTGTCGCAGTTCATGGATATGCCCGATCTTCCCGATCCCGACCTGATCATCCGGACCAGCGGGGAGCAGCGGCTGTCGAATTTCCTGTTGTGGCAATCGGCCTATAGCGAACTCGTCTTCGTCCCGACCTTCTGGCCCGATTTCGACCGTGCCGCTCTCGAGCAGGCAGTCTCCGAGTTTGCGCGGCGGGAGCGGCGGTTCGGTGGGCTGGCGGCAGCCGGATCCTGATCATGGAAGGTGGCAAGCCATCGATTCCGCTGATTGAGACGACCTCTACGCCGTCGGCGCGCAATCTGTGGCTGCGGGTGGTGTCAGCCGCCATCCTGGCGCCGCTCGCGATCGGCGCCGCCTGGCTCGGCGACTGGCCGTTCACTTTGTTCTGGGGGCTCGCCGCAATTGCGGTGTGGTGGGAATGGATCGGCCTGATCGAGCCGTCCGGCCGCAACGTGCTGCTCGCGACCGGCATTTGTGCGCTGGCGCTGCAGGGCATCATGTTCGAGAGCGGCCATCCGTCGATCGCACTGATGATTGTTGCGCTCGGGGTGCTGGCGGGGATCGTGACCGCAGGCAAACGGGCGCTGGCGGTCGCCGGCGGCCTTCTCTACGCGTCGGTATTGCTGATGGCGACGATCATCGTGCGGTCCGGCGACGCCTACGGTTTTGCGGCGATCTTGCTCCTGTTCGCCATCGTCTGGGGCACCGATATCGGCGGTTTCTTTGCCGGACGCGCCTTCGGCGGCCCAAAGCTCGCGCCGGCGATCAGTCCTAAAAAGACCTGGTCCGGCGCGATCGGCGGCACCATCGTCGGGATTGCGGCTGCGATTGGCGTCGCGTTGATGTTTTCGCTACCCAATCCCGTGATGATCGGCATCGTCGCGCTGATCCTGTCGATCGCGTCGCAGGTCGGTGACCTGTTCGAATCCTGGCTGAAGCGGCATTTCGACGTGAAGGATTCCAGCGGTCTCATTCCCGGCCATGGCGGCGTCATGGATCGCCTCGATGGATTCATCTTCGCCGTTACCGTGGCGGCGCTGATCGGCCTGTCGCGCGGCGGCTTCGACAACCCCGCCACAGGGCTTCTCGTCTGGTAATCAATGGTCAAAACCGCACCCCGTCTTCCCCGCCAGACTGCATCGCCCGAAACGGCGCTGCGAACGATCAGCATCCTGGGTGCAACCGGGTCGATCGGCACCAGCACGTTCGACCTGCTGGCGCGGCAGCGCGACCGCTACTGCGTTGAAGCGGTGGCCGCGCAGCGCAACGTCGAGGCTCTGGCCAAGACCGCCATCGCGCTCGGGGCCCGTTTCGCCGCAGTGGCCGAGCCGGACGCCTATGGGGCGCTGAAGGATGCGTTGTCCGGGTCGGGCATCACCGCGGCGGCCGGAGCCGATGCGGTCATCGAGGCTGCGGCGCGCCCGGCCGACCTGATAGTCGCCTCGATCAGTGGCGCTGCGGGGCTGGCGCCGACCATGGCCGCGATCGAGCGCGGCACGGCGGTCGCGATCGCCAACAAGGAATGTCTCGTCTGCGCCGGCGCGCTGTTCATGCGGCGGGCCGCGGAGAAGGGCGCCACGATCCTGCCGGTCGATTCCGAACATAACGCGCTGTTCCAGGCGATGGCCGCGGGCCGGCGGTCCGACGTTCGCCGGCTGATCCTGACCGCGTCCGGCGGGCCGTTCCGGACATGGAGCGCGGAGGCGGTCAGGAATGCCACGCGCGAACAGGCGCTGAAGCATCCGAACTGGTCGATGGGCGCCAAGGTCACGATCGATTCCGCGACGTTGATGAACAAGGGACTCGAATTGATCGAGGCGCATCACCTTTTTCAGATGCCGGCGAAGGACATCGACGTGTACGTCCATCCGCAATCGATCGTGCACGGCATCGTCGAATTCCGGGACGGCTCTTTCATTGCGCAGCTCGGCGCGCCGGACATGCGGATCCCGATCTCGCATTGCCTGGCCTGGCCAGAGCGCATGGACGAGCCCGCGCGGCAATTGCGGCTGGACGAGATGGCCAGTCTCACCTTTGAGGCGCCCGACCTGGTCCGGTTTCCCGCCCTGCGGCTGGCGCGCACCGCGCTGGAGGAGGGCGGTGCAGCCCCGACGGTGCTGAATGCCGCCAACGAGGTCGCCGTCGCGGAATTTCTTGCCGGTCGCCTCGGATTTGCCGCCATTCCGTCGCTCGTGGAGGCTAGTCTGGATGCTGCGGCGCGAAGGGGGATAGTTCGCGAGCCGGCAAGCGTGGAAGAGGCCTTGGCGATCGACCGCACCGTGCGGGAGATTGCGGCCACGTTGAAGTCGTCGGCTTCAGCGGGTCTTCACTAAATTGCCGCCATTTGGGGAATAGGGTCCGCGCATGGGTTTTCTCGACAATTTCAGCCTCTGGGGCGGCGGCTTTCCCGGCTCGCTGCTTCCGTTCCTGTTCGTGCTGACGATCGTCGTGTTCTTTCACGAACTGGGCCATTTCCTGGTCGCCCGGCTGTGTGGCGTACGGGTGATGGTATTCTCGGTCGGCTTTGGCCCCGAGCTTGTGGGTTTCAACGATCGGCACGGCACCCGTTGGAAGATTTCGGCGATCCCGCTCGGCGGCTACGTCAAGTTCTTCGGCGATGAGGATGCTGCCAGCACGCCCGATCATGCCAGCGTATCAACGATGACGGCGGCGGAGCGGCGGGAGAGCTTCCATCATCAGAGCGTCGGCAAGCGCGCGGCGATCGTTGCCGCCGGCCCGATCGCAAACTTCATTCTTGCGATCCTGATCTTCGCATCGATCTTCGTGTTCTACGGCAAGCCCTCGACCTCGGCGCGGGTCGACGGCATACAGCCGGACAGCGCGGCCGCGGCAGCAGGTTTCCAGGCCGGCGACGTTGTGGTCGCGATCGACGGCCGGCCGATCAAGACATTTTCCGAAATGCAGCGGGTGGTCTCCACCAATGCCGGACAGCAGCTCGCAGTGACGGTCGAGCGCGGCGGTGCGCGGGTCGACCTGAAGGCAACCCCGACGCTGCGCGAAGTGAAGGACAATTTCGGCAATACGCACCGGCTCGGCGTGCTGGGCATCAGCCGTTCGATGGCGCCGACCGATGCCCAACATCAGACCGTGTCTCCGTTGCCGGCGCTATGGATGGGCGTCGAGGAGACCTGGTTCGTCATCGATCGGACGCTGTCCTATCTCGGCGGCGTCATCGTCGGGCGCGAAGCCGCGGACCAGCTCGGCGGTCCCATCCGGATTGCCCAGGTCTCAGGCCAGGTCGCCACCGTCGGCTTTGTTGCCCTAATGAACCTGTCGGCGATCCTGTCGGTCTCGATCGGCCTGCTGAACCTCTTCCCGGTCCCGCTCCTCGATGGCGGTCACCTTTTGTTCTACGGAATAGAGGCGGTGCGGGGAAAGCCGCTGTCTGAACGTGCCCAGGAAATGGGTTTCCGTGTAGGGTTGGCGCTTGTGGTGATGTTGATGATTTTTGCAACTTTTAACGACATCATCCATTTGGCGGCCTCCTGACACCTTCGCGGGGGAACTTTGTGTGGCGAGGGGGCAACGTGACCGGGGTTAGTCGTGGATTGGAGCGGTTTCGTTTGCGCCTTTGGCCCAAGGCTGTAAAAACGAGTGGTGGTAGACACTTGTTTACGATTCTGATCGCCAAAGGGGTGGGACAAGAGCGCGTGGGAATGGGAATCGGTACCCGAGTTTGGCGGGGAATGGGGCTGGCAGCCTTTATCCTCGGGGGAATCTTTTTCGGCGTCGCTGCGATCGCAGTGCCGGCTGGGCCAGCCTATGCCCAATCGGCGAGCAGTATCGTGGTCGAAGGGAATCGCCGGATCGAAGCCGACACCATCCGCTCCTACTTCAAATCTGCCGGCGGCGGCCTGAACGCCGCGACCATTGACGAAGGCCTGAAGGGCCTCTACGCAACCGGCCTGTTCCAGGATATCCGCATCCGTCAGGCCGGCGGTCGGCTGTATGTGACGGTTGTCGAAAATCCGGTCATCAACAGGATCGCATTCGAGGGGAACGTCAAAGCCAAGGACGAGCAGCTCCTCGGC
Source organism: uncultured Hyphomicrobiales bacterium (assembly GCA_964641065.1). Lineage (GTDB taxonomy): Bacteria > Pseudomonadota > Alphaproteobacteria > Rhizobiales > Xanthobacteraceae > Pseudorhodoplanes. Next base: position 9,390 of record CAZXJZ010000079.1, on the reverse strand, counting down.
GAGATTCAGTCGAAGGTTCGTGGCACGCTGTCCCGCCCGGTCGTGCAATCGGACACCCAGCGCATCATCGAGCAATATCGGCGCAACGGGCGCTACGACGTGCGCGTGGTGCCGAAGGTCATCGAGCTCCCGAACAATCGCGTGGATCTCGTTTTCGAGGTCAACGAAGGCAAGAAAACCGGCGTCAAGAGCATCCGTTTCGTCGGCAACCGGTATTATTCGGACTACCGGCTCAAGGACATCATCAAGACCACCGAGTCCAATTTCCTCAGCTTCATGAAGTCGAGCGACGTCTATGATCCGGACCGGATCGAGGCGGATCGCGACCTGCTGCGCCGATTCTACCTGAAGCATGGCTTTGCCGACGTTCGCGTCGTGTCCGCGGTGAGCGAATTCGATCCTCAGGCCGGTGCGTTCATCGTCACGTTCACGATCGACGAAGGCGAGCAATACAAGTTCGGCGCGGTCGACATCCAATCGAACGTGCGCGCCGTCGACGCAGCCTCGCTGGCCGACAAGCTGAAGGCGAAACGGGGCTCGGTTTACAACGCCGAAGCCGTCGAAAAGTCGGTCGAATCGATTGCCATCGATGTGGCGCGCCGCGGCTATCCGTTTGCGGTGGTGCGGCCGCGCGGCGACCGCGATTTCGAAGGCCGGGTCATCAATGTGGTCTTCACCGTCGAGGAGGGGCCCAGGGCCTACATCGAACGGATCCAGATCCGCGGCAATACGCGGACCCGGGACTGGGTGATCCGGCGTGAATTCGATCTCGCCGAAGGCGACGCCTACAACCGCGCACTCGTCGACCGTGCCGAGCGTCGCCTGAAGAACCTCAACTATTTCAAGTCGGTGAAGATCACCAATGAGCCCGGCACTTCACCGGACCGGGTCGTGATCAACGTCGAGGTCGAGGAACAGTCGACCGGTGAATTCTCCGTCTCCGGCGGTTACTCGACCCAGGACGGCTGGCTTGGCGAAGTGTCGGTCGGCGAGCGCAACCTGCTGGGCCGCGGTCAGGCGGTGCGAGCGGCGGTGCAATACGGCCAGCGCGCACGCGGCTTCGAATTGTCGTTTATCGAGCCGTATTTCCTCGATTACCGGATGGCGCTTGGTCTCGACTTCTTCGGCAAGGAGACCGACCAGCAGCAATACACCTCGTACGACACCCGGACATTGGGTGGCGCGGTGCGGCTCGGCTTCGAGCTTCGCGAGGACCTCGCGCTGCAGCTTCGCTACTCGCTGTTCCAGCAGGAGATCACGCTGCAGGAAGGCACGTCGGCCTGCTATACGACGGTGCCGTGGAAACCGGAGAACGACCCGACTTGGACGAAGCCGAACGGTTGTAACGACGTGTCGATCGTGCCGTCGCTGCCGGTTCGCCTGAGCTTCGATCAGGGCGCGCAGATCACGTCGATGGCGGGCTACAGCCTGATCTACAATACGCTGGACAATAACCGGAACCCGTCCTCGGGTATTCGCGGCGAACTGAAACAGGAATTCGCCGGCATCGGCGGCGATGTGAACTTCATCCGGACCTCCGGCGATATTCGCTTCTATCAGGAGGTGATCCCGGATTTCGTCGGGTTGCTGCGCTTCCAGGCCGGCAATATCACTCCGTGGAATGGCAACAATCTGCGCTTCAACGATCTGTATCAGGGCGGTCCGAACCTGGTCCGCGGTTTTCGCCAGAACGGCTTCGGGCCGCGCGATCTGACGCCATGGACCACCCAGGATGCGATCGGTGGTGCGAATTTCTGGGCTGCGAGCGCGGAATTGTTCATCCCGCTGCATTTCATTCCGAAGGATGTCGGCATCCGGGCTTCGATCTTCGCCGACGCGGGTAATGTGTGGGATTACAAGGGACCGACAAGCGCTGGCGGTGAGGTCATGACGTTTGCGGATTCGAAGCTCATCCGTGCATCCGTCGGCGCCGGCCTGATCTGGGATTCGCCCTTCGGACCGTTGCGGTTCGACTATTCGATCCCACTCAACAAGGAAAGCTACGATATCGTGCAGGAATTCCGCTTCGGCGGCGGAACGAAGTTCTGATCGACAAGGGTCCGGTTCTCCGCCAGAAGCCGCCAGAATGATGTTGCGAGCCGGCGGATGACCGAACCGATTTTCATCGAACGCGCGGAGACGTTGACCGCGGGGGACATCGCGGCCCTCACCGGAGCGACCCTGTCCGATCCTTCCAGAGCGGATACGGTAATCGTCAACGTCGCACCGATTGATCGGGCCGGCCCACGCGATCTGACGTTTTTTGAGAATCTCAGCTATGCCGAGGGCCTAAGGAATACCCGGGCCGGCGCGTGCCTCATCGCCGAACGCTTCGCGCACCAGGCGCCTGCCGGGCTGCTGCTGTTACTGACGCGCGAGCCCTATCGGGGCTTCGTCGCGGTCACCCGCAAACTGTTTCCAGGCGCTCTGCGCCCCTCGTCGCTGTTCGAGGCCGATGGCATTACGCCCGGCGCCTCGGTTCATCCGAAGGCCAGGCTCGAAGACGGCGTGACGGTCGAGCCCGGAGCCGTGATCGGACCGAAAGCCGAGATCGGCACGGGCACGCTAGTCGGCGCTGGAGCGGTGATTGGGGCGGGCGTGCGGATCGGCCGCGACTGCAATATCGGCGCACATTGCTCGGTCACCCACGCGTTGATCGGGGACCGGGTTATCCTCCATCCCGGGTGCCGGATCGGTCAGGATGGCTTCGGATATGTCATGAGCCCACGCGGCCATCTCAAGGTCCCCCAGGTTGGACGCGTCATCATCCAGGACGACGTGGAGATCGGCGCCGGGACGGCGATCGATCGCGGCGCGATCCGGGACACGGTGATCGGTGAGGGAACGAAAATCGACAATCTGGTTCAGATTGGCCACAATGTCAGCATTGGGCGGCATTGTGTGATCGTCGCCCATTGCGCTATCGCGGGCAGCGTGACGCTCGAGGATTTTGTCGCTCTCGGAGGGCGCGTGACCATCAACAATCACGTCAGCATCGGAGAGGGAGCGCAGGTTGCGGGATTGAGTGGGGTGAATTCTGATATTCCCCCCGGCGGCCGATGGGCCGGCGTGCCTGCCAAACCGGCGAAGCTCTGGATGCGTGAGGTCGCCTGGCTCGAGCGGGCCGCCAAGAAGCACAGCGCCGAAAAAGGCAGAGCCGAAGATTAAACGACAAAGATTGAACCAAAAGTTTGAACGACGAAGATCGAACGTCATGGACGACACGCCAACCAAGCTCGAGACGGCCGATATCGCGCGCATTCTGAAGGCGCTGCCGCATCGCTATCCGTTCCTGATGATCGATCGTGTGATCGACATGCGGTCGGACGAGTCGGCCATCGGCATCAAGAATGTGACGGCGAACGAACCGCAATTCATGGGGCATTTTCCCGAGAATCCGGTCTTTCCCGGTGTGCTGATGATCGAGGGAATGGCGCAAACCGCCGGTGTGCTGTGCATCTGCTCCGGCAAGGCCGGCAGCACGACCAAGAGCGTGTTCTTTCTAACCATCGACAAGGCGAAATTTCGCAAGCAGGTCGTTCCGGGCGATACCATCGAGTATCATGTGAGCAAGATCGCCAATAAGCGCATGATGTGGTGGTACCGTGCCGAAGCGCGCGTGCAGGGTTCACTGGTGGCCGAAGCCGAAGTCGGAGCGATGATTGTCAATGCTTGAAACGCCCGACGCCACCATCGATCCGACCGCGCGCATATCGCCCGGCGCCGTCATCGGCAAGGGATCCAGCATCGGCCCGTATTGCGTGATCGGCCCGAATGTCGTTCTCGGCGAGCAGTCGCGTCTGATCAGTCACGTGGCCTTGTCCGGCCATACCACGATCGGTGATCGCACCGTCATCTATCCGTTCGCCTCGCTCGGCACGCCGCCGCAATCGGTCAAGTATCGCGGCGGACCGACCCGCCTGATCATCGGCTCCGATTGTGAGATCCGCGAAAACGTCACCATGAATACCGGCACCGAGGACGATGGCGGTGTCACCAGTGTTGGCGACAAATGCACGTTCATGGTCGGCTCGCATGTCGGTCATGACTGCAAGGTCGGCAACCAAGTCACGCTCGCCAACAATGCCGTCCTGGGCGGCCATGTCGTGGTCGAGGACTACGTGTTCATGGGCGGCCACTCGGCCGCGCATCAATTCGTGCGGATCGGCGAAAGCGCGATGATCGCCGGCGTGACGGGACTCGGCGCCGACGTGATCCCGTTCGGCTTTGCGATCGGGCAACGCGGCGAACTGGACGGGCTGAATGTCGTCGGCATGCGCCGGCGGGGTTATTCGCGTGCCGATATCCATGGCTTGCGTCAGGCCTATCGCGCCTTGTTTCTGGTGCGTGGTCATTTCAAGGAGCGGGTCGAGGCGGTCGAGCGCGGCTTTGCCGACGATCCGGTGGTTGCGAAGGTCGTGGCCTTCATCAAGGCCGGCGGATCGCGGCCGTTGATGAAAGCGGGCAAGACCGGCCAGGCCGGAGAAAGAAGCCCGGCCGGGGAGTCATGACCGGTCCGGACGACCTGCCAGCGGACGCGGGTCCGGTCGCCATCATTTGCGGCGGCGGTACGTTTCCGTTCACGGTCGCCGACGCGTTGGTCAAGAATGGGCGCGGTGCGGTTCTGTTCGCCCTGAAGGGCTGGGCCGATCCCGAGCGGGTAAAGCGCTATCCGCATCACTGGGCGCACGTGACCCAGCTCGGTCGTTTCCTGCGGCTGGCGCGGCGCGAAGGCTGCCGCGACGTCATCTTCATCGGCACGCTGGTGCGGCCGAGTTTGCGGCAGCTGATCAATTTTGACCTCGCGACCCTGCGCGTCCTGCCCTCTGCGATCCGCCATTTTTACGGGGGCGACAATCATCTGCTCACCGGGATGGCGCGGATGCTTGAAGGCTACGGCTTCAGGCTGCTCGGTGCGCACGAAGTCGCGCCGGATATCCTGGTGCAGGAGGGCGCCCTCGGACAGGCTGCACCGAAGCCCGGCGACCTCGACGACATTCGATACGGCCTCGACGTGCTGAGGGTGATGGGACCGCTCGATATCGGGCAGGGCGTGGTGGTCGCGAACCGGCATGTGATTGCGGTCGAAGCCGCGGAGGGGACTGACCTGATGCTGGCGCGCGTCGCCGATCTACGACGCAGCAAGCGGTTCCGCGCGCCGCTCGGGACCGGCGTTCTGGTCAAGGCACCCAAGCCCGGGCAGGACCGGCGGTTCGATCTGCCGTCGATTGGGCCGCGGACGGTGGACGGTGTTGCCGAAGCCGGCCTTGCGGGCCTCGCCGTCATTGCCGGCGGCGCGATTGTCGCCGAGCCGCAAATTGTGGTGGAGAAGGCCGATCGTGCCAATGTATTCGTGCTCGGTCTTCCCGAACCGCACGGCGATGGCGCATGAAGATCTTTCTGGTTGCGACCGAAGAATCCGGCGACCGCCTCGGCGCGGCGCTGATGCAGTCGCTGAAGGCGAGGCTCGGCGACAGCGTTCAGTTCCGCGGCGTCGGTGGCTATGAAATGGCGGCGGAAGGATTGCCGTCGCTGTTTCGCATCGACGATCTCGCCATCGTTGGACTGGCCGGGATCACCCAGGCCTTGCCGATGATCCTGTCGCGCATCCGTCAGACATCGCGCGCTGCGCTCGATGAAAAGCCCGACGTGATGGTCATCATCGACTCGCCGGATTTCACCCATCGGGTCGCGCGCCGCGTCCGCAAGAAGAACCGCGCGATCCCGATCGTGAATTATGTCTCGCCATCGGTCTGGGCCTGGCGGCCGGGGCGGGCGAAGGCGATGAGCCGCTATATCGATCATGTGCTGGCGCTGCTGCCATTCGAGCCCGAGGTTCACAGGACGCTGGGCGGCCCGCCTTGCACCTATGTCGGCCATCCGCTGGTCGAGCAGGTTCACGAATTGCGCCCCAATGCGGAGGAGGCGGCGCGGCGCATGAACGGCACGCCGACGCTGCTGGTGCTGCCCGGCAGCCGCAAGGCCGAGATCCGGCGCCTGATCGAGCCGTTCGGCCGCACCATCGAACGCATCGCCAAGACCGTCTGGCCGCTCGACATCGTCATTCCCACCACACCGCATCTGCAGGATCTGGTGGTGCGCGAGACCGCGCGCTGGCCGCTGCGGCCGAAGATCGTGGTGAAGCGCGAGGACCGCCGCGCCGCCTTCCGCGAGGCGCGGGCGGCGCTTGCCAAATCCGGGACCGTCACGCTCGAACTCGGGGTGTCCGGCGTGCCGATGATCACCGCATACAAGGTCGCGTCCTGGGAGGCGGCGATCGCACGCAGGCTGATCCGGGTCCCGTCCGTGATCCTGACCAACCTGGTGCTCGGCGAGAATGTCGTGCCCGAATTCATCCAGACCGATTGCACGCCGGAGAAGCTCTCGGCCGCGCTGGCGCCGCTCCTGTCCGACAGCCCCGAGCGCCGCAGGCAGACCGAGGCCTTTGCCCGCCTCGATGAGATCATGCAGATCGGCACGGCCCAGCCCGCGCGGCGCGCGGCCGAGATCGTCGAAAACGTGGCCCGGAAATCAAGTTCGGCCGGCTGAGCCCCGGCCCGAAACGCTGGCATCCGGCCCCGTAACCGCCTAATTTGCATCGTCTTGTCACATTGCCAGATCCGGCGCGAGCGCCCATGCTTAATGGTCACAACTTAAAAACCCCAGCGATAACAGGCGTTTGCGGACATCTGCCGGATTACGTGCTGACCAATGCCGAGCTTGCCCGGCTGGTCGATACCTCCGATGCCTGGATCACCGAGCGCACCGGCATCCGCGAGCGCCGCATCCTGAAAGGTGAGGGGCTGGGCACCTCCCATATGGGCGCCGAAGCGGTGAAAGGCCTGCTCGCGCGCACCGGCAACAAGCCCTCCGACATCGACCTGTTGATCTGCGCGACCACGACGCCGGACATGGTGTTTCCGTCGACCGCCAACCTGATCGCCGACATGGTGGGCCTCGGCCCGGTCGGATCGTTCGACGTGCAGGCGGCCTGTTCGGGCTTCATCTACGCCATCACCATTGCCTCGCAATTCGTTGCCAACGGCCAGTGCAAGAAAGTCGTGGTGGTCGGTGCGGACAAGATGTCGACCATCATCGATTACACCGATCGCGCCACCTGCGTGCTGTTCGGTGATGGTGCCGGCGCGGTGCTGATCGAACCCAGCCCGAATGGCGAAGGCATCCTCGACACCCTGATCCGCTCGGACGGATCGGGCATGATCCACCTGCACCAGAAGGCCGGCGGCAGCCGCTTGCCGCCGAGCGCCGAGACGGTGGCGAAGCGGATGCATTACGTCCACCAGGAGGGTGCGGCGGTCTACAAATTTGCCATCGCCAAGATGGCGGAGGTGGCCGGCGAAATCATGAGCCGCAACAACCTGCGCGGCGACATGATCCAGTGGCTGGTGCCGCATCAGGCCAACCGGCGCATCATCGAATCGACCGCCGAGCGGATGGGCCTGCCGATGGATCGCGTCATGATGACGATCCAGAAATACGGCAACACCACCGCGGCGACGATCCCGCTCTGCCTCTGGGATTACGAGAGCCAGCTCAAGACCGGTGACCGCCTGATCCTGGCGGCGTTCGGCGGCGGCTTTACCTGGGGCGCGTCCTACGTGACCTGGGCCTATGACGGCGCCGAGCGCGTGAAGCAGACCAACGGCCAAGGTGCCCACGCGGCCTGAGCGGATGTCGATCCGGCGCAGCGTTTTCACAGCGATCTGATCCGCGGCTGCGGCGCGCTCGTTGTGTCGTGAGGATTGGCCGTCACTGACGGCTGCGCCGGCGCAGCGTCAGGAGCGGCTTTCGGCGCATTGCGCCGCTGCAATTCTTGCCAGCGCGCCACTTCGGCGTCGGCCGCCAGGCCCGCTGCCTTGTTTGTCAGTCCGCCGGCGCTGGCCGTGATGGCGGCGCGAACCCAGACCCGGGCTTCCTCAGGCAGTTGCCACCAGAAATGACGGAAGCATGCCTGCACATCGCCTTTGCAATCGAGGGCGCGCCGGCAGGGCGGCTTGCCGCAGACGCGCCAGAACTGCAGCGCACGGCACAGCGGACGCAGGTCCTGCGCCTCGCTGTCGGTTTCGCCTTCTCGCTGTTCGGTTCGGGGACGGCGCTTGCCGGGCCTGCTCATGGTGGCCTCCGATGAGATCGATGATTGGAAAGGGCAGCCGTTCGCGATCCCGCGGCGCATCCACGCCCGGGCTGCGCTGAAATCCCCTCGCAAAGTGAGGGGAGGTGGAGCGCCGCGAGGCGCACCAGCCGATGTCCGCACCGCGACGGGTGCGGCGCGCGCGTTATCGCAGCGCGCTCGCCTTGCGGCGCTCCACCAGCGGCGTTCTGACGGGGCCCGAAAGCCGCCGCCAACCCCGGGCCGCGCTTCCAGCGCCGGGACAAAGCCGGCGCCACTAGCGAGCTCCTCGCACGCCGGTCCTAGTGCCGGCAGGGCGGGGTCCCGGGGCCACCCGAGAACAGGCTCCACGTTAGAGCCGGCCCGCAGGGCGCCGCGTCCTGCTCCATCCGCCGAACGTCTCCGGAAGACGCCCCTCGCGAGCCGGACGGGAGAAGGTATATTATCCTATAGGAATATTGTCAAGAGTGGTGGAGGAGCGTCATTCCGGGGCGCTGGCCCTGAGCGAGCGAACCCAACGGGAGGGCTCAAAGTGCCGATCAAATCAGAATGCACTCGCGAGCACGGCGGGTCTTCGATCGTCCGCACACTGACGGTCGGACTGAGCCGGCTTATGTGACGTCCGGCCTACGCGGTCTTCCCGAACTTGTCCCACGCCCACAGCGCCAGCAGGACGATCAGCGAGCCGACGAAGGCCGCCACAACATCGCGCAGCGAGATCGAAATCCGGTCGAGATTCGGAAACAGCCCAAACAATCTGAACAGGAAGCCGCCAAGGAGCGCGCCGACAAGCCCGAGTGCGGCATTGCGCCAGACGCCGAAGCCGGCCTTGTGCCAGGTGATGGCATAGCCGGCGAGGGTGCCGCCGATCAGACCCACGGCGACCCAGACGATCAGTTGCGCGAATGTCGGCATCATGGCGTGCGTCTCCCCGCCTGCTGCATCAGGCAAACGCGAACCTACACCCAATCCTACACCCCTGAAATCAAAAGGCCGGCTGCGAGAGCCGGCCTTTCAAAAAATCTGGGACTAACTCGGCGTTCTGCCCGTCGATCCTCAGGCCTTGCGGGTCGAGATCGGCACGTAGTCGCGGCGGGTCGGGCCGGTATAGAGCTGGCGCGGCCGGCCGATCTTCTGCTGCGGATCCTCGATCATTTCCTTCCATTGCGCGATCCAGCCAACCGTTCGCGCAACGGCAAAGAGCACGGTGAACATCGAGGTCGGGAAGCCCATCGCGCGCAGCGTGATGCCCGAATAGA
>CAZXJZ010000078.1:0-19700 GCA_964641065.1 uncultured Hyphomicrobiales bacterium | reverse complement strand
TCCTGGCGCCGATGCCGCCCCCGCGCTGGCCGAACTCGACGGCGACGGCGATCTCGACGCCGTGGTGGGCGAGTATGACGGCACGCTGAATTATTTCCTCAACACCGGCACCGCCAACGCCCCCGCCTTTACGCAACAGACCGGCGGTGCCAATCCGTTCGACGGAATCGATGTGGGAGAGCTATCGACACCCACGCTGGCCGACCTCGACGGCGACGGCGATTTCGACGCCGTGGTGGGGGAATGGTATGGAACGCTGCGCTTTTTCCTCAACACCGGCAGCGGCTCGGCGCCGGTGTTCGTTGAGCAGACCGGCGCCGCCAATCCGTTCGATGGCATCGACGTGGGAGACTCCTCCCTTCCAAGCTGGTCCGCTCCAACATTGGCCGACCTCGACGGCGACGGCGATCTCGATGCCGTGGTGGGGGAGAGCGACGGCACTCTGGGGACCTTCCTCAACACGCCGGCGGCTGGCATTCCGATCGTGGTCAATGTCACGGCGCAGAACGACGCGCCGAAACTCACCGATGTGACCTCGCCGGTCACGTTCCTGGAAAACACCGTCAACGCCGCGCCGCAATTGCTCGATGCGGATGTCACCTTCACCGACGGCGACAACAACTTCGACGGCGGCACGCTCACCGTCAGCGGGCTGCTGGCGGAGGATGCGGTCTCGATCCGCAATCAGGGCACGGGCGCCGGGCAGGTCGGGATTTCCGGCAGTAACGTCAGCTTCGCCGGCGCGGTGATCGGCACCTTTGTCGGCGGCAATGCCGGTACGACGCTTGCCGTCACCTTCAATGCGTCCGCCACGGCGGCGGCGATCGACGCGCTGATCCAGAACCTCACCTATGCCAATGCGTCCGACACCCCGACCGCCAGCCGCACGCTGACCGTCACCGTGACGGATGCCGACGGCGCCGTGACCACACGTCCGAGCTTCGTGGAGCAGACCGACGCCGCCAATCCGTTCGACGGCGTCGACGTAGGTTTCTACTCCGCGCCGGTCATCGCCGATCTCGACGGCGATGGCGACCTCGACGTCGCGGTGGGCGAGAACGACGGCACGGTGAACTATTTCCTCAATACCGGCAGCGCGTCGTCGCCCGTCTTTGCGCAGCAGAACGGCGGGGCCAATCCGTTCAATGGCATTGATGTCGGCGTGAACGCTACCCTCGGGCTTGCCGACCTGGACGACGATGGCGATCTCGACGCCGTGATGGGTTCGAATGCCGGCACGCTGCGCTATTTCGAAAACACCGGCAGCGCATCGACCGCGTCCTTCACCGAGCGGACCGGCATCCTCAACCCGTTCGACGCCATCGTTCCGGGCCATCGCGGCACTCCCACCTTCGGCGATCTCGACGGCGATGGCGATCTCGACATGGTGGTCGGGCAGCAATACGGAACGCTGCTCTTTTACGAGAACACCGGCACCACCGCCGCCCCGGCCTTCGTTCAGCAGACCGGAACCGCCAACCCGTTCGACGGAATCGATGTCGGTTTTTACGCCAAGCCCACGCTTGTCGATCTCGATGGTGACGGCGATCTCGATGCCGTGGTTGGAAACAGGTACGGATTCGTCCGCGCGTTCGAGAATACCGGTACCGCAACGGCGCCGGTTTTCGTCGAACTGACGGGCCCAGCCAATCCCTTCGACAGCGTCGTCAAGGACTCGCAGTCCACGCCCGCCTTGGGCGATCTTGATGGCGACGGCGATCCTGATCTGTTGATCGGAGGCAATGGCGGCCTGCTCTTTTCGTTCCTGAACACAACGCCGGCCGGCATTCCGATCACGGTCAATGTCACCGAGCAGAACGACATTGGCGTCACCATCGTTGGGTCAAGAAAAGCCGACCTGGTCGATGCGACCAACACCGTTGCCGGACAGCCGCTGCCGACTAACAACGACGACACCATTTTCGGCAACAGGGGCAATGACGATCTGTCCGGCCTGCTCGGCGACGACACCATCGACGGCGGCAGGGGCAACGACATCCTGCGCGGCGGCGGAGGCAACGACATCCTGCAGGTCAAAAGGGAAGAGGGAGCCGGCGACATTTTCGAGGGCGGCCTGGGTTCAGATACCCTGCAATTCATCGGTGGCGGCAACGTCAAGCTCGCCGGCTTCAATGCCAGCGCATCCTCGATCGAGATTCTTCAGGGCAACGGCAAGGGGCTGAAAGGCACGTCGGCCGCGGATACTTTCGATTTCAGCGGGCTGACGTCGATGTCAGCTGTCGCCTTTGTCGACGGCAATAGCGGAGACGACACGCTGATCGGCTCGGTCTTTGCCGACGATCTGCGGGGAGGAGGAGGTGCCGACCGTCTCGACGGCGGCGATGGCGCCGATCTGTTGAAGGGCGGCCGCGGTGCGGATACGTTCGTATTCGCCGACGGCTATGGCGCGGACACCGTGCTCGACTATCAGGCGGGCAAGGACGTCATCGACCTGACCGGGGTCGCGGGCGTCAACGCCTTCGGCGATCTCTTCCTGACCCAGATCGACAAGAAGTCCGTGCTGATCGACTTCGATGGCGTTCTCGGCGGCGACACCCTGACAGTGCAAAAGACCACGATTGCGCAACTGACCGCAAATCAGGCGGATTTCCTGTTCTAGCGAAACGCGCCCGAGAACGCGCTTCAATCCGCCGGGGTGAACACCAGGAAATTCTGCCGCGGCAGGAAATCGAACGAGGCCGCCGGCTTGTAGCCCGCCGCTTTCATCTCGTCGGTAATCGTCTCAGCTGAAATCCGCATGTGCTTCGGCGCGCCAGCCGGTGCGTCCGGCCGGAAATCGACGATCGCCACCCGGCCGCCCGGCTTCAGCGACGCGCGCAGCCGCTTGAAGTAATCGGTGCGCTTGTCGATGTGATGATAGACATTGAGCATGAACGCCACATCGACCGGCTCGGGCAGGTTCGGCGTGTTTTCGCCTCCAACGACGGCACGCAAGTTGCCGATCCCCGCCGCCTTGGCTCGCTCCGCCATGTGCCTGACCATGTTCGGTTCGATATCGATGGCGAACACGTTGCCGTCCTTGAGGGCGCGCGCGAACCGCACCGCCATGTATCCCGTTCCAGCGCCGATATCGGCGACACTGTCGGTCGGACGCAGGGCCAGCGATGCGACGATACGGTCGGGCATCTGCCATTTGTCGCGCTCGGGATCGTCGAACGAGGCCGACCATTTCTTAGGATCGTCGAAGCGCGGATGATGTCCGTGATGCTTGTGCATGTCCTGCGCGGCGAGCGGCGAAGCCGCGAACAGGCAGATCACTCCGCAAAAAAAGAGTCCTCGCATCCCGCCCATCCGGCTCGTCTCCACGCTGTGCAGCTCATTTTGGCTCGCGTATCACAAAGCCGGCCGCCTTGTCCCGGCCGGAGTGGGCCGCCTGTGGGCCGTCTTCGTCATGTTCCCGTGATTGACGCACCAACGGCGTGCCAATAGCCTCCCGGGATTCATACAAGCCCGCGGCAAGCGGGCCACGGGAGGATAGCATGTTACGATCGGCCCTCGCATTTCTGATGTTCGTCGCGTTTGCATGGACCGCACCCGCGCAGGCGCAAATGACCGATGCGCAGAAGATGGAGCGCAACAAGAAGAATGTGGTCGAATTCTACAACGCGGTGCTGAACGAGAAGGACTTCGACAAGGCCGCGACCTATGTCGGCGCCACTTATATCCAGCACAATCCGGTCGGCGCCGACGGGCTGGAGGGCATCAAGGGCTTCATCAACTTCCTGAAGGGCAAGTTTCCGAACAACAAGAGTGAGATCAAGCGGGTCTTCGCCGACGGCAATTACGTGATCGTGCATGTGCATGCGGTGCGCAACCCCGGCACCGAAGAGCGCGGCTTCGCGATCTTCGATCTGTTCCGGCTCGACGATAATGGCAAGGTGGTGGAGCATTGGGACGCCGTGCAGGCGATCCCCGATCCGGAAAAGGCGCTGAACAAGAACGGGATGTTCTGAGACTTCGCTGCCGCGAATTGACGGTTCATACACTCTCGACGCGAATCCCGCTGGACAGGCGCGAGCGATTTCATTCGACTGCGCCTGTCCGTTTCAGATTCGAATCGCGGGGTCGTCATCATGAAGCGCATTGTCGCCGCTGCCGCCTTGTGCCTGTTGGCCACGCCCGTCCTGGCTCAGCAGGATCTGTCGCTGGTCGGCACCTGGACCGGGCAACGCGAGCGGATGGCCAAGGACGACGGCTATCGCGATGGCCTCGCCACCCTCGTCATCACCGAGCAGAAGGGCCGCGCCTTCAAGGGCTATCTCAGCCGCTCCAACAAGGACGGCGACGTCAAGGAAGAGCTGTGGGGTGCGTTCACCCCGAACGGTCATCTGATGGTCGGCTCGGATGAGGAAGGCTTTTACTGGTTCACGCTGGTGAACGTCGATACGCTCGATTATTGCTATTCGGAAGCCGGCAAGTCGGCGCGCACCACCTGTGCGCGGGTGATGCGGCAGAAGAAATAGCGAGGCGGCGCCGCCATTGGCGGTACGCGCTACGCCTCCAGCCAGAACGTCTCCATCAGGCCCGCGCCCTTTACCTCGATGGCGCCGCGCGGCACGAAACTGAACTGGCCGGACAGCCGGTCCGCCACCGTTTTCGAGACATGCACCCGGTCCGCCGCCCCATGCGATTCCATGCGGCTCGCGATGTTCACTGTGGTGCCCCAGATGTCGTAGGCGAATTTTCGCTCGCCGATCACGCCCGCGATCGCTGGCCCGGTATGGACACCGATGCGCAGCTGGATCGGCGCATCGATCTCGCCGCGGATCTCGGCGAACATCTCGAGCATCTTCAGCGACAGCCGCGCGGCGACCTCGGCATGATCCTCGCGCGGCTCCGGAATGCCGACCGCCACCATGTAGCCGTCGCCGATGGTCTTGATCTTTTCCGCGCCATACTGGTCGACCAGCCGGTCGAAGGCGGAGAAGATGCGGTTCAGCACTCCGACCACGTCCGATGGCGAGAGATTGCCGGAGAACGGCGTGAAATTGACGATGTCGGCAAAGATGATGGTGGCTTCCGGAATGTGGTCGGCCACCATGGCGGCGCCATCATTGATCCGCTCGACCACGGCGCGCGGCAGGATCGACAGCAGCAGGCTTTCGTTGCGCTCCTTGGCGATCTGGATTTCGCGCATCATCGCCCGCTCGCGGTCGCGCAGCAGCTTGTTCTCCAGCGAGGCGCGGATGCGGGCGCGCAGGATGGCCGGCGCGAACGGCTTCGGCAGATAATCGACCGCGCCGGCCTCGATGCAGCGCACGATCGAATCGATCTCGTCCAGCGCCGAAATCATGATCACCGGGATTTCCGCCGTGCGCGGATCGTGTTTCAGCTTGCTGAGGACTTCGTAGCCGCTCATTTCCGGCATCATCACATCGAGCAGGATCAGGTCGAAGGCACGCTCGGCCGTGAGCGCCAGCGCCTCGCGGCCCGATCCTATCGTTTCGACCGCATGGCCGTCGCGGGTGAGCTGCCGCGCCAGCAGATCGCGATTGGAGGCGTTGTCGTCCACCACCAGAATCTGGCCTGCGATCGTCTGCTGTGTCGTCGCGGGCTCGGAGCCGCGCAAGGCGTCGACAACGCGCGACGCATCGGCGAAGGAGGGCTGCTCTCCGTCGAGTGAATCGCCCGAGAAAGCGACCAGCGCGTCGATGCGTTCCAGGATGCCGTCCGCCGCGGCGAGCAGCTTCTCGAGATCGGGCACCAGCGACTCGTGACCTGAGTCGCGCGCATCCTCCACGATCATCTCGCCATAGCCCTTCACGGCATTGATCGGCGTGCGCAGATCGTGCCGCAGCTTGGTGCGATAGGAGTCGATGTCGTCGACCTCGCCGGTCTGCTGCAACACTTCGTCGAGCAAAGCCTGCAGGCTCAGGCCCGCACTCCTGATGCGGTCGAGGTCGGTCGAATAGTCCGTGAGCCCGGCGCGCTCGGCGTCCTCGATCACGATGTCGGCGAAGCCCACGATCGCGGCCGCCGGCGCCACGAATTCCTGACGCAGATGCGCGCGCAGCGCGTTGTGCAGGCGAGCGCTCTCGCTATCGGCCCGGTCGATCATTTCGGCAGGAGCGCGTTGATCTTCCCGAGCAGCCGCGGCAATTCGATCGGCTTGGTGTCGAAATCGTCGCAACCGGCCTGCAGTGCCTGCTCGCGATCGGATTCCATCGCGTGCGCGGTCAGCGCGATGACCGGAATAGCCTTGGTCGAGTCATCGGCCTTGATCGTGCGGGTCGCGGTCCAGCCATCCATGACCGGCAGGCTCATGTCCATGAGGATGAGATCCGGCCGCTCGCTCTTTGCCATGTCGACGCCTTCCTGCCCGTTCACGGCCATCACGACTTCGAAATTGTTGCGAAGCAGCCGCCGCGACAGCATGTCCCGGTTCATTTCATTGTCTTCGACGAGAAGGATTTTCGGCATTGCAGGGTTCACTTTGCGAAAGTCAGGGTGATCAAGCGTCCCCGGCCCTGAACGGGACAGGACCGGGTCGAAACGGGGTGTCTCACTCGGCGGCCTCCCTCGGCCGCTGCGCAATCGCAGCGAGGGCCGAGCCGAGCGAGGAGAGCGGCTGCGCGCCTTTGGTCAGCACCAGCAGGGTACGTTCGTTGACCACGCGGCGTTCGTCTTCGGTCAGATCCTTTGCGGTCAGCACCACGATCGGCACCTGCGCCAGTTCAGGCACATCCTTGACCCGCTCGAGGAACATGAACCCGTCCATCACCGGCATCATCAGATCGAGCAAGACCAGTGCGGGGGCCGGGTTTTGCTTCAGCCAGTCGAGCGCGGCCTGCCCGTTTTCGGCCTCGACCGTCTTCAGACCGGCCTTCTCCACGGTCGCGCGCACCACCGCCCGCACATCCTCGGAATCGTCGACCACCAGAACGACAGCCTCGCGCGTCGTCGCCGCAAAACGGCGCAGCAATTCGATCAGGCGATTGCGGTCGACCGGCTTCGTCATGTATTCCGACGCGCCCAGCGAATAGCCCATCGTGCGCTCGTCGACGATGGTCAGCATGATCACCGGAATCGCCGCCAGCGCCGGGTCGGATTTCAGCTTGCCGAGCACGCTCCAGCCATCGAGCTTCGGCATCATCACGTCGAGGGTGATCACGTCCGGCTTTTCGCTGCGCGCCAATTCCAGCGCCTGGGCGCCGTCATAGGCATGGAGCAGGCGATAGCCTTCCTTGGCGATGGTCGCGCGCAGCACGTCGTGCACCGTCGGATCGTCGTCGACGACCAGCACGGTTCTGCCGGATAAGTCACCGTCCGCCGCGACGGCGCCGAGAGCGGGGCGCGGCATCGCCACGTCCTTTCCGCCGTCGGGCAAGGTGATGACGAAGGTCGAGCCCTCGCCCGGCGCGCTCGTCACTGTGATGTCGCCGCCCAGCATGGTGCAAAAATGCTTGGAGATGGTGAGGCCTAATCCGGTCCCGCCGTAATTGCGTGTGGTCGAGGCATCGGCCTGGGTGAAGGCCTGGAACAGCCGGGCAAGCTGCTCCTCATTCATGCCGATCCCGGAATCGGAGACCGCGAAGGTAAATGTCGCCGGCCGGTGATCGGATTCTGTCTTGGCGATCGTTAGCTTGATCAGTCCGTCCTTGGTGAATTTCGCGGCGTTGCTGAGCAGGTTGAGCAGGCTCTGCTTCAGCTTGATCAGGTCAACCCGCATGACCCCGATATCGGCGGGGACCTCGACCTCGAGCCGGTTGCCGTTCTTGTCCATCAGCGGCGTCACCAGCATGCGGACCTCGGCGACCAGCCGGTTGAGGTCCACATCCTCGAGATGCAGATCCATGCGGCCGGCTTCGATCTTCGACAGATCGAGGATGTCGTTGATCAGCCCGAGCAGATGCTTGCCGGCGGTTTCGATCTTGACCAGATCGCCTTCGCTCGCCGTGTCGCCGCGGTCCTGCGCGTCTTCGCGCAGGATTTCGCTGTAGCCGATGATGGCGTTCAGCGGTGTGCGCAGTTCATGGCTCATATTGGCGAGGAAAGCGGACTTGGTCCGCGACGCGGCTTCCGCCTGATGGCGCGCCGCTTCCGCCTCTTCGCGGGCATTGCGGATCTCGCGGGCATTGTCGCGAAACACGACCAGCGCCCGGCGCATATCGCCGAGTTCGTCAACACCTGCCGGGGGCAAGGGCGCGTCGAGGCGTCCGCTCGCCACGGCGAGCATGGCCGTGGTGACCTTCTGCAGGCGTGCGACCACCGAGCGCTGCACAAAGAACCAGGCGACAAACACCGCAACGATGAGGCTGAGCAGCGAAATGCCGATCAGCCAGAAACGCGTATTGTCCAGAGCGCTGTTGGTGGCGGCCGTGGTTTCGGCAGCGACCGCTTCGACACCGTCGACCAGTGCGGAGATCTGGACCTGCATCTCCGCGGCCGCTTTCTCCAGTCCAAGCTGCAGGACCTCGGCCGCGGCGCGCTCGTCGAGATCGGAGGTCCGCAGCGCAAAGATGCCGCCGGCGCCGGACCCCAGTGACAGCACGGATCGCGCCACCTTGTTGATGGCTTCGGCTTCGGCGCGATCGAACGAGGTATCGGCCATCATGAATGCGAGGCCGCCTTCGAACCGCTCCCTGATCTCGTCGAATTGCTTTTGACCCGTCGCCACCGCGTTTGCATCGCTCGCGGTCGCCGCGCGATACAGCACGCCAACGGAACGGTATGTGTCGCCGCGCAGCCCGTTGATCACCATCTGCAGCTGATCCGGCTGGCGCGGCAGCAGCAACAGCCGCTCCGCCAGTTCGGTGCTGTCGCGGGTGAGGCGGGCAATGGCGTTGTCCAGCGCGGACGCCACCGAAATCCGTTCGCGCACGTTGCGCTCGAGCTGACCGATCTGGCCGTCGAGCTGCGCGATCAGCGGCTGCAATTTCTCGATCACGGCCGCGTCGTTGGTCGCATCGCGCAATCGCGACAAGGCCGACCAGAGCTGCCCGACCCGCTCCGTCGCGTCGTTCATGCGCGAGAAGCGCTGCGCTTCGGATGTCGCCCCCGCAAGCCGCGCACCGTCGGCTGCGATGGCTCGCGCATTGCTTTCCACCGCAAGCGCGAACTTGACCTCCGGGAGGCTTTCCTCCGTCAGCCGCCCCATCGCCGTTTCGATCCGGCCGAATTGCAGGACCGCGACAAGGGCCGCAATCGCCGTCAGGGCCGCAATCACGATGAAGGCAGCGAGCAGCTTCGCGGCGATGCTCCGCCGCCACGGCCGCCCTGTGCCGACCATCATTGGTTCGTCCACAATCGCCATCCTCAGCCGCCTCTATCCCGCCGCGGTGCAAGCTCATAGCGGATTGCTCACCGCAAGTCTAAGCTACCCGTTAAACTGGAGGTCGCCGACATGAACGAAGATGCCCTTAACAACTCGATTCGGAAATTCCTCAAGGAAGTCGGAGTCACGTCGCAGCGCGAAATCGAAAAGGCCGTGCGGGAGGCCGTGGCCAGCGGCAAGATCAAGGGCAATACCCCGCTGCCGGCGCGCGTGGTGCTGACCATCACGCCGCTCGGCCTGACCCACGAGGTCGATGGAGCGATCAGGATCGACTAGCCGGGAATCCGGTTCCCCCGGAACGGATTGTCGCGTCCCGGCATTGTCGGGCGACAAAACGTGAAACGGAGAATCCCTGGATGCGACTCCTCCTGGCCACCATCGGCACCACCCTCGCCATCGCCGCGGCAACCTTCGCCGCCCCGCCGGCCCAAGCGCGCTTCGACAAGACGATCGTCGCGCCCGACCACGTCGAGGATGTCGCCTGCCGCGTGGTGCGAACCAGGGTGGTGCGGCCAGGTGGCCGGGTCATCTATCGCACTCGACGCGTGTGCGGCCCTGCGGTCGGTCCGCGTTGCCGGGTGGTGCAGCAGCGCACCGTGCGTCCGAACGGCACCGTAGTGGTGCGCACGGTTCGGCGCTGCGGCTAGGCCAAGACGCTGCGTTAAGACGCTTCGGCCGCCGCATTGCGGCGGCCGAACGCCGCTTCCATCTCGCGGCGCACGCGGACGGCAAGGTCCGTCGAGTCATAATCCACGTCGCTCCAGCGCAACACGGCGCCTTCCGCGATGTTGCTCCTCAGCCGAACCTGATGCGCCAGCCCGAGCGGCAAACAGCCGGCATCGAGCGACGCCTGGGCCGGCATCTGTTTGCCCCAGACGCAGAAGCCGCCCTCCCCGTCCAGCATCTCGCCGGCCTTGAGGTCGCGCTTGGCGGTCGCGACAACATCCGAGACAAAATCCACCGGCGCACCGGTCGGCTCGCCGCGCAGCGCCACCGACGCAATTGAGATGCCCAGTTCGAGACCGATCATGTGGGTTGGCCGATACAGCGCCGCGTAACGCCCGCTTGCATCCGGCATCAGGTGATATTCGCGGAAGCATTGCCGCGCATACGCACTCTCGCCTTCGAACACCACGAAGGTACCCATCGCCAGATGATGCGGCACGTCGCGCTCTTCGCGATCGACTGAGGAGACAACTTCGGTAACGCCCGCCATCTCCAGCGCGCCGCCTTCCGATCTCGGCTTGCAGATATCGGCGAGCTCGAAACGGCTGGCCGGCGGAAAGCCAAGACCGTTTGTCTGCGGCTTGAGGCCGGTCGCGTTGCACACCGCCGTCATCTCGATGCCGGACTTGGTGCCGTCGATAAAGGAATTGAACATTTTCGGATTGATCGAGGCGCGGTCGTCGATCTTCAGATACTTGTCGAGAATCTCCCACACGCTGTCCGGATTGGAGCGATGATAGGTCGGGTGGTAGCGCGTGCCCTTGCCGGCGGCGATCACCTTGAAGCCGCAGGCCCGCGCCCAGTCGACCTGCTCGCAGATCAGCGCCGGCTGATCGCCCCATGCGAGGCTGTAGACCACGCCGGCTGAGCGCGCCTTGCGCGCCAGCAGCGGACCCGCCAGCGCATCGGCTTCGACATTGACCATCACGATATGCTTGCGGTGCGCGATGGCAGCGAGCGCAAAGCGGATGCCGGTCTTCGGATCGCCGGTGGCCTCGACGATCACATCGACATCGGGACAGGCGATCAGCGCGTCCGCGTCGTCGGTGACGGAGGTCGTGCGGGACTTCAGCGCGTCGCCGAGCGAGGCCGCCGCATATTGCGCAGCGTCCCAGCCCGCCGACGCAAGCTGGCTCTTCGCGCGCGAGACGTCGAGGTCGGCCAACCCGACCAGATGCATGCCGGGCGTGCGGCGCACCTGGGTCAGAAACATGGTGCCGAACTTGCCGGCGCCGATCAGGCCGATGCGGATCGGTCGTCCGGCGGCTTCGCGCTCAGTGAGTTTGGCGAACAGATTCACGGATGGTCCTCCCGGCTGCGGTCAGGCGCGCGTGCCGCTTACGCACGGCGTCGCTTCATCACTGACCGCGGATCCATCCTTTTCGCCCGATGGGCTGTCGGGTCAAGCCCGGCGGCGGCGGCGTTACTGGCACGCCGCCTTGATCACCACCGTCTCGGTGCGGCACTGGCTTTCGTCGCGCTGCAACAGCGCGCGCGCCGAGCATTTTTGAGTCGTGGTGATGTCGGCACTCTTGCCGATCGCGAAGCCCTTGCCCTTGCAGATCACTTCGGCAGCGGCCTGACAATCGGGTGAGCCGTTGGCCGCCGTTTCACAGACTTGGCGACCCTCGATCAGCCGGGTATTGGCGAGATTCTTGAACGCATCGGCGGCCTCTTTCTGGGCCGCCGCAGCTTCTTTCGCGGCCTTTCCGCTCCGTTCGCTGAGTTCGCGCCACTTGGCGTTGTTCTCGTCGACGCTTTGCTTCAGCTTGGCATTGGTCTCGTCGGCGCTGGCCTTCAGCTTCGCATTGTTTTCCTCGACGCTGGCCCGCCACTTGGCATTGGCTTCGTCGACCTTGGCCTTGAAGTCCCGTGACCAGCGGTTGAACGCGTCGAAGAAGCCCTCGGGTTTACGGGGCGCTTCCTGAACCTGCGGAGGAGCAGGTGGAGGTGGAGGAGGGGTTTCCGTCGCCCTTGGAGCCGCAGCCTCGGGAGCGGCCGGCGGAACTTGCGCGATGCCCGGATGTGCCCACAGCCACGCGACGGCGCAGGTTGCCAGCGCCGCGCCGACGGCGAACGGACGTAAGGTTGAAGTTACTGGTACCAATTGGGCCATCGCGCGATCCAAGCTTTCCCCAAATCTCGGATGCCTGTGTGTCGAAGCGATAACACACCGCCTCGGCGTCGCCGACAGCGCTCTTGTAATGGCTGAATGGCGAAAATGAGGTAGCCGCCGGAAAGTCCCGAAAAAACAGGCCTTCCAGAACGGTGTCGTCGGAGATGACACCTTAGAAATAATACATGGCGAAGGCGAGCCCGGCCACGCCCAGCACCGCCGCTATCGCCGTCAGAAGCTCGAGCCGCTGCTCGATCATGGTACGGGCGCGGTCGCCATAGCGATGCAGCAGGAACGCCACCAGATAGAACCGGGCGCCGCGCGCAATGATCGAAAAAATTATGAACAGCAGCAGATTATATCCGGCGAAACCGGATGTAATGGTGATCAGCTTGTAGGGGATCGGGGTGAAGCCGGCCAGCAGGATGATCCATGCGCCCCACTTCGAATACTGGCTGATGAAGACCTCAACCTTGTCGGTCAGGCCATAGGCCGAAATCACCCATTGCCCAACCGAGTCGAACAGCAGCGCGCCGATCGCATAACCGAGCAGGGCGCCTGCGACCGAAGTCCAGGTACACAGGAACGCGTAGGAATAGGCCCTGTCCGGACGCGCCAGCGACATCGGGATCAGCATGGCGTCCGGCGGGATCGGAAAGAATGAGCTCTCGATGAAAGAGACCATCCCCAGGATCCACTTCGCGGCCGGGCGATAGGAGGCCGCGACGCACCAATCATACAACCGGCGAAGCATGCTGACCCTGTCGGTAGACCCGCCGCTGACGTCGGAAGACTTCGGCCGTCATCGATGCGCAGCTCTGGCAGGCCGGAATTGCGCGCGGCAGGAGGGGCCGGATCAATAGCCGGAACGGCGCCGCTTGGGAATGCGGCGGGCTTCCAGCGCCACCACTTTTCGGCGTACAGCCGCGGTTGCGGTCACGGCAACTGGCTCCGACGCCGACGCCGACGTTTTCGGCGGCTTTTCGGCAATCCCGAGCAGCCGCTCGCGGCGGTCCATTTCGGCCCAGACGTCCTGCGGGCGGATGCCGGCATCGGCCCATAGCACCACCAGATGATACAGCAGATCGGCACTCTCGCGGATGGCGGCCTCGCGGTTGCCGCGCATCACATCGACCACGACCTCGACCGCCTCCTCTGCCATCTTCTTGGCGATCTTGGCGCGGCCCGAGCGCATCAGCCGCGCGGTGCGCGACGTCTGCGGATCGCCCTTCTGCAGGGCAACCACGGATTTGTGCAGCCGCTCGAGCGAATCAGTCATGGGACGACAATACCGTCAAACCTTTCAGACATCGTTAACGATTTATGACTGCTTTAGAAATCGGGTCCATGACAAAAAAAGCCCGGCAGGGCGTCCTGCCGGGCTGTGCAGTCGAAATGTCCGGCTTTGTCCCGCCGGTTTACCAGTCGCGCTGCGGCCGGACGCGCAGGCCGTGCGTCGCAGCGGTATCTCGTGTGATGCGGCAATGATCTGCGCCGGATGCGTCAGCCTGCTGCCTTCGCCGTCAGGCGCTGATTGCCGCTCTCGCAATTGCCTTCGCGCAATCATCCATGTGACGCGTCGGGCCAACATTTGGCATCGCAATCGCGGCGACGGGAGAGCGCCGCGGATTATGTTTTCGTAATGCCGATGTCATGATGCGGTAATGATCGGCGCTTGCGGCGCCACCGATCCGAGCCGCAAAATCGGCCATGGGCGGCAAATCACGTTTTGAATATTGTTTTGGCTGCGGTCCCGAATTGTCTCGAAACGAGGCTCACAAGCGCCTATACAAGGTTCATCACCGCGCTCGATCTTGCCTGTGGCATGTCCGGTGACTGAGAGTAGCGCGCGCTCCCGCCATCGACGAAATTGGCTCAGCGATCGACTCTGGTTCGATCGCGTGGCCGATTGACAGGAGCGCCGCCTGCCCGGCGCGAAGACAGCGGACATACGACATCATGATCAAACAGGACACGGCCAGCTTCGACTGGCATGTGGTGGTTGGCGACAGGGAAATGAGCGGCACGGCCCGCACGGCTGCGGAGCGTGACTCCAGACAAACCGGCGCGAGGGATCTGATGGTACGCGATCCGCAAGCGGGGACCGCAAAATCCGGCGCCTGATCAGGTTTTGAAAGTTATGCCCCGCTTCGGCGGAGCTTTTCATTTGTGGAGATGACAATGCAAGGTCTCACGCTCGTCCTGACTTACGTCGTTCTTCTTATTGCCGGTTTGGCTGTCGCCATCGGGATCGGGCTCGTAACCGACCGGATCAATGCGCCGATCAGCCTGCTCGTCTTCTTTGCCAGTGCCGCCTGCGCCATCGCCCTGACATGGCCGGTTGCTGTCAGGATCACCAAGCCGGCGGTCTAGCCGCACGTCGCTTGTTCAGCGCGGGAGTTCTTTACTCCTCCGTCGCCAGCAGGCTCGCATTGCCACCCGATGCCGCGGTGTTGATCGCGATCACCTGCTCGGTCGCGAACCGCCGCAGGTAATTCGGCCCGCCCGCCTTCGGTCCGGTGCCGGACAGCCGCGTGCCGCCGAAGGGCTGGGTGCCGACCACCGCGCCGACCATGTTGCGATTCACATAGACGTTGCCGTTGGTGAGACGGTTCGCGATCTCGCTGACCCGCGCGTCGATGCGCGAATGAATGCCGAGCGTGAGGCCTGTACCATTGCTTTCGATCTCGTCGAGCAGCCTGTGCAACTCATGCGCGCGGAAGCGCACGACATGAAGGATCGGGCCGAACACCTCCTCCTGCAAATCGGAGGCGCGCTCGAGTTCGATGATCGCCGGCGGCACGAACAGCCCGCGCGCGGGCAGCGCATGATCGTTGTCCCAGCGATAGCGGATGTGCTTCTCGTGCTTCGCGATCCATCCATCCAGCCGCTCCTTCGACTCGGCATCGATCACCGGCCCGACATGGGTCGCAGGATCGGCCGGATCGCCGAGCGTCAGCGTCGCCGCAGCCCCCGCCACCATGTCGAAGATATGATCCGCGACATGCTCCTGCACGCAGAGCAGCCGCAACGCCGAGCACCGCTGTCCGGCCGAACGGAAGACAGAGCCGACCACATCGTCCGTGACCTGTTCCGGCAGCGCGGTTGCATCGACGATCATCGCATTGATGCCGCCGGTCTCGGCAATGAAGGGAACGATCGGCCCGTCCTTTGCAGCCAGCGCACGGTTGATGATGCGCCCCACCTCGGTCGATCCGGTAAAGGCGACGCCCGCGACGCGCGGGTCTCCCGTGAGCGCCGCGCCAACCTTGCCGTCGCCCAGCACCAGATGCAGCGCCGCATTGGGCACGCCGGCGTCATGCAGGAGTCGCACCGCGTGATAGGCAACGAGCGGCGTCTGCTCCGCCGGCTTCGCCACCACACTGTTGCCCGCGGCAAGCGCCGCGGTGACCTGGCCTAAAAAGATCGCCAGCGGGAAATTCCATGGCGCGATGCAGACGAACACGCCGCGGCCGCGATAGCGCAATTCGTTGGTCTCGCCGGTCGGCCCCGGCATCATCTGCGGAATGAGCGTCCTGCGCGCCTGCGCGGCGTAATAGCGGCAATAATCGATCGCCTCGCGCCATTCGGCGACGCAATCGTCGAGCGTCTTGCCGCCCTCGCTTTGCAACAACGCGATGAAAACGCCGCGGCGCTGTTCGAGCAGGTCGGCGGCGTGGTCGAGAATGCGTGCGCGGTCTTCGACCGGTGTCGCGGACCAATGCGTAAAGCCCTTCTGCGCCGCGGCCATCGCATCCTGCGCAACCTTCGCATCGGCCTCGGCCACTTCGCCGATGGACTCGCCGGTTGCCGGGGAGAGCACCGGACGTTTGCTGCCGGCGCGCTCCTTGCCACCGACAATCGATTTCGCCGCACGGACAGGCTTCGCGTTCGCGATCTCATCCAGCAGATCGCGCAAGGCAGCGCTGTCGCCGAATTCCACGCCCGGCGAGTTTTTGCGCTCCGGCATGTAGAGATCGCGCGGCAGCGGAATCTTAGGATGCCGTGCATGCGCGACCGAGGCGATCCATTGCCGCGGCCGCATCAGGATGGTTTCGATCGGGACATTCGGATCGGCAGACACCGACACGAACGAGGTATTCGCGCCGTTCTCCAGCAGCCGCCGCACCAGATAGGCGAGCAGATCGCGATGCCCGCCGACCGGCGCATAGACCCGGCATTCCACCTCCGGATAATCGGACCGCAGTGCGTCGTAGAGTTCGACCCCCATGCCGTGCAGGCGCTGGAATTCGTAGTCCGCGACGCCGCCGGCCTGTTCGATCACGCTCGCGACAGTGAGCGCGTTATGGGTGGCGAATTGCGGATAGAGCCGTGGCCGCGCCTGTAGCAACAGCGAGACGCAATCCATGTAGCAGAGGTCGGTCATCGCCTTGCGGGTGAACACCGGGTAGTCGGCGAGCCCGCGCTCCTGCGCGCGCTTGACCTCGGTGTCCCAATAGGCGCCCTTGACCAGGCGCACCATCAGCCGGCGCGACAACGCTTCCGCTGCATCGTTGAGCCAGGCGATCACAGCGGGGGCACGCTTCTGATAGGCTTGCACGGCGAGGCCGAAGCCATCCCATCCCGAAAGCGAAGGATCGCGTAGCACATCGCCGATCACGTTGAGCGACAATTCCAGACGATCCGCTTCTTCCGCATCGACCGTGAACGGCAGATCGTAGTGCTTCGCCTTGCGCGCCAGCTCCAGCAGTCGCGGTCCGAGTTCGCGGATCACGCGATCTTCCGACACCGCCTCGTAGCGCGGATGCAGCGCCGACAGCTTCACCGAAATGCCGGGCCGCTCATGCAGGCCGGTCGCGCTGGACGATTTTCCGATCGCCTCGATCGCATGGGCATAGGAGTGGAAATAGCGCTCGGCATCCTTCGCGGTGCGCGCGCCCTCGCCCAGCATGTCGAAGGAATAGCGGCTTTCCGGGTCGGAGGCGGCGCGCCCGAGCGCCTCCTCGATCGTCTGGCCGTGCACGAAATGCGAGCCCAGGAGCCGCATCGCCTGCCGGGTCGCAAGCCGCAGTGCCGGCAGGCCGAGGCGGCGGGTGAGGCTGTCGATGATGTTTTCGGGCGTCTGGCCCGGCGTGATCAGCCGGGCCGAAATGCCCAGCGTCCAGGCCGAGGCCGCCACCAGCAGCGTTTCGCCCTTCTGGTCGGGATGCGACCAGTCGCGGCCAGAGAGCTTGTCCTCGATCAGCCGGTCGGTGGTCTCGGCATCCGGCACCCGCAGCAGTGCCTCGGCCAGCACCATCAGCGCGAGGCCTTCCTGGGTCGACAATGAATAGGCGTGCAGGAAGTCCTCGATGCCGCCGAGGCCGCCGGCATGCGAACGGATCGCCGCGATCAGGCGGGCCGCCAGCGCGTCGACGCGCCGCTCCGCCTCCGCCGCCGGCTGCTGCGCGAGGAAGCGGCGGGCGAATTCCTCGTCCGGCGGGGAATAGGGTGCGCGGAAGGGGGACAGGCCAGCCACCGCGTGTGTCCCGTTATCGTCCAGGCCCGCCATCGTTTCGATCCTCCGCACGCCTTTCATGTAGGAGATTTAACCCGCCACACAGCATCGGCATTTGCAGCCTGCCTGCCAATTCGGCACGATATGCGACAACCCTGTGCAGGGAGAGTGTGCCGCACCGTCCTACCTTGCTCTTTCCGGCGGCATATTCTTTGCTGTGAAGAGGGCTTAGGGCGTGCCCCCAGAGGTGAGATACCGCCTGCCAGGCCAACGGCCCGGCAGGCCGAAGTCGGGAAAGGAAACGAAAAAATGAGTAAGGTTGAGTCGAGGATCCGGCGATGCGGCATGGCCGCCGCGGTCGCCACGTTGCTGGCCTGCGGTTCGGCGTCCGCCCAAACGCCGGTGAAATTCACGCTGGACTGGAAATTCGAGGGCCCGGCCGCGCCGTTCCTGGTCGCCGCCGACAAGGGCTATTACAAGGCCGAAGGCTTGGACGTGACCATCGACACCGCGGGCGGCTCGCTCGAGCCGCTGAACCGCATTGCGTCCGGCACCTATGACATCGGCTTCGGCGACATCAATTCGCTGATCAAGTTCCGCGACGCCAATCCGAACGTGCCGATCAAGGCCATCTTCATGGTCTACAACAAGCCGCCGTTCGCCATCGTCGGCCGCAAGAGCCGCGGTGTGACGAACCCTAAGGATCTCGAAGGCAAGAAGCTCGGCGCACCGGCGCCGGACGGTGCCTATGCGCAGTGGAAGATCTTCACCCAGGCCAACGACATCGATCCGAAGAAGGTGACGATCGAGAATGTCGGCTTCCCGGTCCGCGAGCCGATGCTGGCGGCCGGACAGGTGGACGCCATCACCGGCTTCTCGTTCTCGTCCTACATCAACCTGAAGGACCGCGGCGTTCCGGCCGACGACATTTCCGTCATCCTGATGGCCGACCACGGCGTCAATCTCTACGGCAACGCGATCATCGTGAATCCGAAGTTTGCCGCCGAGAAGCCGGAAGTCGTCAAGAAATTCCTGAATGCCTTCCTCAAAGGCCTGAAGGACACTGTGAAGTCGCCGGACACGGCGGTCGACTCCGTGGTCAAGCGCAATGACGTGGCCAAGAAGCCGGTCGAGCTCGAGCGCCTGCAGATGGCGTTGCGGGACAATATCGTCACGCCGGAAGTGAAGGCGAACGGTTTCGGCGGCGTCGACATGGGCCGTCTCGACAAGTCGATCGACCAGATTGCCATCACCTACGACTTCAAGAATGCGAAGCCGAAGGGCGATGCGATCTTCGATCCGTCATTCCTGCCGCCGGCTGCCGACCGCAAGCTCTAAGCCGGTCGTACCGGTTCGTTGAAGACGGCTTGGGGGAGCCAACGGGAATGACGGAGCCAGGCTTCGTATCGCTGACCGGCGTCAGTCACCGCTATGGCGGTATGAATGCCGGCCCGGATGGCGTCCTCGCCGTCGAGGACCTCACCATCAATATCAACCGCGGCGAATTCGCCGCGGTTGTCGGCCCCTCCGGCTGCGGCAAGTCCACATTGATGAAGCTTGCGACCGGGCTGCAATTCCCGTTCGCGGGTCATGTGCATGTCGCGGGCGAAGAGGTAACAAAGCCGGTCAAGATTGCAGGCATGGCGTTCCAGGCGCCGACGCTGCTGCCCTGGCGCACCACGCTCGACAACCTTCTGCTGCCGCTCGAGATCGTGCAGCCGCATCGCCGCGAAATCCGCCGCAACAAGGCGCAATATGTCGATCGCGCCGAGAAACTCCTGGCCTCGGTCGGACTTGGCGGCTTCGGCAGCAAGTTTCCCTGGCAATTGTCCGGCGGCATGCAGCAGCGCACTTCGCTGTGCCGCGCGCTGATCCACGAGCCGCAGCTCCTGATGCTGGATGAGCCATTCGGCGCGCTCGACGCCTTCACCCGCGAGGAGCTGTGGTGCGTGATCCGCGACCTGCATGCGGCGCGCGGCATCACCGTGGTTCTGGTCACTCACGACCTGCGCGAAGCGGTGTTCCTTGCCGACCGCATCTTCGTGATGTCGCAGCGGCCCGGGCGTATCCTGATCGAGCGCAAGGTCGAGTTCCCGCGTCCGCGC
>CAZXJZ010000077.1:0-19768 GCA_964641065.1 uncultured Hyphomicrobiales bacterium | reverse complement strand
GGATGAGTTCAGCAAATACTGGACCGAGGAACGGTCTTTGCTCGACTACCAGTCCGGCCCGGCGACGATCTTTGCGTCACCGGTCACCGGCGCCATTCTGCTCGATCTGCGGAGCGGTACAGGTTTCATAGGCGACAGCCCGATCGCGATTGCGGCGGGAACATATGTGCGGACCGTCATTACGGGCGATGCGGGCAGCGAGTTAACCGCAAGCGATGCCAGCGTGCGGTTCTTTGGCGGCCGCGGCACGGACACCCTGACCGGTGGGGCTGGAAACGATGTCATCGATGGCGGTGACGGTGACGATACGATCGATGGCGGGGCTGGCAACAATGTCCTTTCCGGCGGCGCAGGGGTCGACACACTGACTTACGCCTCTGCGAGCTCAGGCGTCGCAGTGAGCCTTGCGGCGAAATCGGCGCAGCAGACCGGCGGCGCGAGTGTGAATACGATTTCGGGATTTGAGAATCTGACGGGCTCGTCATTTGCCGATGTTCTCACCGGGGATGCGTCCGACAATGTTCTGGACGGCGGAGACGGCGACGATTTGCTGATCGGCGGGGGCGGCGCCGACAGCTTCATTGGCGGAGCAGGAATCGATACGGTCTCCTACGCGCTGAGCAAGGTCGGCGTTGTCGTGGATCTTGGTGCCGGTACTGCTTCCGGAGGTGAGGCCGAGGGAGATACATTTGAAGGTATCGAGAACGTCATTGGCACAAAGGCTGCCGACTGGATCACCGGTGATGACGGTGGCAATGCGCTGGACGGGGGGGGCGGCAACGACACTCTCTCCGGCGGAGCAGGCAACGACGTGCTCATTGGCGGGGCCGGAGCCGATATTCTCATAGGGGGTCCGGGTAGCGATGCCGTTTCCTACGCGACGAGCCGGGCCGGAGTCTTCATCGACCTCGCCCGCGGGATTGGATCGGGCCGCGATGCTCAGGGCGATACATTTGTCGAGATCGAAAATGTCATCGGCACCGACGCTGCCGACACGCTGATCGGCGACGAGGGTGAGAATGAATTATACGGTCTCGCAGGTAACGATCTCCTCATTGGTGGCGGAGGCTCCGACCTTCTGGACGGAGGGATGGGGGTCGACACCGCGTCCTACATCGGCGCGGCCGAGGGCGTAACGGTCAATCTGATGACGGGTACTGCTTCGGACGGCGACCGACTCATCAGCATCGAGAACCTGGTCGGCTCCGCTTTCAACGATATCCTGACCGGGGACGACGGCAACAACCGGATCGAGGGCGGCGACGGCGACGACGTCATTTCGGGCGGCATGGGCAACGATACCCTGATCGGCGGGGCCGGGAGCGACACCGTTCTTTATGACGACGCGATCTCCGGGATCGTCGTAAGCCTGGCCCTCACCAAGGCGCAGAATACCGGCGGCGCCGGGACCGATACGCTGTCCGGCTTTGAGAACATCGTCGGTTCTGCATTCGACGACGTTCTGACCGGCAACACGCTGGCCAATCTGCTTGATGGCGGTGCGGGCAATGACGTGCTGATCGGCGGGGCCGGCGCGGACGTTCTGATGGGTGGCGAGGGCGTCGATACTGCTTCCTATGCCGCCGGCAAGGTCGGTGTGATCGTCAATCTGCGGACCGGTACCGGGCAGGGTGGTGACGCGGAGGGCGATACCTTGATCGGCGTCGAGAACCTGATTGGCTCAGCGGGTGCCGATCATTTGCTGGGCGATGCAGGCGACAATATCCTGGATGGCGGGGCCGGCAATGACGTCATGTTCGGCGACGCAGGTGACGATCTGATGATCGGCGGGGCAGGGGCCGATGTGCTGGACGGCGGCGAAGGCAACGATACCGTGTCGTACCTGACCAGCAAGCGCGGTGTGATCGTGGACCTGGAACTCGGTACAGGTCGCCTTGGTGATGCGGCCGGCGACACTTATCTCAGCATCGAGAATGTGATCGGATCGAACGCCGCGGACGTCATCACCGGTGATGCCGCCGACAATGCCCTATACGGGCTGGCCGGCAACGACGTGCTGCACGGAGGGGCCGGGAACGACGTGTTGGAAGGCGGTGCAGGCTTCGACACCCTGACCGGCGGTACGGATGCGGACGTCTTCTATTTTTCCGACCCCAATTCCGGCGCGGATATTGTCACAGATTTTTCGGCCGCGGAGGGTGATCTGATCCGGATTTCCAAGGCGGGATTCGGCATCAGCACGACAGACTTTTGGAACTTCTTGGATGTCGGCGCTGGTATGGCCGGTAGCGCAAGCGGGCACGGTCAGTTTCTCTTCGATACCGACAGCTCGCAATTGTACTGGGATATCGACGGTGCCGGCAGCCAGTCGCCGGCTCTGATCGCTACACTTCTGAACGTCCAGGAATTGACGTTGGCTCACTTCGACTTTGTTTAGTCGAAGTGAGCCGTCGCCAAGGATCGCAGTCTC
The DNA here is from genome assembly GCA_964641065.1 of uncultured Hyphomicrobiales bacterium. Taxonomy (GTDB): domain Bacteria; phylum Pseudomonadota; class Alphaproteobacteria; order Rhizobiales; family Xanthobacteraceae; genus Pseudorhodoplanes. The sequence goes on along the minus strand of CAZXJZ010000077.1, from coordinate 17,337 downwards.
CTTATGAGAACAGGAAGTCGGACTGGTTTGCGGTCAACAGGGCGATCGTGGCCTTGTTGATCGTGAGTGTGTCGTCGACGCCGAACGTAATGACGACGCCCTGGGCCGTATCGGTCATCTGCAACGCAGCAAAATCCGCAACGCTGGCTCCGGTCAGGTCGAAAATGTCCTGGCCCGCAGCGTAGTCGGTGACCGTATCATGTCCATATCCGGTGGCGTAGACAAAGGTGTCGTTGTCTGCGCCACCAGTGAGCATGTCGTTTCCTGCGCCACCCTCCAGGCGATCGTTGCCTGCACCGCCGCGCAGCGTGTCGGCGAAACCGGAGCCTATAATGGTATCGTTGCCGGCGCCGGCGTCGACGATGCCCATATTCACGACGGATGTCAGGGCAGAGAAATCGAAGACATCGTTTCCGACCGATCCCTTGATGCCCTTGCCGGTACCCACCCATTGCTCAATGGATGAGTTTCCGGCGTGGAAGCCGTTCAGGGTAAGCGCGCCAGCAACCTGAACCGTATCCACGCCAGCCCCGCCGTTGATGATGTCGGCAGCATCTTCCGTGCCCCTGAGCAGGAAGATGTCGTCGCCGTCGCCACCGTTGAGGGTGTCGATCCCCTTGCCGCCGGAGAGCGTGTCGTTACCGTCGCCGCCGTTCAGGACGTCGTCGCCGCTGGCCCCGCGGAGCACGTCGGCGAACTGTGTGCCAGTGATGACGTCATTGCCATTGCCACCGTCGACCGGGCCCATGCTGATGACTTCTTCGAGATTGCTGAAGTCAAAGACGTCGGCAGCTTTGGACCCGATGATGCCGGCACCGTTGCCCTCCCAGCGTTCGATCGAGCTGAACACTGTGTCAAACCCGTTGAGAGTGACGGCCTTGGTACCCAAGACCCGAATGGTGTCGGTCCCGATATTGCCAAGGAGTGTATCCGCGGCGTTGTCCTTGGCATTGATCTGGATGATGTCGTCGCCGGCACCCGCATCAATGCTGTCAACGCCCCGGCCCGGGGTGATGATATCGGCTTCCGCAGTCGTGGTATTGGACGGGTTGGTGCTCGGACCCGACACCGATGTGATCAGGTCGGCCTTGTTCGTGCCTGTGATCGTGTTGCCGGTCACGTCCCGGATATTGATCACAAACGCCGCCGTTGAAGCATTGCCGCCGATGCGGTCGAGCGCCTGCACAATAATTGTGTGCTGCGTCGCCGTCTCGTAGTCGAGCTTCGTCCCATCCGCGACCGTCACCAGGCCGGTCGTCGGATTGATCTGGAAGCCGCCATTCGATGTGTCACTGATGATCGAATAGGTCGCATTGTCCGCCAGCACCGGCCAGGCGTCGGAGGCATCGATGTCGATGCCGACAGTGGTGCCGCTGGCAGCGCCTTCGAACACCTGGTTGACCGTCGCGTTGATATCGACGGGCGTTCCTGGACCAACGTCAAGGAGGTTGACGGTGATGGTCTGTGCCGCCGACGAGTTGACCCCATCTGACGCGGTGACCTCGACTTCGAAGCTGGTCGCACCGGCTTCATAGTCCTGCGGCGCGATGAGCGACAATACACCGGTCGTCGCATTGATCGTGAACAGCGCCTGATCGGTGCCACCCGTAATTGAATACGTGACCGGTCCGCCAACCGTGTCCGCGTCGTTTGCGACAACGGCACCGACAACGGTCGAGCCTTCCGCCACCGACAGGGAGGTCGTCACGATGACCGGCGCATTATCGCTCACGTCGGTCAGATTGACGGTGATGGCCTGCGTCGATGTGTTGGTGCCGTCAGATGCGGTTACCTCGACCGCATATTGCGTCGCGGTCTCGTAATCTGGCGGGTTGACAAAGCTCAGCGCGCCCGTTGTGGGATCGATATCGAACAGGGCCTGATCCGCGCCGCCGGTGATCGCATAGGTGAGCGGGCCGCCGACGGTGTCGAGGTCCGTGGCCACAACCGTGCCAACCGCCGTCGTGTTCTCGGCGATGGTAAAGGTTGCCTGGCTGGTAAAGGCCGGGGCGGTGTCGTTCTCGTCGGTGACGCTGACCGTGATGGTCTGCGGCAAGGACGAATTGACCCCGTCCGACGCTGTGACCTGGACCGAATAGGACGCCGAGCCGGTCTCGAAGTCTGGCGCATTGATGAAAGACAGAGCGCCTGTCGCCTCATCGATCGTGAACAGCGCCGCATCGGTGCCGCCGGTGATCGCGTAGGTGATCGGGCCGCCAACGGTATCGAGATCGCTGGCCGTCACCGTGCCGACTGCAGTGATATTCTCGGCGATGGTAAAGGTGGACCCACTGGTGATCACCGGTACCTTGTCGTTGACGTCGGTGAGATTGATCGTCACCGTCTCCGTGGAGCTGTTGGTGCCGTCCGAGACGGTAATTTCCACCTCGAACTGCTGTGACGGTCCCTCGTAGTCCTGCGGCGCGAGGAATGAAATCGAGCCTGTCAGGTTATTGATGGCAAACAAAGCCGCGTCTGCGCCACCCGTGATGGTGTAGGTGACCGATTCTCCGGTCAAGTCCGGATCGATCGCCACCAGGGTCCCGATCAGTGTCTGGTTTTCCGGAACGTCGAACACCGTTGTCTGCAGAACCGGTGGGTTATCGTTCTGGTCGGTGACGGTTACGTCTGCAAACTGGAAATTTTCGACGTTGTAGACGGTGTCGGTTCCGTCCTCGCCCGGCCGATTGTCGGCTATGGTGAAATGGTCACCATGGTCGGTGATCGTATAATCCGAACGGTTTCCGGAATAGACGGCGGTGTCATTACCTGCACCACCGCTCAGGTAATCCTTCCCCTTGCCGCCGATCAGGATGTCGTCGCCGGCATCGCCCGCAGCCGCGCCTCCCGATTTGTCGTGACCGAAGAGTTCGTCGTTGCCGTCACCGCCAATCAGGGTGTCATTTCCGGTCTTGCCGATGAGGCGGTCGTTGCCGCTGGTGCCGGTGATGGTCTGATCCGTGTCATCCTGAGCGTTCTTGTCGCCCTGCAACTCGGTCGCGATCGAACCGCTCGGCAGAACGATGTCGAAGGCCGAGGCGTCGTAGTCTGCGGTGACCCCGTCGATGTTGAACACCGGACCCCAGGCAGTCTCGGTAGCGGAGAGATCGAGGCCATCGATCGTGAGGCCGTCGATATCGCCGAAATTCCAGATCGCGACCGTGTTCTTTTCGAACTGGCCGGTGATCGTTACATTGTCGATCGAAATCTGACCCATCGGCGGGGTCGCAGCGCCCAGTAGATTGTTGGGAACGCCGGTGATCTCGATTCCGTATTCCGGGAGAGTGAGGCTGTTCGGCGCCGTGACACCGCCCGAGCCGCCTTCGATAGTGACGTTCTGGATCGTCGCATCGCCGGTGAAGCCGAACAGCTTGATATGCGCTGCGCCGGGGGCACCGTCATAGCCGTTATTGGCGAAGGTGGTATCGGTGACCACCACCTCGGCCGCGCTCGGCGTCTGATTTGTGTCTGCGTTATAGACGAACAGCGCGTAGCTACCGGCCCCGCTAATGCTGGATTGGTGCATAGACAACGTGCCGACATTGGCATTATCGGTGACGTACACGCCGTAGTCGCCTGTATTGCCGACGATGTCGAGATTCTGCAATGTGACATCGTCTCCGCCAAGATCACCGCTGATGGTGATCGGCTCGCCATCAGTCGGCTCGATGGTGACGTCGCCGACGCCCACCAGGGTGATACCCTTGGTGATGACGAGGTTCTCAGCATAGGCGCCAGCCGCGATGGTCACGACCGCTCCCGCGGGAGCTGCATCGATCGCTTCCTGGATGGTTCCGAAGCCCATCTGCGTGCTGGTGCCCGGCACCGTGACGACCACCGGCAGGTCGATCGTGTTGTCTCCAACCAGGCCTGCGTTATCTGCCGGATCGTAGTCGAAGATGCCCTTGGTGAAGGTGTTGCCTTCGATCGCGCCACTGGACGTACCGCCGGCTGCTCCGATGCCGAGATCTTCCAGTTCGTTGTCGAAGGTGTTGCCGATCACCTGCAGATTGTCGTTGTCGCCCGGATAAGCGTCGACCGACATGCCGACATAATTGCCGGTCAGCGCATTGCCCGACACAGTGACGTTATCGGCGCCCTGCACATAGACGCCGGTAGCCCAGCCACTCATCTGGTTGTTGGTGACGGTCAGACCGTCGCCGTTGCCGACCGCATTAACAACGCCGCGCGACCCGTCGCCGTCTGGTGTTCCGGAGCGATCGAGTATCGAGTTGGTGATCGTGACATTCGCAGCCTGGACATAGACGCCTGCTGTTTCGCCAAACACACTGGTGCCTTCGGTGATTTCGAAGCCGTCGATGGACACGCCGTCCGCGAAGACGATGAAGCCGCCTTCGAGGCTCGATTCCGCGTCGCGGTCGCCGTCATGGCCGACGCCATGATTGGCACCCAGGATGGTAAGCCCGGTTTTGTCGGCCGAGATCGTAACGGCGCCGGTATAGGACCCCGGTGCAATCAGGATGGTGTCGCCGGACATAGCCGCGTTGACAGCGTCCTGAATGGTGCCAAAGCCGCCATTGCCAACCAGCAGGAAGCGGCCGGCGCTGCCATGCTCGACGATCTCGATATCGCTCAGCGTATCGTCGCCCTCCGTATCGGTACCTACCGTCCAGGTGCCGCCGGCATAGGAGAAATCGCCCGCCTCCAACGTATCGGTGTAGGTCACCGTGTCGCTGAGGGCGACATTGCCGACATGGGTGTCGTTACCGGCTCCGTCACCGATGACGACGCTCGATTGCGTGTCGTTATCGACTGCGACAAGCGCCGCATCGGTGATCGTCACATTCTGGATGTCCACGGCCGGACCAGCAACGGACTTGCCGTTTTCACCGGCGCGAATGCCGGTCGAGGTGCCGTCGATGGTGCCATTCTGGATGATCAGAATGCCGTCGAACTCCGCCGGATTTCCGCTGTAGCTCGGCGCATCATCGCGCGCCTTGACAGCGATGGCCGCAGCGTTGCCATGCGGCGTGCCGAGCCCATTCGAGAGGCCGACATCCGTCATCTGGAAATCTTCGATGACAATGTTCTGGTAGTCGGTCTCGTATTTCAGGTTGATGTCGATGCCGGCGCCGTGGGCGCCGTTGGCGCCGAAGGCTGGACCGCCGCCATATTGGCCGACGTCGTTCATCACGATGTCTGTAAACAGGCCGTTGCTCAGGGTCTCGATATAGATGCCCTTCTGCGTGATGTGTTCGAACGTTGTTCCATCGACGGTCAGGTCGGTCAGCAGGCCGTCGCCGCTGGCCGGCGTTTTCGTGAAATCGATGCCGAGATAAACCTGCGAGACCGTGCCACCCTCGATGGTCAGGTTGCTGACGTCCGCCACCTCGGTCTTGTAATAGCCGGTGACGCCGTCGCTGATGTTGACATCCTTGATCAGGGTGCTGTCCACGCCGTCGCCGAACGTGACGCCGCGGTAGAAGCCGTTGATCGTGATGCCTTCCAGCGTGAGACCGTCGGCCGCAATGGTCACGCCGACCCCGGCAGCATTCGAGTAGGAGGTCGCCGTGGTAAAGAAGTCCTTGGTATCGCCGACGATGTTGTTGTCGGTACGGAACGTGCCCTGGATGGTTACATCCCCGACAGCCACGATGCTCAGATTGTCGACATTGACCGTAAACGCGCCATAGCTGCCCTCTGCGATCAGGATCGTGTCGCCCTCGTTCGCCGCATCGATTGCGGCCTGGATGCTGGCGTAGCCGCCGCCGCCGACGAGCAGAATGTTGTTCGAACCGCCGTGGTCAATCACTTCGACGTCGGTCAGGGTATCGGTCCCCTGGGTGGAGGTTGTTACTGTCCAGACTCCAGCGCTATAGCTGACATCGCCAATCTCCAACGTGTCGGCATAGACCACGGTATCGATGCCGCCATTGCCGTCGATCGTATCGTTTCCGCCGTTGCCGGTGATGGTGTCGCTGAAGCTTCCGCCGGACAGTGAGTCCGCATCTTCCGTGCCCACAAGGGTGACCGCCACCTGCGGGTTGACCACCTCAAGGTTTGCACCATTACCGGAGAAGGTATTGGTTGACAGCGTGGGTTGGCCACCGTCTCCGTCCGATACGATGCCTGTTGTGAAGCCAGTGAGGCTGTTGCCCTGGACGTCCGAACCGGTATCGTCGTTCAGTATGTTGATGCCGACGGCCTTAAGGGTCTCGCCCATTTCGGGCGAGGGGGCTGTCAGAGTATTGTCCGCGATGGTGACATCAGAGCCGTAGCTCAGGATTCCGGCCGAGGTTGCATCGGCCGGGCCGGTGTAGCCGATCTCGGAGATGGTGTTGTCGGTGACGTTCCCTGTGACTTCGCCGGTCACGCCCAGGACGATTCCGTTCTGCGCGGTGGTCGGAGTCGTGCCATTGCCGGTAATGGTGTTGCCGCTGACGTCGACGGTAAGGCCGGCGCCGCGAAGATCGATCGCGTTTTTCTGGAAGTCCTCAACCGTATTGTCGCTTACGGTCAGCGAGCGCGATGCGCCGTCCGCATTGTTCGCATAGATGGCGCGGCCCTGCTGAACGCCGGAGACATGACCTTCGCCATCGAGCGGCATGCGGATGCCGATGACGGTCACATTCTCGATGGTGCCGCCGGCGTTGATGAGCGCAATGCCGTGGAAGTCGGCAGCCCCGCCCTCCAGCTGGTCGCCGCGGCCCTCGCCGTCCACCAACAGATTCTGGATGGTAACATTTGCCCCGTTGGTGACGGTAATGATCGAGGCGCGCGAGCCGGCACCGTAATTGTCAGCGTCGATAGTGCCAGCAGGGGCGGTGATGACGGTATCGTCACCGGCGCCAATCAGCGTCAGATTTTTGGTGATGACGACCTGCTCGGCATACACGCCGGCCGCGATCGAGACCGTTGATCCGGCCGGAGCGGCGTTCACCGCCGCCTGGATGGAGCTGAACCCCATCTCCGTGCCTGACGGTGTCGTAACGATAACCGCGCCGGTCACAGTGTTGTTGTCGACGGTGCCAGCCGAACCGTCATCGAGCACAAGCAGCCCGGTTGTGCCGCCATTGGCGTTCGAGAAATCGTTGTTCTCGATGGTCGGATTTTCTTCCCGCGAGCGCAGCTGTGGCATGCCTTGATGGGTGAACCCGGTAAAGCTGTTGCCGGTGATCACCACGTCGGTCGCGTCGATATTCACCAGCACGTTGCCGGCCTGCGCGCCGCCCGACTTGAATCCGCCGGCAGTGCCGGTCACCTGGTTGTCGGTGAACTGAATATTGTTGGCAATGCCGTCGGTTCCGTTGTTGGTGCCGAGGAACACCAGCGGACGCGGCGCATTCTCGGTGGTGCCGTCGACGCGCACATTCGGAGGGTCGAAGAAAGTAATGCCGGAAAACTCGTTCTGGTCCACCACGATGTTCGACAATGCAGCGTTGTACTCGGACAGCAGTCCGGCCTCACCATCGGCCTCGACATTGTTGCCGCGGATCGTGATGTCGGAATGCGCGCCCTGCAGATAAATCGAGGCATGCTCGATCGCATGGGTTGCGACGTCGTAGCCTACGATGTGGAAGCCCTTGCCCGTATCGCCGATGGTGACGTTGTTTACGCCGGGCGCGATCATGATCGTGCCAAGACCGCCGCCGGTCGCCGAGCCTTCAATGCGGGTCGTGCCGCTGCCGTCCGTCGACAAAAGCGTGAGCGGCTTGTCAATAAGGATGTTGCCGGCATAAGTGCCGGGCGCGACCATAATCGTGTCGCCGGCATTCGCAGCGGTCACCGCTTCCTGGATGGTAGCGAAGCCGCCACCGCCGACCAGCAGGATCTTTGCGCCGCCCGCGCCAGCCGGGTCGATCATTTCGATGTTGGTCAGCGTGTCGGTGCCCTGTCCCGCAGCCTGGACGACAAACGCGCCGCCCGTGAAGCCGATGTTCGTTGCGGCCACGGAACCCTCATAGATCACCGTGTCCGTGCCCGAACCGCCGTCAAAGCCGTTGTTGTTTACCGATTGGACGAAGGTGTCGTTACCCGATCCGCCGACCGCGTTCTCGATCGACGTCAAAGACGCAGTAAACGCACCAGTGACCGAGCCGGTAGACAGGTTGATGTTCACCGAGGAGACGGCAGTTGCGGCGTTGAAGGTGTCCGAGCCGCCGCGACCGTCGATGACGTCGGCTCCAGCCGTTGCGAAAAAGACGTTGGCGCTTGCGTCGCCGTTCAGGCTATCGCTGCCCGCGCTGCCGCGCACATTTTCAATGTTGGTTAAAGTGTCGATGCCGGTGTTGCTCGAGAATGCGAGGCCGGACTGAAGATCGACCAAGGTTCCGCCGGCACCGGCCGCGGTCATGTCAAAGGTGTCGCTGCCGTCGCCGCCGTCGATGTTGTCATTGCCAGCGGATGCGTAGATCGTATCGTTCCCGTCGGACCCGACAAAGGAGTTGCTGTAGACGCCCGGGTTACCGTCGTTCTCTACATAGACACCGAGATTGCCGCCCTGGTCGTTGCTGAAGGTGTTGCTCTGGATATCGGTGCCACCATCGCGCGCGCGCAACTGTGTTGCGAACCGGTTGGTGAAGCCGGTGAAATCGTTGTCGGCGATGGTCGAATTGGCGGCGTCGATGGTGACGAGGGTGTTGCCCTGCGGTTGATTGCTATCGTTGAGCCCGCCGGCGGTGCCGGTCACCTCGTTATTGGTGAAGGTGATGTTGCTCGAGGGGCCGTTGTTGCTGCCGAGGACCACGAGCTGCCGGGGGACATTCGCCAGGGTGAACTGGTCGCCAAAGCCGTTGCCGGCCGGGTTCGGGTCGTTAAATGTCTGACCGGAAAAGATATTGGAATCGATCAGCGCGTTGGTGACGGCCTGGCCGAACTCACTCATCAGGCCGGCGTCGCCGTTGGCGACGATGTCGTTGCCCTGAATGATCAGACCGTCATGGGCACCCTGCAGATAAACCGCCGCCTTTTCGAGCCCCGGGGTTCCATCAATACCGAGGATGGTGAAGCCCTGGCCGATATCGCCAAGCCGCAGGTCGTCGACATTGGGCGTGATCTGAATGGTGCCGAGCAGACCGGAGGCGTTCGAGCCGACGATTGTCGTAGCGTCGCGGCCATTTTCCGAGATCAGGGTGATCGACTTGGTGATCAGCAGGTTTTCGGAATAGGTGCCGTCGCTGACGCGGACGGTATCGCCCGGGCTGGCGGCATCGATGGCCGCCTGGATAGTTTCATAATCGTAGCCGCCGCCCAGTCCAACCGTAACTGTAATCGCCATGACAACCCTCGTTTGGTGATACGCATCCCGAACCGCCCTGGCTTCTTGGTTACCGAAGCCTTAACGGCACGGGGATACTTCTCACGAGGGACGGCAAACGACCGTCAAAGGGGTGTCAAAAACCCCGCCGCAAATCCTTATTGGTGTCTAAAATCGAAGAAACAATTTGTTAGTGTTAATGAGCCACACCGACCGCCGTTCCCGCGTCGGCTATTTGGTCAATTTATGGGTGTCGCTGCGCCGCGAGCTTTATCGCGCGGTAAAGCGTTGGCCGGGTTCCGGCCAAGCCACCCTCGGGGACCCTTCGCAACCGCTCCATGAGACCGTCGGCCTCTCGCTCGCCAATCATCGCGCGGAACTGGCGCATGCTGTCCGCCGATGAGGCCGAATCGCCGGCAATTTCATATGCACCCGCAATCCAGCCGTAAGGGCGCGGCAAGTGCGGCCCGCGGGCGATGGCGGTGCGAAACCAATCGATGGCTGCTTCGGTGTTACCTCGCTCGAGTTCAATTTCGCCTGCAAACACGCTCCAGGTCGCAAAGAACCCGTCATTGGGGCTGATGTTCATCGCATGGCGGACATTGCTGAGCGCTTCATCCAATTTGCCCTGCAGCATCAGGGCGTGCCCCAGATTTGCATAAGCTGGGGCAAAGCTCGGATTGAGCTGCAGCGCGCGGTTAAAGCTTGCGATCGCCTGGCCAGCCTGTCCGCGGTTCTTGTGCAGCATGCCCATGTGAAAGTGGGCAAGGAACATGTTCGGATCGATGCTGATGGCGGTCCGAAGATAGGCTTCGGCTCGCTTCTTGAGGTCGGTATCCGCTCTGAGGGAATGGGATTGTGACGTCAAAATCTGTGCCGAAACGCCGACCAGAGCTTGGGCAGAATCATCGTCCAGCGCCAGCGCCTTCTCATACAGCTTGAGACCATCAACCTCGGTATTCGACGAAACACCGCGTGTGTGCACGTTTCGGGCAGTAAGCAACAGCGATTTCAGGCTGGCGTCGCCGCGTGCGATTGCGGTGCGGGACTCGGCCTTGATCAGCGCAAGCTCGATTTCTCGCGTGATCCGTTGAGCGATCTTGCCTGCCGGCGATGGGCTTTCGTTGAGCTTGAAGCTTTCGCGCCACAGCAGTTCCCCGCTTGACCTCGACAGTTCCACAGTCAGGTTTTGCGAACCTAGCTCAGTGGCTATTTTGCCATCCAGCACATAAGGCGCCAATTCCGGATCCGACCGGGAAAGCATGTTCAGCTCAGGAATCAAGGACACGGTGTGCGAGATCATGTCCCGAAGCTGTTCGGCCAAGGGATCGTCATTAGCCAGCCCTTGAAATGGCCGGACTACGATCGGAATGGCACGAAACGTCGGATCATCCTGCGCGTTCGCCAACAGCGCCGACACCGATGTCGCTTCGGCTTTATCAACATGTATAAAGCGATCCACGCCTTGAAGTGCGAGTGGAAGCGCCATGATCAAAGCGGTTGCGGCAGCAAGTCGTAAAACTGTTTCGGTCCAGCGGAAGTGTCCAGCGCGCCGTTTTGGAGCGGGATCCGGTGCTCCGGGTTGGACATCGCCGATGACCTGGTCCGGCGCGACATTCGGACGATGAAAAACCGAGCTGTCCTGACCGGACAGATTACTGCTGCCCGCGTATTCAACTTCCAAGGCCCGCGGCCCGGCCAATTGCGGGGTGCTTCGAACAGGAAGCTGCTCGATCTGGTGGATGAGTTCCAGCGTTCTCGCTTCGGGTTCTCCCAAGCCTTCGCGACGGAGAAGCCCTACAAAGGCTCTGTATTCGGCGAGGGCTCGATCAGGGCCGTGCACCCGCGCAGTCAGTCCGATAAGCAGACGGCGGCAGTTTTCGCAAAAGGGTTCAAATTCTGCCAGCGTCTGGGCCGCCACAACCGCCTTGGCCGTGACGTCGTCATTCAGAGGTTCCTCGAGGATTGCGAGCAGGAGTTCCTCTAGTTTCTGAACGACGCGGCGCCGCAAGTCGGAGGCCCAGCTCGAGAATGTGTCATTGATCTCAAGACCGGACAGGAAATCACCGCGAACAGACGGCAGAACCGCCGCCAGCTGAGAGCGTTCGGTGCGGAGATCAAGTTCCAACAGCCGGGAGGCGTCTGCTTCGATGAATTGCGCGTCGAGAGCAATGGTCTCACCGCTCACCTGAACCAGATCAGGCGAAACACCGTGCAATTCCTTGCGAAGGCTTACGAGGCATTGCCTGAGGGAATGACGCGCATTGGCATCCGTGCAGTCGGGCCAGAACATATTGGCCAGCTTGGTTCTTGGCGCCGAAAGATTTTGTTGCATCGCCAGATAGGCAAGCAATGCCCTGGCTTTCTTGTTCTTGACATTGACGAGTCGGTGGTCGGGCTCCAAAACGAGCTGGAAAGCGCCAATCAACCTGAGGCTGAGCTTGCCCGGCGGCTGCACAGAACGATCGTCACCCACGCAACTCATTGATATTGAACGCTTTTCTGATTAGAGCTAACGCTTAAGTTGAGTTATAATTCAAGATCTTACTCCCGTCAAACGTGCGTCAATGCTGTTGTGGAGAGTCGTTGACGGACGCGTAACGCACCCATTACTGGCGCGCGGCGCAAGCCGCACGTCAACTGACTTCACACGGGAATCCGGGGCCTTGTCGCGCAGCGCTGCGAGTTCCGCTTCTGCGTGGCTTCGAACCTAGCTCAGGCTATGGTCGTCGCAAACCAGCGATGTCCTCGTGAAGACTCAGACTGATGCTTAGTCGCCCGGCCGCTGCCCATCAGGGCCCATGGCCAGTCATTTTCTGCTTGGCATTGGACTGTTCCCGGAGATTTCTGTCGAAAGGCTGTGGAAGCGTCCCCGCCAATCACCATCATCACACGTGAAATGGCCCTCACGTAAAATTAACGGAAGCTGGCCCGTCGGCATTCCCAAGCCCTCGACTCCGGCCAGGACAGCCGGTTCCGGTCCGCTGCGGTTGCACGAGATCAGGGATGAGGGGTATCGGCTGCCTCACTCTTTCTGTGACGCTTGTCTCAGCGACTTGCCGATTGATTCAACCGCTTTGGCAAATTGTTCAAAATCGTTTTTATCCATGGGAAAGTATTGATAGTTGCCGCTAGAGAGCCCGGCGAGGACGACATAGTGGTCACCAGAGGCCCTGTTTCTCTTTAGACGCAGGGACATCGTACACAGTCCCCCTTGGACCGCGGTGTCGATTTGCTTGACGACTTCTCCGGTTATCACTTTCTTTAGTGCACTAAATACGCCCATCGGTCTGCTCCCGCCGGGTTAAACTATATCGGTCAGTTGAATGCGAGCTGACTCGGTGCGGCAAACTATGCCACTGCGGCTTCAAACTATTCCACAGGGTCAAAGCAGGCCAGCAAACCGAACCGTGCAGCATTGGGTCAAGGTCAAGAATCCGGCCGCGCCGAAAGTTGTTATCAATTTTATCTGCCATCCGCTTTTCGGCGCAAATGATGATGTGAAGGCAGTCGGCGTCAGGTTCGTCCCTGATCATCAACGCATGGCGCAGGCTCGTTCGCATGCAGCTCGCGGTGGGACTGGGTGAATTGTTCGGCCGGATGGTCTGCATGAGCCAGGTTCGCAGGAAAGGTCGACCGCCGCCAAATGAACTCCGGGCAACGCGCGATGCCGGTGCCTCGGGATGCTGAAAGGCGGCGGGTTACTCGCCAGGTGAGGGCGGGGTTCGATTTTTGGGGTCGTAAACTTCGTCGTAGAATCTCTTCGTTTTACGCCGTGCTTGCGCAAGCGCCCGTGCCTTGCGCCGTGAACGCATTAATCCTGCCAGCAGCGCGGCAGCCCCAATCGCTATAGCAACGGCGTAAAGGTGCTCGGTTTCCATGCGTCTCCCCAGACATGCAGGGGAAGCTTTCCGCAACCGGTGCGTGAAGGCAAGAGGGTTGCAGAGCGAACGCTAGTTAATCCCGTTGATGGGCAGCTAGCCGCGCGGCACGGCCGAAATGGACCACTTGCCCAATCAGATCAGTCCACTCGCTTCGGGGCTACCACCGAGATTGCTGCGGCAACGAAGCCAACAAGGCCGCACAGGAAACCATAGGGTTTCACTTGTGGCCAAGGGCCGAGAAATGGAATGGCGACGGCGAGGACCCAGCAGGTCACAGAAATAATGCCCGCAATGTTACCGAGCGTCATCGTCCCTCACCACCCTCAAAAGCAATCTGGGCACTAATCGCGAAGTTTTCGAATGAGGCCGCAAACTGAGGCGGCCTCACGGGTCAAACGGCCTGCGAAGCGCGGTGTCTGAACTGAGGTCGCGATTGGTCTTGCGCTTTGGCAACGACCTTCGGTTATCCGAATAGAGATAGGCCACAGTCATCACTATGGCGGTCCCTGCGCTCCCGTAGAGCAATCCTTCAGCGAATGGTGGTAGCGGCGCAAAAGCCGCAACGAGCCCGCTGCATGCGCCAAGGCCAAGTAGGGCGATCGAAGACTTCGATCCGAATGGGTTGTTCCAAATCATACGCGGCTCTTTGATCCAGGTTGCGACTCGTTCGTTCCCTGACCGAGTGCCTGACCGTTCCCGTTCGGCGCAGTGTGCTATTTGATCGCACCTGTCAAAGCTGACAGGTGTCGCTGTAAAGCCGTTCGGGCATAGCGGACGGCGTGGCGTTATGGCGAATTGCGGACAAGCTTAAGGTGATGCTTTGTCGGTTCGGTGCTCGCGAGCGATTGGTTGACCACCGGCGCCGCGCTGAACACTGCCATCTCAAGGCAATGCGCCGTCGCCTCAAGACCATGAGTCTTCAGCAATGGAATGAGGTCGACTCCGATGTCACAGACGTATTGTGCCAATTCCACCCTATTACTGGGCATGAATCCGCTCCCGCTTTCCTTGCCGCAACTTCTCGTCACATTAATTCAAACTCACAACGATGACCACTCTACAACCTTCACTTGGTTATCGGCATAATTACCCTTTTTGCTTTCCTATAAAAAACGTAACAGCCGGTACGATCTCATTTCCATATAATGGAACTTTTACAACCTTGAATGGAACGCAGTCGGCGGCGGCGTGTTGTCGGCAGTGTCTGGCGGGAGTGGTCTATTGCACGCGGAAAGTGAGAATTTGAACGCGCAAGCGATGGCGCAAAAAATTCGGACAACGTTGGTTGAGCTATTGAACGTCGCGAGGATGGGCGAATTACACGCGACCGCTCGGCATCTGGAGAACGCAATCGCTGAAGTCGATCGGGTTGCAGAGGGCGGCGGCACGGCATCACAGTCACGCCAGGACAATGCGCAGCGACGCGACAAGTAAATAAGTGCCGACGCGCCGGCAGTGCTGCAGTTTCCTCAGTCGTTTTAGGTGAGTTCTACATCCGTTTCTTTCTGGCAGTTGTCGCACCAGTACCCGGCGACGGCCGGCTATGTATGGGTGGGGCAAGAACGCTCACACCTGCAGCCGTTCCGTCTCCAGGGATCGTGTGCCCGTGTCGTCGGCCTGGAGGTTTCGCCGGCCTGATCGACCCCAGCGTCACCGAATAATCTTCGAAGGGGTGGAACGTCTGCGGGCGGCGTGGGTTCATATCGCAAGCCGCCGCTTCTACCCCATCCCGCGGAGCGGCGACGAATACAGCCCGGTTCCCCCGACCGGGCTTTTTCTTTGCGTACTGCGATCTCGTGTGATCTGCGGCTGTTTCCGATGACGAATCCGGATTGGTCCCGCCAACTCATAACTCCGATCCATCTCTCTGACGGCACGGTTCTGCGCACCCTTGGTGACGCGGCCGATCGAGTGGTGCGACTAAGACCAACACCCTCCGCCCAGGTGGCGGCAGAGCGGATCATTGAGGCGGCGACCAAAGGCGGCAATATGTTTTCGACGCACGCAGCCATCCGGCTGGCCTTGCTGAAGGGGGCGGGACCAGATCACGGGTGATGCTGCGACCATTGCGCACTTGAATCAAAGCTAGCCACGCCAGAACTCCGCAAATGCTCGCCTAAAGGACGGCGCCAATGCGATTATCGGAAATCTAGGGAATCCGATTGACAGTAAAGAATCTTGCGCAACCGCCTTATCCAGACAGCGCGGGAGTCCGGATTAGCGCCTTAGCAGCAACGTAGGTTTCGAACGGCTCCTTCAATTCAGCGGAATGCTCGCAATCAGTTCCAATTCACGGCGGCAGTTCGCAAATCTTGTCTGGTTCTGGAAGGCAAGTTATGCCGTCTCCGTGCGGACTGAGGGTCATCATGCTCAAGCTCGGATTTTTGTTGGTCTTTTTCTCTTGTCTCGCGGGCTGCAGTGCGAGTGCCATCAAACAGATAAATGAAAAAGCGCAAGAGGTGATAGACTCGCGGAAGATTCCAGATGCACAACTCACTCCCGAGCAACTCAATCAGCTTAAAATGCCGGAAAACGCGAGGTTGCTTTGGCTGAAGGCCGGAGTTCAGGCTGATGGAAACACATTCGTGTGTTACGTTTCCGTGACGCCAAACCAAAAAACTGTCTTCGGACAAAGCCAACCCGACCTTGTGACGCTACATGCAGGCATCTTCGAAGGCTCCAACACCTTCAAAGATCTTGCACTTCCTTTGATAGGAAACCGTGATCCTCTGTATGCACAGCATAACAATTTTCAGTGCCTCGAGAGGGGAATCGTACCGCCGGTCAAACAGGTACGGTCAAGCGAAATCAGAGTTCAGCGTAAGTTAGAAGACATAAGAAGCAGGCGGACCCCCAACGCCGAATAAGCGTGACCTGCTCCCCGTAGCTGCCCCCGTTTCGGGCCGAGTGTGTTCCTTAGGGGGACTGACATGCGTACGAGCAGATTCGGCGCGACAACATTCATGAACGTGCCAAAGGATCTTGGTCGGGCATCGCGATTGGCAGTCAAGCTCATTGCGCACTGACCTAGTGTGACCGCTGCGCAACCCGATTGCTATTGCCATTGCCGTCCTGCAATAATTTCGTCGGATCTTTCTGGCTGCGCTTCGAGCGCGTGGTCAGCGAACTCTATGATGTAGTTTCGTTGCCCGGCATCAGGCAACCATCAATGATCGGCTTCCGCAGTCAGGAAATCCGCCGCGTCGTGTCGATTGAATCTTGAACGGGATGACTGGATACTCGCCGACGGCGCTTTCGCAATGGCAGGCGATACGGCAGCTGGTTCTACAGCGGGACGATTTCTGCTGCGTCTCCTGTGGCGAACAATTGCGCTCTGCTGAAGCCGATATTCACCACCTCCTGCCGCGTTCGATGGGCGGCACCGACGAGCTTTCCAACCTCATCACCCTCTGCGACGGCTGCCATGCGGCTCACCATCCGACGCTCCAAGGCGGCTTGGCACGGCGCGTATTGGAAAGGTGGGCAATCCGCTTCGCAAAGTGGCTCGATCAAGAAGGTGTCGTGGTCGAGCGTACCGAGACCCTCGGTCCGGCGCTGCGCCTTTTCGGCGTAGACCGCTTCCGCCAGGGCCAGCTGACGATTGTGCTCGCGGCGCTGGCGGGCAAGTCAATCCTCGTAGTAAGCCCTACTGGCTCGGGCAAGACGCTATGCTTCCAGCTTCCCGCCCTGTTGCGCAGCAATGTGTCCTTGGTCGTCTCCCCCTTGAAGTCTCTTATGACCGATCAGGTTTCGTCCCTTCTGCGCAAGAAAATACCGGCTACCTTCATCAACAGTGATCTGTCCAAGGAGGAGAAGGAAACCCGCTACTCCATGCTCGCGCGATCGGCATTCAAACTCCTCTATGTGGCGCCGGAGCGGTTCTTCGTCCGCAGCAAGAATGAGCGCGACTGCCTATCTGAATCTGCGCCATCTTTTCTCGTGGTCGATGAGGCACATTGCGTCGATCAGTGGGGCAACGACTTCCGCCCCGAGTATGGAAAGCTCGCAGAAGTGCGTGCAGACCTTGGCTCGCCCCCGATCCTGGCCTTCACTGCCACCGCCGGCAGAGAGATGCAGGCCCGGATCCTTGCCTCGCTCGGCATTTCCGATGCCACTGTCTTCGTGCGGGACGTAGACCGGCCGAACATTGCGCTCTTGCGCCGGCGCTGCCCCGCCGACAAGCGTCCCGCGGAGATCGCCGCACTGCTTCGCCTTCCGCAGCTGCAAGGAGAGAAG
>CAZXJZ010000076.1:1361-19866 GCA_964641065.1 uncultured Hyphomicrobiales bacterium | reverse complement strand
GCATGGGCGCAGGAATTGCGGCGCGCCATCGCCGAGGCCGCCGAGCATCTGTCGCTCTATCAGCTCACCATCGAGGCCGACACGCCGTTCTTCGCCCTGCACAAGAGCGGCAAGCTGGTGACGCCGGACGACGACGTTGCGCGCGAACTTTACGACCTGACACAGGAGGTCTGCGACGCAGCCGGCCTGTCGGCCTATGAGATTTCCAATCACGCGCGACCTGGTGCGGAAAGCCGGCACAATCTGGTTTATTGGCGCGGCGACGAATATGCCGGCGTCGGGCCCGGCGCGCATGGCCGCATCGAACAGGACGGCCGCCGTTACGCCACCGCGACCGAGAAGCGGCCCGAGAGCTGGCTGATGCGGGTCGAGGGCATGGGACACGGGCTCGTTGTCGACGAGGTGCTGACCCGCGAGGAACGCGCCGACGAATATCTGCTGATGGGATTGCGGCTCGCCAAGGGATCGATCCGCAGCGCTACGAGGCCTTGTCCGGGCGCCCGCTCGACCAGAAGCGGATTGCGATCCTGCTGGCGGAAGGCGCAGTTGAGACCACAGCGAACGGGCGGCTGCGTGTCACCCAGGCTGCGTTCCCGATTCTGGATGCCGTGGTTGCGGATCTCGCGGCTTAGTCTCGGCCGAAAATCTACGTCCCCGATCCGCCAAACGATTTCGGCGTCGGGCTGACGATCTGGCCGCCGCCCGCGGCAACCCGCATCACCGCCAGTCCGCGTTCGTTGGTGCCGTCCGGCTTGAACCGGAAAATCCCGTCGATGCCGGCAAAGCCGGACGGATTTGTCAGCGTCTGGTCGGTGATCGGCTGCCCGGGCTGATTACGCGCGAGCGCCGCGACCAGCGCGGCAGAATCATAAACCAGCGTTGCGGTCCGAACCGGCTCGCTGCCATAGCGCGCCTGATAGCGCTGCACGAAATTGGCAAAACCGGCCGGGTCGGGAGCGGCGTAAAGACCGCCCAGCATCGATCCGTCGTTGAAGATGCGCGGATCGTCCCACAGCCCGGTGCCGAGCAGTTGCACGCGCTTGGTGTTGACGCCGGCACTCACCAGCCCCTGCGCAATGGTCGGCGCCACATCGCCGCCGTCCGGAATGAAGACTGCGTCGGCGCCGCGTGCGGCCTGAGCGATCACGCCGATCGCGGCCGGCAGCCGTTCCTTGGTGTAGCGTTCGAGCGCGACAACGCGACCGCCGCGCCGGGCAACCTCCTCGCGGAAGGTCGCCTCCACCACAGAGCCATAGGCATTCTCGGGCACGATCGCGGCATAGGAGCGCTTGCCGGTCGTGAAGGCATAGGCGAGCACCCGCACGACATCGGTTTCCGGCAGAAAGCTCAGGAGATAGACCCCGCGGGCGGCAACGCTGGCATCGGTGGAAAAGCCGATGACCGGAATATTGCGCGGCCGCGCCGCCGCGCCGGTGGCCTGCACCGTTTTCGCGAAGAGCGGACCGAGGACGACCCGGGCACCCTCGTCCATGGCCTGGCTGGCGACCATGCGCGCCTGTTGCGGATTGCCGGCATCGTCCTTGACCAGAAGCTGGATGTCCGCACTGGAAAATTCCGAGAGCGCCATCTCGGCGGCGTTCTTCATCGATTGCGCCGCCATCCCGGCATTGCCGCCGGCGGAAAGCGGCAAAATCAGCGCCACCTTGTATTGCCCGCCGCCGATCTCGGAGCCCGCCTGCGGCGGCTCGGCCGGGACCACCGGGGCCTCGCCAATCGGGGAACCGACGCCGCCGTTATTCGCAGCGCAGCCGGTCAGGCCGGCCGCCGCGAGCGAGGCCGCCGAAAGGGCAAAGTGCCGGCGTGATAAACGGACAGAGTTTCGCATCGACCCGGACCCAGCCAGATTCAGGAGCGAGACGCGCGGCTGGACGAGGCGCCTACCGGCGCAATCTGGCATATTGTGACAGGATGTTTAACCGGGCAGGCGTCATGGTCGAGGCAGTGTTTGACATGGTGTTGCCATGACGCAACCCCGGCGTGGATTTCATATCGGGGGCACGCATTACCCGGCGCCGGCGCTCAGTTCCGGTTTGTACCTGGTCGCCACGCCCATCGGGAACCTTGGCGACATCACCTGGCGCGCGCTGCAGACGCTGGCCGCAGCCGACCTGATCGCCTGCGAGGACACCCGTGTCAGCCGCAAGCTGCTGGAGCATTACGGCATCGCCACCGCGACCACGGCCTATCACGATCACAACGCGGCCGCGGTGCGCCCGGCATTGCTGAAGCGCATCGCGGAGGGCGCCGCAATTGCGCTGATCTCCGATGCGGGCACGCCGGCGATTTCCGACCCCGGTTACAAGCTCGTTCGCGAAGCGCACGAGCACGGCCTTGCCGTGACCGCACTGCCCGGCGCCTCATCGGTGCTGACCGCTCTGGTGGCCTCCGGGTTGCCGACCGACCGTTTTCTGTTCGAGGGATTCCTGCCCGCGAAGACCATGCAGCGGCGGGACCGGATCGCCGAATTGTCGCGTATTCCCGCAAGCATCGTGTTGTTTGAAGGCGGCTCGCGGATTGCCGCGACCCTGTCCGATCTCGCCGCCGGGTTCGGCGCGCGCGAAGCCGCGATCTGCCGCGAACTCACGAAGCTGCATGAAGAGGTGCGGCGCGCGCCGCTGCCCGAGCATGCAGAGCACTATGCCGGCGATGCCGAAACGCGCGGCGAATTCGTCATCGTGATCGCGCCGCCCGGTGAAGCAGCGGTCCCGGATGCAAACGACGTCGACGCGCTCATTCGCGCGGCGCTGTCGCGCGTGTCAGTGAAGGACGCGGTCGGCGAAATTGTCGCTGCGACCGGATTGCCGCGTCGCGACGTCTATCAGCGCGCGCTCGAGCTTGCGAAGGAACGGAGCGATGCCGCCCCGTAAGACAAAAGCGGACAAACCTGTGCCCGCGCCGGAGCGGCAGGTTGCGTTCAAGCTCGGACTATCGGCCGAGAACCGCGCGGCGGCGCTCCTGATCGCAAAAGGATTTCGCATCGTCGCGCGGCGCTTTCGCTCTTCCGCAGGCGAGATCGATATCGTGGCAAAGCGCGGCCCGCTCCTCATCTTCGTTGAGGTGAAGGCGCGCGCGCGGCTCGACGATGCCGCCTGGTCCGTTACCGAACGCCAGAAGCGCAGGATCGCATCGGCCGCCAGCGCCTGGCTCGCGGATCATCCGGACGATGCGACTTGCGATATGCGGTTCGATGCGGTGCTGGTCGCGCCGCGATCCCTGCCGCGGCATATTACGGGCGCGTTCGAGACGGAGTGACCGGTCCGGCGGTGCCGCAGCGCTGGGGCAGTTCAAGCCGCCTTGATACGCTCGACGAATTGCTCGATCTGATTGCGCATCTGCGAGGCCAGCCGGCCCAGCCGGTCCGAGACATCGTGCGCGGCTTCGGAATGCACGCGGCTGATTTCGGTGGCTTCCGTCACCCTGCCGATCTGATCGGTGGTTTCGGCCGCCCGGCGCGACGCCGTCTCGACACTGCGCGCGATCTCCTGCGTCGCCGCGCCCTGCTCGGTCACCGCCGCGGCAATTGCACTTGAAATATCGCCGATCTCGCGGATCGTGGTCTTGATCGCGCTGATCGCCGCGATCGACCGGTTGGTGGCCTGCTGCATGCCCGCGATCTGCGCTCCGATCTCGTCCGTGGCCCTCGCGGTCTGGCCGGCCAGCGCCTTGACCTCGCCCGCCACGACCGCGAAGCCACGGCCGGCATCGCCGGCGCGCGCCGCCTCGATGGTGGCATTGAGCGCCAGCAGATTGGTCTGTTCGGCAATGTCGTTGATCAGCCGGATCACGTCACCGATCCGGCCGGCCGCCTCGCTCAGTTCCTTGACCGTGTCATTGGTGGCGCCGGCTTCGGCCACGGCCTTCATCGCGATGTCGTTCGATTGTGACACCTGCCGCTCGATCTCGAGCACCGACATGGCAAGCTCGTCGGCGGCGGACGCGATGTCGCGCACATTGGTGTTGGATTCCTCGGACGACTGGGTGGCGCGGCCGGTGCGGTCAACGGTGATATCGACCGCCTGCGCCAGCTCGGTCGCAGCCTTCTTGGCGCGGCTCGACATCTTCATCAGCTCGCGCAGCGTCACCTCGACATCCGCGGAGAACGCCGCGATCTCGGCCGCGATCTGATCCTGCCGCTGCCTGCGCGCTTCGGCATCCTCGCGCACGGTCTGGTTCAGGTCCTTGTTGCTCCGCATGGCGGACTGGAACACCGCGATCGACGCGGCCAGTGCGCCGATTTCGTCGCGCCGTCCGCGGTGCGGGATTGCCACGTCGATTTGCCCGTCTGCAAGTTGCCCGGTCACGCGCGTGATCGCGAACAGCCTAGCGCAGGTGCGCCCCACCACCGCCGCACCGGACGCCGCGAGCAGCAGGAGCAGCACGGCCATGGCGCCGAGCGGCCAGGCGAGGCTATGCGTGTCGGCGACCGGCGCACCGCTTCCGATCTGCCGCGCAATAACCGCGAGCGCGACGGCCACGGTCGCGACCAACGCGAAAATGGCGTAAAGCTTGACCGCGATCGTCAATCTCGGGAATGCCACGGGGAACATCCGGGTGGTTCGGAAAAACTCGTCGCCGGATCATCGCAGCGAGTTATTAACCACGCGTTTGCACCTGAAATAAGAAAGCTGGGTCAAGAGCATGCCACTGAATATCGCCGTCCAGATGGACCCCATCGAGCGGATCAATATCCGCGGGGATTCCACCTTCGCGCTGCTGCTGGAGGCGAAGGCGCGCGGCCACACGCTATCCTATTATACGCCCGACAAGCTCGCCCAGAGCGGCGACCGGGTGTTCGCGACGGTGCAGCCGCTGGAGGTGCGCGACGAGATCGGCAACCACGTCACCCTGGGCGACGGCAAGCGCACCGAACTGACCGACTTCGACGTGATCCTGCTGCGGCAGGACCCGCCCTTTGACATGGCCTATATCACCACCACGCATATGCTCGAGCGGGTGCATCCGAAGACGCTTGTGGTCAACGATCCGGCGCATGTGCGCAACGCGCCGGAAAAAATCTTCGTCATGGAGTTTGCGGACCTGATGCCGCCGACCCTGATCACCCGCGACCTGGCCGAGATCAAGGCGTTCCGCGAACAGCATGGCGACATCGTCATGAAGCCGCTTTACGGCAACGGCGGCGCCGCCGTGTTCCGGCTCACCCGCGACGATCTCAATTTCGGCTCGCTCTACGACCTGTTTGCGACCACCTTCCGCGAGCAATGGATGGTGCAGCGGTTTCTTCCCGAGGTGAAGAAAGGCGACAAGCGCATCATCCTGGTCGACGGCAAATATGCCGGCGCCGTGAACCGGGTGCCGGCGCCGGACGACCTTCGCTCCAACATGGTGCGCGGCGGATCGCCGAAGGATACCGAACTCACCGAGCGCGAGCACGAGATCTGCCGCCGGCTCGGACCCGCCCTGAAGGAGCGTGGGCTGATCTTCGTCGGCATCGACGTGATCGATGGCTTCCTGACCGAAATCAACGTCACCTCGCCGACCGGCATCCGCGCGATCCGCAATATCGGCGGGCCGGACATCGCGGCGATGGTCTGGGATGCGATCGAGACGAAGCGCAAGGCATGAGCCGCCGTGACCCATCGGACACGGGCGGCACACCGCCGCAAGGCTGATACCCTTTGCCCGATTGTGTTCGCGACCGGGCCTGCGTTAGCGTGAAGCGAACGACACGCGACAGCGGCTTCATGGCTTTGAACAGACTTTCATTGGCTCTCGTGACCTGTGCGGTGGCGCTAGGCTCGCCATCCTGGGCATTCGAAACCGAATTCCCGTCGTCCGGGAAATGCAGTTTCGCCAAACGCCCGCCGGTGGTGCTGACCGAGCGGCAGATCGCGGGCTTCTGCAAATTCGATCACGAGACCCAGTCGTTTGCCGGGACGCCCGCCGAACAGGCCCGCTGCCTGCTGAACCCGCTTGAACCGGTCGGCCGGCTCGGCGCAGCGATGGAGACCCTGCCTGCTTCGCTGGAGAAGCGCGTCGGCGGCGACACCGACCTGCCGTCACGCGATGCGCTGGCGGGTCTGTTGCGCGACCGCGGCGCCAGCCAGACTGTGATCGACACGCTCGCACAGCCGGTGTCGCACGCGCATGACAACGATCCGCTGGCGCGTTCCGCGACCTATATCGTTTTCCACGACACCTCGACGCCGAACTATCGCACCCAACCCTGGCCGGTCTCGATCGACGACAATCCCAAGATCAACAATCTCGCCCGCTATGCCTGTTCGAACGACATCGAGCGCGCCCATGTGTTCATCAATCGCGGTGGCAGGATCTATCTCGCGCATGACTTCAACGTGCCCTGGCGCGCGACCAAGTTCGAGGCCGCGAAGAATTTCGGACCCTCATTGAAGGGGCTGTTCCTGCATGTCGAGCTGATCCAGCCGCGCCGCGCGCTCAAGGGCTACGGCAGCCGCAACGATTTTCTTGCGCCCACGCCCGGCTTCACCCCGGCACAATATGAATCGCTGGCACTCGTCTACACGGTGGCAAGCCGCCGCGCCGGCTTCTGGATGATCCCCGCCTTCCATTCGGTGCTGGATGAGGGCATCCGCAACAAGCACGACGACCCGCAGAATTTCGAGCTGGCGCAGTTTGCGCAAAGCCTCGATGCACTGGTCGGAGAGCTGCGCACACGGACTGCGGCGGCGGACGCCAGTCCCGAAGTGGCGAAGCCCGACTGAGCGTCAGGCTGCCTGGCGAAACTCTTCGATCGCAGCGAAGTCGTCGTCCGCGACCGCCTCTTCCAGCTCGATCTGCTGCAGCGTGCGTCCCGCCTGCATGCGCTCGATCAGACGCTCGATGTCGGATCCGGCCAGTTGCGCTTCGCGGCGGGCACGGCGGGCGAAGGCAAGCTCCATCTGCAAGGTTTTCAGGTCGACCATCTCGCAACTCCATCCCAGTTGACGAAAAGCTAGCGTGAGTCGTTTTGTTCTGCAAATGTTCTTGTGAGAAATATCCGGATACGCTAGACTTCATCCACAATCTACTTGAACGCGTAGACTGCAAGCGGGCGGCTTGGGCGATGGTTCAGCGGGTTTCCACGGTTGCGTTTCAGGGGATCGAGGCCCGTGCGGTCGATGTGCAGGTCCAGGTCGCGCCCGGCCTGCCGGCCTTCAGCGTGGTCGGGCTCGCCGACAAGGCGGTGTCCGAAGCCCGCGAGCGTGTGCGCTCCGCGCTGATCGCGTCGGGGCTGGCGCTGCCGGCGCGCCGCATCACCGTCAATCTCGCGCCGGCCGATCTCCCCAAGGAGGGCAGCCATTACGATCTGCCGATCGCGCTCGGCCTGATGGCTGCGATCGGCGCAATCCCCCATGACGCGGTTGCGGGCTTCACCGTGCTGGGCGAACTCGGGCTCGACGGCTCCATCGCGCCGGTCGCTGGCGTCTTGCCGGCGGCGATCGGCGCCAATGCCCGCGGCGAAGGGTTGATCTGTCCGAAAGCTTGCGGTGCGGAAGCCGCCTGGGCCAGCCCGGAAATGGAGATCGTGGCCGCCGCGTCGCTGATCCAGCTGGCCAATCATTTCAAGGGCACGCAGGTGCTCACGCGCCCGCAACCGCAGATCCGCGAAACCGAGGCCAAGCTGCTCGACCTCGCCGACATCAAGGGACAGGAGAGCGGCAAGCGCGCACTCGAAGTCGCCGCTGCCGGTGGACATAATCTGCTGCTCGTCGGACCGCCCGGCGCCGGCAAGTCGATGCTGGCGGCACGGCTGCCGTCGATCCTGCCGCCGCTCACGCCGGAGGAATTGCTCGAAATCTCGATGGTCGCATCGGTCGCGGGCGAGATCGAGGGCGGCTCGCTCACCAATCGCCGTCCGTTCCGCTCGCCGCATCATTCCGCATCGATGCCGGCGCTTGTCGGCGGAGGCCTGCGCGCGCGACCGGGCGAAGTCTCGCTCGCGCATAACGGCGTGCTGTTTCTCGACGAGTTCGCCGAATTTTCCGGGCAGGCCATCGATTCGCTGCGCCAGCCGCTCGAGACCGGCGAAGTCTCGATCGCGCGCGCGAACCATCGCATCACGTATCCGGCGCGCTTCATGCTGGTCGCAGCGATGAACCCCTGCCGCTGCGGACATGCCAGCGACCCGGGCTATATCTGCAAGCGCGGCATGAACGTGCGCTGCGCCGCCGATTACCAAGGGAAACTGTCCGGTCCGCTGCTCGACCGTATCGACCTGCATATCGAGATTCCGGCGGTCACCGCCGCCGACCTGATCCTGCCGCCGCCCACCGAAGGCTCGGCGCAGGTTGCTGCACGTGTGGCGCGCGCCCGCGACATCCAGGCGCAGCGTTATGCGGCGCTTGGCCTGCCGCAGATCCGGACCAATGCGCAGGTCTCCGGCAGCGTGCTGGAGCAGGTGGCGCAGCCGGACAAAGCCGGGCTTGCGCTTCTCCGCGATGCGTCTGACGCGATGCGGCTGTCGGCACGCGGCTATCACCGGGTGCTGCGGGTGGCGCGCACGCTCGCCGATCTCGACGGCGCTGCGCATGTCGGCCGCATCCATCTGGCGGAGGCTCTGTCCTATCGCGCACTCACCGACGAGATGCGGCGCGCCGCGTAACGCGCCTGCCGCCGATCGCTAAAATTGTCTGCAATCGCGCAAGCCGCCGCTAACGCTCCGCGCAAGCGAAAGCTGTCGGACACCCCGGCATCAATCCAATCGCAACCGCCTTCCGTCACCTTTCGCCGCAAGGGCAAGGAGCCGTTCCGTCATGTGCGGGCGGCCGATACGGGACGTCAGGCATGCTTTCGATTTCCAGGCCGGAAGGCGGGGTGCGTTCGATTCTGTTCAGCTTCGCGCGGATGGCGTTCTTCCTGATGGCGGGTGTCTGGATCGGGCTTGGGCTTCTCGCATCCACCACGACCGGGACATCGACCTACAATCCCGCCCTGTTCGCCATCGGCCTTGCGGCGCTGTTCGCCTTCGTCTGCACCTTCGCGGCGTTCCTGATCTATCGCAACCGCGTGTGGCGCAGCCGTGCGCTCGCGCTTGAACAGCGCAACGAAAACCTGTCCGACCGGATCTGGACATTGCAGGAGGCGGAGCAGCGCGCCCTGTCGTTCCTCGACATGCAGGGCGACCTGATCGTACGCCGTAATGCGCACGGCACGGTCACCTTCGCCAACGAAGCCGTCTGCCAGCTCGCGGGCAAGACCGCCGATGCGCTACTTGGCTCGGATTTCTCCTTCGCCGTTCTCGAACAGGGCGATGCCGCGACCTTGCCGAACGGTAGCCGCGTCTTCGATCAGCAGATCGATACGACCACCGGCCCGCGCTGGATCGCGTGGCGCGAAGGCGCCGTCCGCGGCGCGAATGGCGAAACTGAAATCCAGAGCGTCGGCCGCGACGTCACCGACCGGGTGATGTCGGAACACGCGCTGGCGGAAGCGCGCGACCTGTCGGAGGCCGCGAACCGCGCCAAGTCGCGCTTCCTGGCGATGGCGAGTCACGAAATCCGCACGCCGCTCAACGGCATCATCGGCATGGCCGATCTGCTGCTCGATACCAGGCTCAGCCCCGAACAGGCCACTTATACGCGCGCGGTGAAGACATCCGGCGAAACGCTGCTGGCATTGATCGAGGAAATCCTCGACTTCTCCAGGATCGAAGCCGGCCGGCTCGATCTCGAAGCGCGCCCGTTCCCGCTGGCCGCGATGATCGAAGACCTGACCGAATTGCTCGCCGTGCGCGCGCAGGGCAAGGGTCTCGAAATCGCCAGTTATGTCGACGAACGGCTGCCGTCGCGCGTGATCGGCGACGAGACGCGGCTGAAACAGGTGCTGCTCAATCTCGCCGGCAATGCCGTCAAGTTCACCGCCGAAGGCGGCGTCGCGATCGTGGTCGAGCCGGGCGAATGGCCGGGCGAGATCCTGTTCAAGGTGCGCGATACCGGCATCGGCATCGCGCCGGCGGATCACGACAAGATTTTCAGGGAATTCGAGCAGACCGAAACCGGCGCGAGCCAGGCGGACGGCGCCGGTCTTGGTCTGGCGATCGTCAACCGCATCGTCGAGGGCATGCAGGGCCGCATCGGGCTTGAAAGCGCCCCCGGCACCGGCAGCCTGTTCGAGGTCGCGGTGCCGCTGCAGCCCGCTGCGGATGCCGAACGCATGCCGGCCTTCGTGGCGCCAGACCTGACGCAGCGCGCCATCATGATCGTCGCGCCGTCGCATGTCGAAGCCGCGTTGCTGGCGCGGCGGCTGACGCGCTGGGGCGCGCGGGTCGCGATCGCGCCAAACGAGGCGGTTGCGCAGGCCTTGCTGCCGGAGCGCGAATGGAGCGCCGTGCTGATCGACCATGTGCTCGGCAACGACGCGATCGACGCGCTGCTCTCAGCGACCCGCAGCATTCCGTGTCGGCTGGTCACCATCACGCCGGCGGCGCGGTCCGAACTCGCCGACCTGAGGGCGCGCGGCTTCAGCGGCTATCTGGTCAAGCCGATCCGGGCTGCTTCGCTGGCCGAACGTCTACGCATGGACGGCGACGGCTTCGCGCAGATCGCGGACGAGCTGAGCGAGCTGCCGAATTTCGGCAGGCCTCGCAAGGACGGCCTGTCGATCCTGGTCGCCGAGGACAACGAGATCAACGCGCTGCTCACCCGTGCGCTGTTGCAGAAGCTCGGGCACCGCCCGCAGGTGGTGGCGAACGGTCATGCGGCGATGGAATCCTTTCTTGCCGCGAACGGTGCGGGTTTGCCGTTCGACCTGATCCTGATGGATGTGCGCATGAGCGGTATCGACGGCATCGAAGCGACGCGCCGCATCCGGGCGATCGAGGCGAAAGCCGGCAGCCGCCGTACGCCGATCGTGGCGCTCACCGCCAACGCGCTGCCGGAGCATCGCGAGGCCTGCCTCGCCGCCGGCATGGATGCGTTCCTGTCGAAGCCGCTCGACCGTGAAAAGCTCGCGACGATTTTGGCGGAAGTTCGCGGCATGGCTCAACGGGCGGCGTGACGAACTTGGGTCATTGCCGGGCTTGCCCGGCAATCCATCATGGATCACCGGGTCGCGCGCCTCCGGCGCGGCCCGGTGATGACCAACTCACAACCGCCGCAGCGCCACCTCGTCGATCAGATGGCCTTCATTCTTGGTGAGGATCAGGTCGGCGCGCTGCCGCGTCGGCAAGATATTCTCGCGCAGATTGACCAGATTGATGCGGTCCCAGATGCTTTTTGCGGTGGCCACCGCTTCGGAATCCGACAGCCGCGAATAGCGATGGAAATACGACATCGGATCGCGGAACGCGGTCAGCCGCAGCGCCAGGAAGCGGTCGACATACCAGCGCTCCAGCACCTCTTCCGACGCATCGATATAAACCGAGAAGTCGAAAAAGTCGGATACGAAAGGCACCGCCTTGCCGTCTTTCGGCAAGCGCCCGGCCTGCAGCACGTTCAACCCTTCGACGATCAGGATGTCCGGACGGTCGATCTCGACCCATTCGTTCGGCACCACGTCGTAGACGATGTGTGAATAGATTGGCGCACGCATCGGCCGCCGTCCGGCCTTGATGCCGGACAGGAAGCGCAGCAGTTCCGGCAGATCGTAGCTTTCGGGAAAGCCTTTCTTCTCCATCAGCCCTTCGCGTTCCAGCACCGCATTGGGCAGCAGGAAGCCGTCGGTGGTGACGAGATCGACCTTCGGCGTGTTCGGCCAGCGCGCCAGAAGCGCCTGCAGCACGCGCGCGGTCGTGGACTTGCCGACCGCGACCGACCCCGCAACGCCGATGATGTAGGGCACCTTGGAATCTTCCGTGCCGAGGAAGCTCTGCTGCACCCGGAACAGCCGCTGCGAGGCCGCGACATACATCGACAGGAGACGCGAGAGCGGAAGATAGATGTCCTCCACCTCCTTCATGTCGAGGCGGTCATGCACCGAGCGCAGCGTCGAGACCTCCTCCGGATTGAGGGTCATCGGCGTGTCGGCACGCAACGCCGCCCAGTTGGCGCGGCTGAACGAGCGATAGGGAGAGACTTCCGGTTCGACCCGCTGTTCCATGCTCGCCAACCTACAAATCCGCGGGGCGCCGGTCCGGCGTCCGCGACGCCTTCTCGGCCAGACCCGACTGAACGGTTCTCTTCTTCAGCACCGCCTCGACTTCAGTCAGCTCGATGCCCCGCGCCTTCAACACCACGAGAAAATGAAACAGCAGATCGGCGGCCTCGCCGATCACCCGCTCGCGATCCTCGGTCACCGACGCAAGCGCCATCTCGACCGCCTCCTCGCCGAGCTTTTTCGCGCAATGCTCGACCCCGCGGTCCAGCAGCTTGCGCGTATAGGACGCCTCGGCGCTCGCGGTGGCGCGCTCGCTCACAATGGCGGCCAGGTCGGTCAGGGTGAAGGGTATTTCGAGGGCCACGTGCAACTCCTGCGTTCTGCACGCTTGTACCCCGATATGGTCCCCTTTGTGGACTCCTTCCCGCGCATGGCGATGGGCCCTACCCTGTTCGCGCCCTCCCTGCCGTCCAGCGCGCGGCGATTTTTATATTCAAAAAATAATATTCGTTCCGGGGCGGATTTTGACCGATGTCAAACCAGGCCCGTCCGCGATCGGCAGTAATCGAACGGGGCGTTTAACGGGACCTGAAAATGGCTACGATCCTGCGATTAACGCAATTGGCGCGTCTGGCGAGCCTGACGATCGTCACGGCCGCGTTCCTTTGCATTCCTTCGCTTGCAATCTCCCCGTCCGCTCTCGCGGCACAGTCCGACGCAGATGCCGATCGCGCGATTGATTTCAGCGCGCGCCGGGATGGACAGGGTGGCGGAGGACGCGGTGGCGGCATGGGAGGCGGCGGCGGCGGCCGTCAGATGCAGCAGCGGCGTATCCAGCAACCGCGGGTGCAGCAGCGTCAGCAGCAGAGGGTCATTCGGCAACAGCAGCGCGGGCAGCGGCAGGACATGCATCGCGCGCAGCGGCAACAGCGCCAGCAACTGCAACGCGGCCAGCAGCAGCAACGCCAGCAACAGCGGCGTGGTCAGCAGCAGCAGCGCCAGCAACAACGGCAGGACCGGCAACGCTCGCAACGCGATCGTCAGCAGCAGCAGCGCCAGGATCGGCAGCAGCAGCAGCGCGATCGTCAGAAGACACAGCGGGAACAGCGGCAGGACCGTCAGCAGCAGCAACGCGATCGCCAGAAAGCGCAGCGGGAGCAGCGCCAGGAGCGTCAGCAGCAACAGCGCGATCGCCAGAAAACCGACCGGCAACAGCGACAGGATCGCCAGCAACAGCGCCGGCGCGATGCGCAACAGCGCCAGCGCGATCGTCAGGGACAGCAGCGCGACCGTCAGCAGAAGAAGACCCAGGAGCGCGCGCAGCGTGACAAGGCGCGGCAGGATCGCCAGCGGCAGCGCGCCGAGCGCGATCAGAACAGACGGATTGCCGACACGCGCCGGTCGAAAGACCGCGCCGAGCATCGCATGAAGAACAGGTTCAGCCGCGACGCCGCGCGCCAGGGCCGGTTCGCAAACCGCTATCGCAACCGCGACTATGCGCGGGTGCGCTACGCGCGCTGGGCGCCGGATCGCGCCTGGCGGCGGGGCCTGCTTGCCGGCTTCGTTCCGTGGGGCATCGGCCTCGGCGTCGGCGGAGCGGTGTTCTGGCCCTATGCCTATGCCGATCTGTTCAATTACACCTTCTGGCCGACCGGCTATTACGGTGGCTATTGGGCCTACGCTTACGATGACCTGTTCGACGGCATCTGGTGGGACTCGGAGCCGGAATACGCGACGGAAGCGCTGGGCTACGCGCCCGCCCCGGCTGCCGGCGGGGCACCGGCCGCAGCCCCGGTGCGTCCGCAGACGCAGAGCCGGGTCCAAGATCAGGTTCAGGAGCAGGACCGTGCCGCTCCGGGCCGCCGCACCGCGCCGACTCCCGGAGAAGGCGCCTGCGGCGAGACCGGACGGGGGATCACCGCGTGGCCGTTCGACCGCATCCAGTCGTCGCTGAATCTCAGTGCCGACCAGCAGGATCTGCTGGACGCGCTGCGCGATGCAGCGCTGGAGGCCGCCGAGGCCATGCGCGACTCGTGTCCGCAAAGCGTGCCGCGCAATCCGGTCGAACGCCTGCAGACCATGCTGGAGCGCATCGAGGCAACCCTCGAAGCCCTCAAGATCGTGCGGCCAGCCCTCGAGCGCTTCTACGACTCGCTGTCGGCCGATCAGCAGCGGCGGTTCGAAGCCCTCGGTCCGAAAATCACGAGCGCGCAGGCGCAGGGCCGCGGCGGTGCCGATGACGCCAATGCCTGCGGCACCGACAAGCCCGGTCTCGCCAATTTCCCGATCGCGAAGATCCAGGAGACGGTGTCGCCGACGGACGAACAGCTCGATCTGCTCGACGCGCTGGAAGACGCCACCTTCAAGGCCCTCGATATCCTGAAGGCCGCCTGTCCGCTGGATCCGCCGGTCTCGCCGAGCGAGCGGCTGGCCGCGACCCAGACCCGGATCGAAGCGATGATCGAAGCGGCCAAGGCGATCCAGCCGGCGCTGGAAGACTTCTACGCCGCACTCGACGATCAGCAGAAAGCGAAGTTCAGCAAGATGAAGAGCTGACGCACGCCGTGTTGTCACGCGACCGCCGGACTGCTGGCGGGCGGTCGCGTCACATGAACCGCCGCGCTTGACGCGCGGCGGTTTTCATTTGAGCGTGCCGGGTGCGACCTGTCGGCGTCGCCGTGAGACCGGACCGATCCTTCCGATGACCATCCTTCCCGAACCCGCCATTCTCGCCGCGTTCATTGCAGCCTCCCTGATCCTGATCGTCACGCCGGGCCCGGACATGACGCTGTTTCTCGGCCAGACCATCAATGGCGGACGCGCGCGCGGCTTCGCCTCGATGCTGGGCGCCACTGCGGGACTGATGGTGCATTCGATGCTCGCGGCATTCGGCCTGTCGGCGCTGCTGGTCGCCTCCGCGACCGCCTTCACCGCGATCAAGATCGTGGGCGCGGGCTATCTGCTCTGGCTTGCGGTGCAGGCGGTCCGCCATGGCTCGTCGCTGTCGCTCCGGCAAGGCAAGCCGGTGCGCGGCGGCCTTGCCAGCGCCTTCGCGATGGGGCTCGGCGTCAACCTGCTCAATCCGAAGATCGTGATGTTCTTCCTGACCTTCCTGCCGCAATTCGTGTCGGCGTCCGATCCGGAGGCGCCGGCCAAGCTTCTGATGCTGGGGCTGCTCTATACGCTGCTCACGCCACCCCTCTGCGCGCCGATGATCCTCGGCGCCGAACGCTTCGCGGCGACGATGCGCAATTCGCCGCGTTTGATGCGGGCGTTCGACTGGAGTTTCGCCGGCCTGATGGGCGCCTTCGCGGCGCGGCTGCTGTTGGCGCGGGCGTAGACAATGTAGAAACGCCATCCGCCTCGGTCATAGAGCGTTTACCGCACAATCCGATTTGAGATGTGAAATTGACCGGATTGAAATCCGGCCTCGGCTAGAGCGTCCAACGGCAATTCAAAACAGCCGGACAAAACCTCATGTGCCACGTTTGTGTCGGAAAGCTTTTCACCAATCGCAGCCTTTACACTGGCTGGGAGGCATCCGCCGTTGCGCCGGCGCTGCCGGAAGGACCATCGCGGCGCGCCTTCATGACGCTGGCCGGGGCGGCCGGCATTGCTGGCCTCGGCCTGTCCGCCGGACAGGTGGCGGCGCAGGCACAGGCCGGGGCGGACATCATCTTCCAGGGCGGCACGATCATCCCCATGGCGTCGGCCGGGCCCCGGAATGTCGAAGCGCTGGCGCTGCGTGGCGGCAAGATCGTTGCGGCCGGCACGGCATCGGACCTGTCCGGACTGCGGACCGGCAGCACCAGGGTGATCGATCTCGACGGGCGCACCCTGCTGCCCGGATTTGTCGACCCGCATCAGCATTCCTGCTTCGTGGCGCTGTTTGCCGAATTGCTGACGGATGTGGGCTACGCGATCTATCCGACCCGCGCCGAACTCATCGCCGGCCTGAAGGCGCTCGATGCCAAGCTGCCGCCCGGCCAGTGGCTCACGGCCTATAACTTCGACAACCTGCTGCAGGGCGGCGACCTGTCGATGACAGAGCTCGATGGCGTGTCCAAGGACCGCCCGATCTTCATCTGGTACATCAACATGCATGACGGAGCCGCCAACTCGGCGGCCTTCAGGATTGCGCAGATTCCCGAGGATGTCGGCGTCCTGCCGGGTGGAGGTCATTTCGGACGCGGGCCCAACGGCAAGTTTAACGGGCTCGTCTACGAAGAAAGCGCCATGCTGAAATTCGTGGCGCACGCGCTGCCGAAAATTACACCGGCCGTGTTCGCGAAAGCGATGACCGACTATTTCAAGACAAGTGCCGCGCTCGGCAACACAACCACGCACGAGCCGGGCACGGTGCAGCCCGAATGGATCGACGGACTCGTCAAGATGACGGCCAGCGGCACCGGAAGACTGAGCGCGAGCCTGATGTACAACGAGATGCAAGGCGCAGATGCCTACAAGGCGTACGGCCGTGGCGCCAAGGCGACGCTGTTTCCCAACTCGCGCTTCTCGCTGTTCGGCATCAAGATCGTCGGCGACGGCTCGAACCAGACGAAGACCGGCGCGCAGACCATCCCCTATCTGAATACGAACCAGAAAGGTGCGCCGAACTATCCGCCCTCGGAACTCATGACCATGGTCGCAGCGGTCAAGGCGGCGGGCTGGCCGGTGCAGATCCACTGCAACGGCGATGCCACCATCGATGACGCGCTGAATGCCATCGAGGCGGCTTACGGCGCCAATCCAACCACCGGCCTTAACCGGATCGAGCATTCGACCATGGTGCGGCAGGACCAGCTCGATCGGATGAAGAAGCTCGGCGTGCAGCCGACATTCCTGATGAACCACGTCTATCTCTACGGCGCGGCCTATCGCGATCAGTTGTTCGGACCGGAGCGCACGAAATTCATGGATCCCGCCGGAGCCTGCGTGAAGGCAGGGATTCCGTTCACCCTGCACACCGACGCTCCGTGCTCGCCGCTTGGCTCACTGCGCCTGGTCCAGACCGCCGTCACCCGGCGCTGTACCGTCGACAATTCGGTCATCGGTCCCGATCAGGCCGTCAGCGTCGAAGAGGCGCTCAAGGCCGTGACCTCGGCCGCAGCGGCGCAGATCGGCCAGGGCGACCGCATTGGATCGCTGGAGCCGGGCAAGGAAGCCGACCTTGTCATTCTGGAACGGGATCCGTTCAAGGTCGCGCCGGACGAGATCATGAAATCGAAGGTGTCGGAAACATGGGTCGCCGGTGAAAAGATCTTCGGCTGAAGTGACCCGCATGTCCTGTGGTGATCGCGTGCAAGTGGCGGTGGCACTGGCCAACACCTGATTGACGATGCATGATGCCTGCAAGCGCTGGTCCCAAGGCGCGTAAGGGAGGATTTTTCATGCGTGTGTTGTTGCGGATCGTTGCCGTTCTGTTTGCCTTTGCCGTTCCCGCCCATGCGCAGGATTTCCCCTCGAAACCGATCAAGCTCATCGTCCCGTTCCCGGCCGGCGGGCCGAACGACATCATCGCGCGCGTCGTCGGCGCGAAAATGTCGGAGCTTCTCGGCCAGCCGGTGGTGATCGACAATCGCGGCGGGGCCGGCGGCGTCATCGGCACCGATGCGGTGGCCAAGGCGGAACCGGACGGCCACACCATCGCCATCACCAGCGCCGGCGCGCTCGCAATCTCGAAAAGCCTTCAGCAGAAATTGCCCTACGACACGCTGAAGGATCTGAAACCCGTCACGCTGGTGGCCAAGGTGCCGGAACTGCTTGTGGTCGCGACCGATGTGCCGGCCACCTCGATGAAGGAATTGCTGGCGCTCGCGAAAGCCAAGCCGGGCTCGCTCAACTTCGCGTCCACCGGTCCGGGCTCGATGCCGCATCTCGCCGGCGAATTGTTCAAGAGCGCAGCGGGCATCGACATCGTGCATGTGCCCTACAAGGGCGCGGCACCGGCCGTGAACGACGTCATCGGCAATCAGGTGCACATGGTGTTTCTCGACATCCCGGTGCTGCTGCCGCAGGTGAAGGCCGGCAAGGTCAAGCCGATCGCGCTCGGCAGCACGCAGCGGGTGCCGTCGCTGCCGGACGTGCCGACCACCGGAGAGGTCGGCCTGCCGCAGATACAAGCCGAGAACTGGTACGGCATGGTGGCGCCCGCCGCGACCCCGCCGGCAGTGATTGCAAAACTGCACAAGGCCACCGTCGATGCGCTGAAGAGCGCCGAGGTGCGCGACAAGCTCGCACCGCAGGGCGCGATCCTGGTCGGCAATTCGCCTGAGGAATTCGCGGCCTATATCCAGAGCGAGATCGACAAGTGGGGCAAGGTGGCGAAGGACGCGGGCATCAAGCCGGATTGACCCCTCTTTCTTCACCTCCCCCTGAAAGGGGAGGTCGATTGCCGGCGCCACAAGCGCGTTCACGCGCGTCTTCGACGCGCTATGGCGCGGGCAATCGGGTGGGGGTCAGATACAATCGA
>CAZXJZ010000076.1:0-1351 GCA_964641065.1 uncultured Hyphomicrobiales bacterium | reverse complement strand
ACCCTCCCCCTTTCAGGGGGAGGGAGCAGAGTCGAAACAATACTGCAGCAAGAGATGCGTCGGCCAATAGATCGCGACCGGCAGCCCGAAAAACAAAAGCGCGAACCACGCATTCGGCGACATCCAGGTCTGCGGTTTGCGATCGTCGAAGCCCCAGACCAGGTTGATGTTGACCGGTGTCATGCCGGGATCGGGCTGCGCCTTCGGCATCAGAAAATAGCAGACCGGCAGCACCACGCATGATAGCGCCGTCCACGCCACGAATGCGCGGCTGTCATAGCCCATCTCCCAGACGAGATAGAGCAGCAGGAACGGCAGCCAGCCGTGAAACAGCGACAGCCCGCGCAGGAATCGCGAGCGATGGCTTTCGAACATGTAATTTGTCAGCCCGGTGGTGCGCAGCCCGAACAGATTGAAAATGTAATCGGCTACCCACAGCGTCTGCGGCAACAGGATGCCGACCGCGCTCATCGAAATCGGCAGCGGATCGTCGAGCCACAGGCCCGCCAGCGTCAGCAGCAGCGCGAGATCGCAGAAATAGAGAAAGTTGGTCCAGCCGTAACGATAGAGATAGACCGGGACCAGCACCGCCATGAAGGCGGTGTATGCAAGCTTGATCGCGAGCAGCGTGTCCACTGCGGCTAGGTCGCCGCAAACGGATCCTTCCAGCGCCCGGCCTTTCGTCCCGCCAGCAGCCAATAGACGAAGCCGCCGACAATGCCGGCCGCCGTCACGAGTTGCAGCCCATAGGTGATCGGCGAGAGGTCGGTGGTGTTCTCGAGCTGCAGCGAGATATCCGACATGTACCAGATCACCGCCGCGATCAGCCCGCCGCCGATCGCGTAATAGAAGATCGAGCGGATATCGAAAGTCTCGGCAATGGCGATCAGGATCACCGCCGGTATGAAGGCGGTGGCGCCGACGAAGCTGGTCGAGAAGAAGGCGATCGCGAAGAATGCGAATTTCTCGATCGGGTCGGAACTCATGGTCACGAGTTCCGGCGCCATGATGCCGATGGCCAGCGCGATGCTGGCGGCCAAGAGCGCAAACAACAGCGAAAACAGTATGACGAAGAATCGGGTGATGAACATGCGGGGCCCCAGGAATCGCCGTCGCCCTGTTTAGGGCCGCAGGTGCCGATCTGTCGACTCCCTCCCTGATCGTCCGCAAAGGAACTGCACGGGCGCGACTCGCCGCCCTTTACCCTCCCCCTTGTGGGGAGGGTCGATCGACTGAACGAAGTGAAGGAGATCGGGGTGGGGCATCGGGTCGGCGCGCAGTCGCTTCGTCGCAACAAAGACCCCACCCCGCCTGCCTCGCTATGCTCGCAGGCGACCCTCCCCACAAGGGG
>CAZXJZ010000075.1:0-20017 GCA_964641065.1 uncultured Hyphomicrobiales bacterium | reverse complement strand
ACGCTCGAGGCGTTGCGCCCCTATGTGACGGGGCGGCTGTTCGTGGTGTTTGGCTGCGGCGGCAACCGCGATGCCGGCAAGCGTCCGATGATGGGGGCCATCGCCGCCGAAAAGGCCGATCGTGTGATCGTCACCGACGACAATCCGCGTAACGAGGATCCAGCCGCAATTCGCGCTGAAATCATCAAAGCCTCGCCCGGTGCCATCGAAATTGCCGACCGCAACGAGGCCATCCGCAGTGCGATTACGGAACTCCAGAGCGGTGACGTGCTGGTGATCGCCGGCAAGGGCCACGAGAGTGGCCAGATCATTGGCGACCGGGTATTGCCGTTCAGCGACCACGATGCGGTCGCGGCGGCGTTGATGGCGCGGAAGGAATGACGTCAGTTTCGTCTGGCGATGACACTTCGGGCGGGGGACGACAACATGAGCGTGCAGGCCCTGTGGGCTCTCGATGCGATGGCATCCGCGATGCAAGCGCGGCGCCAGGGACCGCTGCCCGCATCGATCGGCGGCATTTCGATCGACAGTCGCACGCTGGGAGCGGGCGATGCATTCTTTGCAATCGCCGGCGATAACCGCGACGGTCACGATTTTGTTGATGCGGCTCTTCAAGCGGGCGCCGGCCTTGCGGTTGTTTCGGCGGCCAAGCGCGATGCGTTTGCGGCCGACGCGCCGCTGCTGGTGGTCGACGATGTACTGGAGGGCTTGCGCGATCTTGCACGCGCAGCGCGCGCGCGCTTTGCCGGCAAGGTCATTGCGGTGACCGGCTCGGTCGGCAAGACCTCGACTAAGGAAGCGCTGCGCCTCGTGTTGTCGCGCCAGGGAAAGACGCACGCATCGGCAGCGTCTTACAACAATCACTGGGGCGTGCCGCTGTCATTGTCGCGCTGCCCAGCGGACGCGAATTTTGCCGTGTTCGAACTCGGCATGAATCACGCAGGCGAGATCGGCCCGCTGTCGCGCCTGGTGCAGCCCGATATCGCGATCATCACCACCATCGCGCCGGTGCATATCGAGTTCTTCGAATCCATCGACGGCATCGCGGATGCCAAGGCCGAAATCTTCGAGGGGCTGGTCGAGAACGGGGTCGCCATCCTCAACCGCGACAACGACCAGTACAACCGGCTGTGTGACCGTGCGCTCGATGCGCGGGTATCACGGGTGGTGGGGTTTGGCGAAGAATCCGGCGCCCACGCGCGACTGATCAAATGCATGCTGCAAGCCGACACGTCCACCGTGCAGGCGAGCATTCTCGGCGATGACGTGACCTACAAGCTCGGCGCGCCGGGAAAGCATCTCGTCATGAATTCGCTTGCCGTACTGGCTGCAGCGAAAATTGCCGGCGCGGATCTGGCCGTCTCGGCGCTCGCGCTCTCCGATCTGCAGCCGGCGAGCGGACGTGGCACCCGCATCAGGCTCGATATGCCCGGTGGTCACGCGCTCCTTATCGACGAGAGCTACAACGCCAATCCCGTCTCTATGGTCGCCGCCCTTGCGCTGCTCGGGCAGGCCGAACCGGGTTCGAGCGGACGGCGGATCGCCGTGCTGGGCGACATGCTCGAACTCGGTGAGCGGTCGGCTGAACTGCATGCCGTATTGGCGCAGCCGATTGTGGATCATGGGGTCGATCTGGTATTTTGCGCTGGACCGGGCATGCGAAATCTGTGGGAGGCGCTTCCCTCCAATCGCCGGGGCGGCTATGCCAATGACTCCGGCGCCCTGGAACCGCGGGTTCTCGAAGCGGTATCGAGCGGCGATGTCATCATGATCAAGGGCTCCAACGGCTCGAGAATGACACCCATCGTGAAAGCGCTTCAGCGCAGGTTTGCGCACCGTGACGCGATGGATGCAGCGCAAGGTTGATTGCCGCATGCTCACTTGGCTTGCCGACTATTCCGAATCGTTTCCGGCACTGAATATTTTCCGCTACATTTCGTTCCGGACCGGCGGCGCGTTGATGACCGCCGCCCTGTTCATGTTCCTCGCCGGTTCGCCGATCATCGACTGGCTGCGCGCCGCGCAGGGCAGGGGACAACCGATCCGCGAGGACGGTCCGCAATCGCATCTGAAGAGCAAGATCGGCACGCCGACCATGGGCGGGCTGATGATCATCTTCGCGGTGACGGTGTCGACGATATTGTGGGCCAATGTCTACAACCCGTATGTCTGGGTCGTGATCGGCGTCACGGTCGCATTCGGCATGATCGGCTTTTACGACGACTACCTGAAGGTGACGAAGCAGCAGGCCTATACGGCTTTCTCGGGCAAGCTGCGTCTGACCGCCGAAACGATTGTCGCACTCCTCGCCTGCCTTGCGATCGCGCAGCTTGGCCGGCCGGCTTTTGCGACGTCGCTGGCGTTCCCTTTCTTCAAGGACCTGATCGTCGATCTCGGCTGGTTCTTCGTTGTGTTCGGTGCCTTCATCATCGTCGGCGCCGGCAATGCTGTGAATCTCACTGACGGCCTCGATGGCCTCGCGATCGTGCCGGTGATCATTGCTGCGCTCAGTTTCGGGCTGATTTCCTACCTGGCCGGCAACGCGCTGTTCGCCGATTACCTGCAGATCCATTATGTCGCCGGCACCGGCGAACTGGCGGTGCTGTGTGGGGCCGTGATCGGCGCGGGCATCGGTTTTCTCTGGTACAATGCCCCTCCTGCCTCGATCTTCATGGGCGATACCGGCTCGCTCGCGCTGGGTGGCTTGATCGGCACCATCGCGGTCGCGACCAAGCACGAGATTGCTCTTGCGATCATCGGCGGTTTGTTCGTGCTGGAAGCGGTATCGGTCATCGTGCAGGTGGTTTCGTTCCGGTTGTTCGGCAAGCGCGTATTCCGGATGGCGCCGATCCATCATCATTACGAGCAGAAGGGCTGGACCGAGCCGCAGATCGTGATCCGATTCTGGATCATCTCGATCATGTTGGCGCTGATCGGGCTGTCGACGCTGAAACTGCGATGATCCCGGTCACCACCTTCGCGGGCAAGACCGTTGCCGTATTCGGTCTTGGCGGGTCCGGGCTTGCCACCTGCCACGCGCTGATCGAGGGCGGCGCGACCGTGATCGCCTTCGACGACGATGCGAAGAAGGTTGCGAAGGCGGCGGAGGCGAAGGTCGGCACCGGCGACTTGCACGACATCGACTGGTCCAAAGTTGCTGCGCTGATCCTGACTCCCGGTGTGCCGCTCACGCATCCGGAACCGCACTGGTCGGCGAAGCTTGCGACTGCGGCCGGCGTCGAGATCATCGGCGATGTCGAGTTGTTCTGCCGCGAGCGGCGCAAACAAGCGCCCGACGCGCCGTTCGTCGCCATCACCGGTACTAACGGCAAATCCACGACCACCGCGCTGATCGCGCATCTGCTGCGGCATGCCGGCCGCGACGTACAGATGGGCGGGAATATCGGTGTGCCGGTGCTGCAACTCGAACCGCTCACTGCCGCGCGTCACTACGTGATCGAGTGCTCGTCCTACCAGATCGACCTCGCGCCTTCGATCGATCCGACCATCGGCATCATGCTCAACGTCACCCCGGACCACATCGACCGGCACGGCACCATCGAGCATTATGCGGCGGTAAAGAGCCGTATTCTCAGTCGCGCGAAGGTTCGCATCATCGGGGTCGACGACGATTACGGGCGCGGCATGGCAAAAAATCTCGCCGCCATGCAGCGCGCGGTGGTGCCGATATCGATCGATCGCATCATCCCGCATGGCTATATCGGGGGGGAACGCAACATCTACCGGACCGGCTCCAGCGAAGCCGAGGACATCGCCGATCTGACCGGCATCGGTTCGCTGCGCGGCAGCCACAACATGCAGAATGCCGTCGCCGCTTTTGCGGCGTGTTCGGCACTGGGCGTCGACGACAAGACCTTGCAGGAGGGTCTGCGCACGTTTCCCGGTCTCGCGCATCGCATGGAGGAGGTCGGCCGAAAAGGTGCGGTCCTGTTCGTCAACGATTCGAAGGCCACCAACTCCGACTCGGCGGCGAAGGCGCTGGCCTCGTTCGAAAACATCTACTGGATTGCCGGCGGGTTGCCGAAAGAGGGCGGTATTGCAGCGCTCGCCGAATTCTTTCCACGCATCCGCAAGGCCTATCTGATCGGCAAGGCAGCGCCGGACTTCGCCCGCACGCTTGATGGCAAGGCGCCCTACGAGATCTCCGATACGCTCGACGTGGCGGTGGAGCATGCCGCCCGCGATGCGTCCGCCGCCGACAAGCCCGCCGTTGTGCTGCTGTCGCCGGCCTGCGCGTCGTTCGACCAGTTCCCCAATTTCGAGGTAAGGGGCGACCGGTTCCGCGAAGTGGTGCTGGGGCTGCCGTAGCCGTCAGCTATCTCCAACTCTCTCTCGGTCGTCCCCGCGAAAGCGGCGATTCACAGCCACGGCTCTGGAAAATGGGTCCCGGCCTTCTCCGGTACGACAGCAACAAGCGCCGCGCTCGCTTCATTAATCAAACCTAAACCCGGACGGGGGACTTTGAACCTTCGGGGGCCCTGATGATCTCGCGCACGCGACTGACGCCTTTTGCGGTCTGGTGGTGGACGATTGACCGGCTGACGCTTGCCGCGCTGGGCGCATTGATGTTGGCCGGCATCATTCTCCTGTTGGCTGCAAGCTCACCTGTAGCCAGCAAGCTCGGGCTCGATCCGTTTCATTTCGTGAACCGCCAGATTATGTACCTGCTGCCGGCGATCGCGATCATGCTCGGCACCTCGCTGCTGTCGCCGCATCAGATCCGGCGGTTGGCGCTGGCCGTGTTTGTTATCAGCATGGTGATGCTGGCGGGAACGCTGGTTTTCGGAACCGAGATCAAGGGCGCGCGGCGCTGGATCGTCCTGTTCGGCGTCAACATCCAGCCGTCCGAATTCGTCAAGCCCGCCTTCGTGATCCTGATCGCCTGGCTGTTCGCCGAATC
Source organism: uncultured Hyphomicrobiales bacterium (assembly GCA_964641065.1). Classification (GTDB taxonomy): domain Bacteria; phylum Pseudomonadota; class Alphaproteobacteria; order Rhizobiales; family Xanthobacteraceae; genus Pseudorhodoplanes. Next base: position 15,096 of record CAZXJZ010000075.1, on the reverse strand, counting down.
CGCGCGCAAGCCCGACATGCCCGCCAATACGCTGGCCCTCGCGCTGCTCGGAGCGGTGGTCACGCTTCTGATGATGCAGCCGGATTTCGGCCAGACCATGCTGATCGCGATGGTCTGGGGCTCGCTGTTCTTCATGGCCGGCATGCGGTTGATCTGGGTCGCGGGACTGGCCGGCGGCGCGGTCGCGGGTCTCGGCGCCGCCTACATGACGGTGCCGCATGTGGCGCGCCGCCTGAAGCGATTTATGGACCCGTCGTCGGGCGATACTTTCCAGGTCGACAACGCGGTGGAGTCCTTCCTGCGCGGCGGGTGGATTGGGCAGGGGCCGGGCGAGGGCACGGTGAAGCGTATCCTGCCCGACAGCCATGCCGATTTCATCTTCGCCGTCGCGGCCGAGGAATTCGGTGTCGTGCTCTGCCTGATCGTGGTCGCGCTGTTCGCCTTCATCGTGATCCGGGTGCTGTCGCGCGCGGCGGCGGCGCAGGATCCGTTCGCACGCTACGCCGCGGCCGGCCTCGCCATCCTGTTCGGCACCCAGTCGGCCATCAACATGTCTGTCAATCTGCACCTGATTCCGGCCAAGGGCATGACACTGCCGTTCATCTCCTATGGCGGCTCCTCGCTGCTCTCGCTCGCCTATGGCATGGGGATGGTGCTGGCGCTCACCCGGGAGCGCCCGCAGGCCGAGCAGTTCGGCCGGCATGGCGGGAATGCGCTTGGCGGGAAGGCGCTTGGCGCGACCAGCCCGGCGCGCGCCTGACCCATCCGATCCGCTGACGGCGCTTCTGAATTCTCAAAACGCCCTCTAAAGTGGCGGCATGACCGACGTCCAGAACATCCCGCCCGCATCTCCTCTCGTCATGGTGGCCGCCGGGGGCACCGGCGGACATCTGTTTCCAGCCGAATCTCTGAGCGCGGCGCTGGCGAAGCGCGGCATCGGTACCGTTCTCGCCACCGATAATCGGGCGGCGAAGTTCGGCGACTATTTCAAGTCGCTGCATGTCGTGCCGAGCGCCACCCTGCGCGGACGCGATCCGTTATCTGTCCTGCGTACCGCCGTCACGATGACGGTTGGTCTCGGCAAGGCAGCGATGTTGATGCGCAAGGTCAGACCATCGATCGTGGTCGGCTTCGGCGGCTATCCCTCGGTGCCGCCGGTTTTCATGGCGAGCATCATGAAAATCCCGACCCTGCTGCACGAGCAGAACGCGGTGATGGGCCGCGCCAATCGGTTCCTGGCGTCCCGTGTCAGTGCGATCGCAACCGGGTTCGCGGGCGTCACCGACAAGGACAAGGCGCTGGAGATCAAAACCACCTGCATCGGCAATCCGCTGCGTCCGGCGGTGATCGCCGCGGCCGATACGCCCTATCCGGCGATCGAGCCGAACGGCCCGCTCCACATTCTCGTCTTTGGGGGCAGCCAGGGTGCCAGCATCATGGCCGATATCGTGCCGCCGGCAGTGGCGAAACTGCCGCCGCATCTGCAGATGCGGCTGAAGATCGTCCAGCAGGTGCGCGAGGAGGATATGACGCGGGTGCGCGACATCTACACGCGGGCGCAGGTAGCCCATGAGATCGCGCCGTTCTTCACCGATTTGCCGGCGCGGATGGCGGCCGCTCATCTCGTGGTGTCACGTTCGGGCGCGGGGACCGTCGCGGAACTGTCGGCAATCGGCCGGCCGGGTATCCTCGTGCCGCTGCCGCACGCGCTGGATCAGGATCAGGCAGCCAACGCCCTGGTGCTGGAAAAGGCCGGCGGCGCGATCCGCATTCTGCAGAAGGATTTCACGCCGGACCGGCTGGCCTCCGAGATCGACGCGCTGGCTGCCGATCCCGGCCGGCTTGCCACCATGGCATCCCGGGCCAAAGGCATCGGGGTGCTTGACGCCGCCGACCGGCTGGCCGATTTGGTACTGAAAGTGGCCCGGGTTGCGGCTTAGCCATAGGTGGAATACGCCGTCATGCCCGACCTTGTGCCGGGCATCCACGTCTTTCTTGTCTAGGCTAAGACGTGATGGCCGGGACAAGCCCGGCCGTGACGTGGCCAAAACAATGCTCGGGGACCATGCATGAAATTGCCGCGCGATCTTGGTTCGATCCATTTCGTGGGGATCGGAGGCATCGGCATGAGCGGCATTGCCGAGGTGCTGGCCAATCTCGATTACACCGTCACCGGCTCCGATGTCTCCGAGAGCGCCAACGTTAAGCGCTTGCGGGAGAAGAATATCCAGGTGACCGTCGGTCATGACGCCAAGAATGTCGACGGCGCGAGCGTGGTCGTGGTGTCATCCGCGATCAAACGCGATAACCCGGAACTGGTCGCCGCGCGCGCAAAGCGGCTGCCGATCGTGCGTCGTGCCGAGATGCTGGCCGAATTGATGCGGTTGAAATCGGCGGTGGCCATTGCCGGCACTCACGGCAAGACCACCACGACGTCGATGGTGGCAACGCTGCTCGATGCCGGCGGGCTCGATCCGACCGTGATCAACGGCGGCATCATCAACGCCTACGGAACCAATGCGCGGCTCGGCGAGGGCGAGTGGATGGTGGTGGAGGCCGACGAATCCGACGGCACCTTCCTGAAGCTGCCGGCCGATGTCGCGATCGTCACCAATGTCGATCCCGAACATCTCGATCACTTCAAGACCTTCGAGGCCGTCAAGGAGGCGTTCAAGGCGTTTGTTGAGAATGTGCCGTTCTACGGCTTTGCTGTCATGTGCACCGACCATCCGCAGGTGCAGACGCTGGTCGGCCGAATCGAGGACCGGCGCATCATCACCTATGGCGAGAACCCGCAGGCCGATGCACGTCTTGTCGGCCTCCACTACAAGGGTGGCGTCTCGCATTTCTCCGTGGCGTTCCGCGGCCGCGACGCACAGGCCGAGCATGTAATCGACGGCCTGACGCTACCGATGCCGGGACGCCACAACGCGCTCAATGCCACCGCGGCTATCGCGGTTGCGCATGAACTGCTCGTGCCGGACGAACAGATCCGCAAAGCCATCGCCTCATTCGGTGGTGTGAAGCGGCGATTTACCCGCACCGGGGAGTGGAACGGCGTCACCGTCATCGACGATTACGGCCATCATCCGGTTGAAATCTCGGCCGTGCTGCGTGCCGCCCGCGAGTCGAACGAAGGCCGCGTCATCGCGGTGGTGCAGCCGCATCGCTATACGCGCCTCAAGGAATTGTTCGAGCAGTTCTGCACCTGCTTCAACGATGCCGACGCGGTCATAGTCGCAGACGTGTATTCGGCAGGCGAACAGCCAATCAAGGATATCGACCGCGATCATCTGGTGATGGGCATTCGCGCGCGCGGCCACCGCAACGTGTCGGCACTCGAAAGCTCGGAGCGGCTTGCCACCATGATCCGTGGCATTGCGCAGCCGGGTGACATGGTGGTGTGCCTCGGCGCGGGAAACATCACGCAATGGGCCTATGCGCTGCCCGGCGAGCTGCAGGCGCTGGGCTGATCGCTCGCGGGCCGGCAGTTATCGGTTCAGCGACGCGTCCTCGATCATCCAGCTCACCAGCTGCTCGAACGACATTCCGGTATGGGCGGCCAGTTCCGGTACCAGCGATGTCTGGGTCATGCCGGGAATGGTATTGACCTCGAGACACACCAGTCCGTCGACACCGCGCGTGTCGTCCCAGCGGAAATCCGCGCGGGTCACGCCGCGGCAGCCGAGCGCATCATGCGCCATCACGGTGAGCCGCTGGATTTCGCGCGTGATCTCGTCGGGGATCACCGCCGGCAGCACATGCTCCGAACCGCCGGGCGCGTATTTCGCCTCATAATCGTAGAACTTCACCTTCGGCACGATTTCGATCACGGCGGTGGCCTCGCCCTTCACCACCGCGCAGGTCAGTTCCTTGCCGGGGATATAGGTCTCGCACAGCACGACCTCGCCGAACGCCCAGTCCTCGCGAAACAATTCCTGCGGCGGATGATCGTGAGCGTCGGTGACGATGAATACGCCAACGCTGGACCCTTCCGCGATCGGCTTGATGACATATGGACGCGGCAGCGCATGCGCCTTGCCGGCCTCGAACCGCGAGATCACCTTGCCCTGCGGCACCGGCACGCCGCCGGCGGCAAGCATGACCTTTGCCGCATCCTTTTTCATCGCCAGCGATGAGGCCTGCACGCCGGAATGGGTATAGGGAATGCCGAGGATTTCCAGCACGCCCTGGATGGTGCCGTCCTCGCCCGGCCGTCCGTGCAGGATGTTGAAAGCAACATCCGGCTTGAGCTTGTCGAGCACGGTCGCGATGTCGCGCGCGACGTCGATGCGGGTGACGCGATAGCCGGCGCGCTCGGCGGCATCCGCGCAGGCCCTCCCGGAGTTCAGCGACACTTCGCGTTCCGACGACCATCCACCCATCAGGAATGCGACATGCTTGGTCATACGGTCTCTCGTTTCAATAGAAGCACGATGTCGTCCGAAAACCGCTTCAAACTTTTCGGCATCATGCCTTTGCGGGAAGCTGGAACCCGTCATAGAGCCAGGCGACGCAATCGAACATGTCCTGCTCGCTCTTGTTCTCCCAAGTCGAGCGCATCACTTCGCGTTCGATCCCGCCGACGTGATACCAATTGTCCCAGAGATAACGCGATTCGTATTGGACGCGGGCGGTGCGCAGATATCGCGCATCGACATATTGCTTGAAAGCAGCCTCGACCCGGTCGCCCGATGTGCTGTCGAGCAATTCAGCGAGGCACACCGCATCCTCGATCGCCATACAGGCGCCCTGAGCCAGGCTCTGCAGCGTCGGATGCGCGGCATCGCCGAGCAGCGTGACCCGGCCGCTGCTCCAGCGCCGGATCGGATCGCGATCGCCCGAAACCCAGCCGCGTCGGGACAGGTCCATCATCGCCCAGAGTTTCTTCATGGTCGGATGCGAGTCTCGATAGACGCGGGCGAGATCAGGATGCGGGCTGTCGGTGTCGGTCGGCGCCATATCCAGCGTCTTGAATACGGTCACGACATTGAACAGACTGTGTTCGCGTAGCGGGTAATGCACGATATGGAAGCCATCGCCCGACCACATCACCACATTGTCGGTATCGACGTCGAAATTCACCTCGCTCATCGGCACGATGGTGCGGTGGGCGACGTAGCCCAGCGAGCGCGGAGGACCTTCGTCTGTCATCTGCTGACGGATGGTTGACCGGATGCCGTCCGCGCCGATCAATGCTGAACCTTCGTAGTGGCGGCCGTCCGCAATGTCGACGCGCACGCGATCGCCAAGGTCCTCGAACGATTTGACTGGCGTATTCGGGATCATCTGCACGTTGGGAAGGGCGCGGCAGGCATCGAGCAGCACCTTGTGCAGGTCGACGCGATGAATGACGACATAGGGTTTCTTGAAGCGCCGCAGGAAAGAATCGCCGGTAGGTATCCGTGCGATCACGCCACCATCGATCCAGTCATACATCACCATCGATTTCGGCCGTAGCGCAACAGCGAGGACCGCATCGGCAACCCCGAGCCTATCAAGCATCCAGAACACATTGGGGCCGAGCTGGATGCCATATCCGATCACGCCGAACTCTTCGGCCTCCTCCAGCAGCAGAACATCGAAGCCCTTGCGCCCAAGCGCCAGTGCGGTCATCGCGCCGCCCAGTCCACCGCCGACGACGATGATGGGAGGGCCGCCAGTCACGCGCCGACTCCGATCCGCTTGATTTCCCACTCGAGTGTCACGCCCGAATTCTCCTTCACCCGCCTGCGCACGGTCTCCCCGAGCGTCTCGATATCGGCCGCGGTCGCGTTGCCGCGATTGATCAGAAAGTTACAATGCAATTCCGACACCTGCGCGTCTCCGACCGCCAGTCCACGGCAACCAGCGGCATCAATCAACTGCCAGGCCTTGTTGCCGGGCGGATTCTTGAAGGTCGAGCCGCCCGTGCGGCTTTTGATCGGTTGCGTCGCCTCCCGCGACTCGGTGATTTTCTCCATTTCGGCAGCGATCGTTGCCCGGTCACCAGGCTGGCCTTCGAAAAGCGCCTCCGTGAAAATCACGTCTTCGGGCGCGCCGCAATGTCGGTACGTGTAGTGCATGTCGGCATTGCTGTAGACGCTGATGTTGCCCTGCCGGTCGACCCCACGTGCCTCGATCAGTGCATCTTTCGTTTCTCCACCATAGGCGCCGCCATTCATGCGAAGCGCGCCGCCGATGCCGCCGGGGATCCCGCGCAGAAAAGATAGCCCCGCGATACCGGCCTCCTGCGCTACGCGCGCAACTTTCACATCAGGTACGGCGGTGCCGGCGCGGATGCGCGTGCCTTCCACCTTCACATCGTTGAAGCCGCGACCGAGCCGGATGACCACGCCCGGAACGCCGGCGTCGCGGACGATCAGATTCGAGCCGAGTCCGATGACCATCACCGGAATTTCGGTCGGCAGGTGCTTCAGAAAATAGGCAAGATCGGTCTCGTCCTCCGGCATGAACAGCACCTGTGCCGGGCCGCCGACACGGAACCAGGTGAGTTCGGCGAGCGGCTGGTTGGCCAGCAGGCGCCCGCGCAATTCCGGCATGCGGGACTTCAGGTCAGAGGAAATGTCGAGGAAGGTCATCAGGTTTCCAAACGGCCCTGCCAATACCGGGCCGCTGCTTCGCATGCGTACAAGCGAGGATTACAACGCGATCCGCGCGAATGAAAGACATTGGACCGACTGGCTCGGCGTGCGTGCTGCGCTCAACGAGGGTCGCAGCTCGTTTCTGCACCTCGAATCCGCACCCACCACCCACAGGTTCCTTAACGCGATCCGTTAAACTTTTACCAAAACTTTACTAAACGAGCCGAAGACTGACCTCGACTGGCGTAACGCGTTCTAGGCTGTCTTTCGGGCGGTCGCGGCGTGGCGCGCAACGGTTCGCCGCCACGGGGCGGCGAGGGGACGGAGGTTGGTTTCGTGTTTTCGAGTCGGTGCCATCGCGGGCATGACCGGGCCGTCGCGCAGTCGCGCCAGTCCGGCGCATGCCGGCATCGGGTTTGAAGAGTTTCTCAATGGCTGAACGACAGCGTCTCGCACCAGTGACGCGGACGGCGAGTGCCCGCCGCGGCGGGCGGCCCGGCCGGCGTTTCCTGGCCAAACTTGAACGCACGCTTCCGCGCGGCGCCGGAACGCTTGCCGCATTTGCCTTCATCATCGCCAGCGTTGGATATGGCGTTGCCCGCGGCGGCCACGCCGAGACGATCGGTGCGCAACTGGCAGAAATTCGCGATGCAGCGGCAAACAGCGTCGGCTTCGAGATTTCCGCGATCGCCCTCACCGGCGAAAAGCAACTCACCCGGGAAGAAATCCTCAACATCGCTGGCATTTCCGGCCGCGCCTCGCTTTTGTTTCTGGACGCCGAGGCGGCCCGGACGCGGCTGAAGGCCAATGCCTGGATCGCCGACGCCACCATCCTGAAACTGTTTCCCGACCGCCTGCATATTGCCGTCACCGAGCGCCGCGCCTTTGCGCTGTGGCAGAAGGACGGCCGGGTGGGTGTGATCTCGCGTGACGGCGTCATGGTCGAACCGTTCGTGGCGCCTCATGTCGCGCATCTGCCGCTGGTCGTCGGTAACGGCGCGCACACCAAGGCCGCCGACTTTCTCACGGTGATGAACGGCTACCCGGAGCTGCGCGACCAGGTCTACGCCTATGTGCTGGTGGCGGAGCGGCGCTGGAACCTGCGGCTGAAGAACGGCATCGACATCCGGCTGCCGGAAGCCGAGCCGGCCGAAGCGATCGAGTCGCTGCTCGCGCTCGATCGCGACAAGAAGCTTTTGTCCCGCGACGTCGCTGCGATTGATCTGCGCATCCGTGACCGCGTCACCGTGCGGCTGTCGGACGAGGCCGCTGCCGCCCGCGCAGAGGCGCTGAAGGACAAGAACAGCAAGCGCAAGGGAGGCGACGCATGAGTCTCCTGCAATTCGGCGTGGCGCCCAAGATGAAGCCGATTTCGCGCAAGCGCGCGGCGCTGGTCGCGGCCCTCGATGTCGGAACCAGCAAGGTTGTCTGCATGATCGCGCGGCTGGAGCCGAGCGGCGGCAACGATGTGCTGCGGCGGAGGAGCCATTCGATCGAGGTGATCGGCTTCGGCCATACCGAGGCGCGCGGCATGAAGGCCGGCAGCGTCGCCGATCTGGAGGCCGCGGATCACGCGATCCGGCATGCGGTCGAACTCGCCGAGCAGGCGGCGGGCGTGCATCTGGAATCGGTCGCGGTCTCGATATCGGCCGGCCGGTTTTCCAGCGAGCGCTTCACCGCGTCGGTGGACGTCGTCGGGCCTTCGATCCGCGATGGCGACATCGCCCGGCTGCTGCAGGCCGGAAGCCAGCATTCCGGCCGTGACGGGCGGGTGGTGCTGCATTCGTTGCCGCTTGGCTACGCCATAGACGGCGTGCACGGCATTCGCGATCCGCGCGGCATGCTGGCGCGACGATTCGGTCTGGACATGCACGTGGTTTGCGCCGATGCGGCGGCCCCGCGCAACCTGATGCTGGCAATCGAACGCGGTCAGCTCTCGATCGAGGCGATGGTGGCCTCGCCGTACATGGCCGGATTGTCGGCTCTGGCGGATGACGAAGCCGATCTCGGCGCCGCGGTGGTCGATATGGGCGCCGGCACCACCACAATCGCCGTGTTTTCCGCCGGGCGATTCGTCCATGCCGACGGGTTCGCCGTGGGTGGCACGCATGTCACCATGGATCTTGCGCGCGGACTGAATGCGAGGGTGGCAGATGCCGAGCGAATCAAGACGTTCTATGGCACTGTTGTGTCTGGAATGAGCGACGAGCGCGATATGATTCCCGTGCCCGCGGTGGGTTTGGAGTCGCGTGAGCCGCCGCAGGTCGTTTCCCGCGCTGCGCTGGTGCCTTTCATCCGGCCGCGCGTTGAAGAGATTCTGGAGATGATTCGCGATCGGCTTTCGACGTCTCCGTTCGCTGCCGAGCCGCAGGGAACTGTGGTTCTGACCGGTGGCGCGAGCCAGCTGGCCGGCTTGCCGGACATTGCCTCGCGCATTCTTGGAAGGCAGGTGCGCGTGGGCAGGCCGCTCGGTCTGTCCGGACTACCGGATGCAGCCAAGGGGCCTGCCTTTGCAGTCGCTGCGGGGCTTCTGGTTTATCCGCAGGCGGCGCATCTCGAACATTTCGAACCGCGGAAAACGCGGCAGGCGATGACAGGCGGGTATTTGACCAAGGTCCATCAATGGCTTCGGGAAAGCTTCTGATGGCAGCAATTCAGGATCTCCGGGACGGCCGGCGGCGGACCGGCCCTTGCGGGGACATCATCCACGCCCGCGTATGGAAGAGGCAGCCATGACAGTGACACTCACAGCTCCCGATATCCGCGAGCTGAGGCCCAGGATCACCGTTTTCGGGGTCGGAGGCGCCGGCGGCAATGCGGTCAACAACATGATCGCGGCCGGGCTCCAGGGCGTCGAATTCGTCGTCGCCAATACCGACGCCCAGGCGCTGACCTCCTCGCGGGCGCCGCGCAAGATCCAGATGGGCGTCCAGGTCACCGAGGGTCTCGGTGCGGGCTCGCAGCCCGAAGTCGGAAAGGCCGCGGCCGAAGAGGTGATGGACGAGGTCCGGGATCACCTCAGCGGCGCGCACATGGTGTTCGTCACCGCCGGTATGGGCGGCGGCACCGGCACCGGCGCAGCACCCGTCATCGCCAAAGTGGCGCGCGACATGGGCATCCTGACCGTTGGCGTCGTGACCAAGCCGTTCCAGTTCGAGGGCGACCGGCGCATGCGCTATGCCGAAGCCGGCATCGCCGAACTGCAGAAGAATGTCGACACGCTGCTGATCATCCCGAATCAGAACCTGTTCCGGGTCGCCAACGAGAAGACCACCTTTGCCGACGCGTTCGCGATGGCGGACCGTGTGCTGTATTCCGGCGTTGCCTGCGTCACCGACCTGATGGTGAAGGAAGGCCTGATCAATCTCGACTTTGCCGACGTGCGCGCGGTGATGCGCGAAATGGGCAAGGCGATGATGGGGACCGGCGAAGCCTCCGGCGAGAAGCGTGCCATCACAGCGGCGGAAGCGGCGATCGCCAATCCGCTGATCGACGACAATACGATGAAGGGTGCCAAGGGCCTGCTGATTTCGATCACCGGCGGCAAGGACCTGACGCTGTATGAGGTCGACGAGGCGGCGACCCGTATCCGCGAGGAAGTCGACAAGGACGCCAATATCATCGTTGGTGCGACGTTCGACGACAGCCTTGAGGGCATCATCCGCGTTGCGGTCGTCGCAACCGGTGTCGATCGTCCGGTTGTGGCGGCGAAGCCCCCGGTCGAGACCGTGAAGCGCGTGGTGCATGAAACCCCGCGCCCGATCGAGCGGCCGAAGCCGATCGCCGCGGCGGCGCCAGCGCATCATGCGCCGGTTCAGGCTCCGGCGGCCGTGCACAATGTGTCGTCGATCGATGCCGCGGCCACGGCCGCTGTGGCCGCCGCGCTTGGCCAGGATATGGGCTTCCAGGATGCGGAGCTCGACGACGACGTCACGATTCGCCCCACGCCCCCCAAGCCGACACTGTTCGTCGAGCCGTCCGCACCGCCGCCCCCGCCGCAATCGGAGACCTTCGGCAACTTTATTCCGCCGCATCCGGAGCGCGTGCCTCAGCGTCCTCGTATGCCGCGGATTGACGAATTGCCGCCGCAGGCGCAGCGCGAAATCCAGGCTCAGCGGGGGGAATTGGCGGCGCCAGAGCCCGAAAAGCAACGCATGTCGCTGTTGAAGCGTCTCGCTTCGGCCGGCCTCGGCCTGAAATCCGAGTCCGACGAGCCTCAGATGCGTCAGGATCCGCATCCGATGGCACCGCCGCAGCCGATGCAGCGGATGCCGCAGCGGCCGCCGGCGCGGCCGATGGAGGGCCGCGATCCGGTCTCCGACTATGCTCGGCGGCCGCCGCAGGCGCCCCAAGGCTTGGACATGCACGGTCGGCAGGCCCCTGTGAATAATTCTGCAGAGGACGATCAACTGGAGATCCCGGCTTTCCTTCGTCGGCAAGCCAACTGACCGGTTTTCGGATGGACGAATGCGAAGAGAGCCCTGGCCATTGGCCGGGGCTTTCTCTTTCGTGGTCGCCGCGAGTGCAGCTAAGTTATTGATTTTTCGTCAAAGATTTTGCGGTGCGAAAACGGTGCAAACTGCACTATGGCATTCGTGCCAAAGTCGTTGCAAAAATGCAACGGGGCGAAGGAAAATGAGGCGGGGTGCTGACGCGAATGCGGCCGGATCAAGGTAACAAAACGTAAAAAAGCGTGACTTTGGAGGATGGGGACCTGGGTCTAAGCTCTGAATGCGACGAAGGTTTTCGTCTCAGGAGATTCGGGCAGGGGGGATAGTCGTTAAGACTACCTGCCGGAAGGGATCGGGGCAAAAGTCTGTCGATTGGGGTCACTTCGGGGGATTGCGCTGCGCAACATATCGCGCGGTGTTCAGCCGAAAAACAGACGGGACGAGCGTATGAGAGCCGCAAGGCAGACCACGCTGCGTGAACAGGTAACGATTTCCGGAATCGGCGTTCATTCCGGATTGCCTGTTAACCTTACTCTCAATCCCGCAGATGCCGACACCGGCATCCTGTTTTCGCGGACCGACGCCGACGGCGGAGAGCGTGAAGTTCGCGCCGATTACCGCGCCGTAACCGCAACGGAGCTCGCGACTGTTCTGGGCGATGAATCGGGTGTGCTCTGCTCGACCGCCGAACATATTCTCGCCGCCCTCCGTGGGCTCGGCGTTGACAATGCCCTCGTTGAAATCGATGGTCCCGAAGTGCCGATCATGGACGGCAGTGCGGCTTCGTTCGTCGATGCGATCGATCAGGTCGGTATCAAAACGCTGTCGAAGGCGCGGCGGTATATCAAGATTCTGAAGCCGGTCAGCGTTGCCAAGGGCGAGTCCTTCGGCGAGCTCCGTCCCGCGGACAGCGGCTTTCAACTCGACATCGAAATCAACTTCGAATCGCCTCTGATCGGTCGCCAGTCGATCTCGATTGATCTCACCGCCGACAGCTTCCGCCGCGACTTGTCGCGTGCCCGGACCTTCGGTTTTATGAAGGACGTTTCCGCGCTCTGGAGCGCGGGCAAGGCACTCGGCGCCTCGTTCGAAAACACCTTGGTGCTGAGCGACAACCGCATTCTGAACAGCGAAGGCCTGCGGTATGCCGACGAATTCGTTCGCCACAAGGCGCTCGACGCGGTCGGCGACCTGGCGCTTGCCGGCGCCCCGATTATCGGAGCCTACCGCTCGGTCCGGGGCGGGCACCGTCTCAACCACGCAGTGCTGGTCGCGCTGATGTCCGATCCCTCCGCTTACGAGGTGGTCGAAGCCGGCGAAAGCCGCCGCGTGCGTGGGCATGCCGAGGTGGCCGGGATGGTCGCCCCGGCCTACGGCCCGGACGTGTCCTGACACGCAATTGTTTGGGTACGTCCTGACTGGTGCGCCGGCTTGACTGGCACGCCAACCATCGCCTTAATCCCGGCCCAATATCGTAAGAAAAACCAATAGCGGCCGACGAACTGTCGGCCTGCGAGTTTCTGCTTTGGGGGGCTCCGCATTCCGGGTCAGGAAGGGCGGACCGGTTGCACGATCGGCGCTATCCGGCCCCCTGTGAGGATTGTTGCGCGAGTATGACAGCGGGTTCAGGCATCTTCGCGAGGCTCCGACCGGCCGCAGGTCTGGCTGGCGGCGTGCTGTCGCGATCGCTGGCGCTTGCGCTGGTTGCCTTTGCTTTGGCTGCCTGCGCCGGCGACAAGGACCTGACGATCCCCGACGAGCCGGCCGACAAGCTCTACAACGAAGGCCTGTATCTGCTGCAGCAGAAGCAGCAATACAAGGACGCCGCCAAGAAGTTCGAAGAGGTCGATCGTCAGCACCCTTATTCGGACTGGGCGCGCAAAGCGCTGCTGATGCAGGCCTATTCCTATTACGAAGCCAAAGAATATGACGACTCAATCACCGCCGCGAAACGCTACGTGGCGATGCATCCCGGCAGCCCCGATGCCGCCTACGCACAATATCTGATCGGTTCGTCCTATTACGAAGTGATTCCGGACGTGACGCGAGACCAGCAGCGTACCGAACAGGCGATGCGGGAGCTGGAGCAGGTGATCCGCCGCTATCCGAGCACCGAATACGCGGCCAGCGCCAAGAAAAAGCTCGACATTGCGCGCGATCAGCTTGCCGGCAAAGAGATGATGATCGGGCGCTTCTATCTGACCAAGAAGGATTTTTCCGGCGCCATCAATCGCTTCAAGCTGGTGGTGACGCAATATCAGACCACGCGCCACGTCGAGGAGGCGCTGATGCGGCTCACCGAGGCCTATATGGCCCTCGGCATCGTCCAGGAGGCGCAGACCGCAGCCGCCGTGCTCGGGCACAATTTCCCGGACAGCCAGTGGTACCAGAGCGCCTACAAGCTCGTTCAGAGCGGCGGTCTCCAGCCGGCCGAAAACAAGCAGTCCTGGATCAGCAAGTTGTTCCAACCAAAGCCTGCGGGCGAGGTGCGGATCGGTACGCCGGTCGTCCGGTGACCGGAAACGCCCTTTCGTAGCCGTTGCCGGATTGGATATTTTTCCAGCTGTCCAAGCGTCGCATCGTGCTAGAATAAAACGAGAACGGTGCTGATTTGGTGCGCCGTTGGCCGCCCAGCTGACCCGGTTGTCACAAAGACTTCGCATGCTCGTCCGTCTGTCCATCCGCGACATCGTCCTGATCGACAGGCTCGATCTCGATTTCGCCAAGGGCCTCGCTGTGCTCACGGGCGAGACCGGAGCCGGCAAGTCGATCCTGCTCGATGCCTTCGCGCTTGCGCTCGGCGCGCGTGGCGATGCGGGTCTCGTGCGTCAGGGCGCCGAGCAGGGGCAGGTCACTGCGGTGTTCGATGTGCCGGCCCGCCATCCGGCGCGGACGCTTCTGCGTGAACACGGCATCGATGCGGAGGAGGATCTGATCCTGCGGCGCATCCAGTCGCGCGACGGCAAGACCCGGGCCTTCATCAACGATCAGCCGGTATCGGTGCAGGCGCTGCGAAGCCTCGGCGCCGCGCTGGTCGAAATTCACGGCCAGCATGATGACCGCGCGCTGGTCGATGCCGCCACGCATCGTGCGCTACTCGACGCCTTTGCCGGAGCCGAGGACAAGGCCGCCGACGTCGCCCAGCTGTGGGAGGAGTGCCATGGCGCAGCGCGGGCGGTCGAGACACACCGGCTCGAGGTCGAGCGCGCGCAACGTGAGGCCGATTATCTCCGCCATGCGGTCGGCGAGTTGGGAAAACTTCGCCCCGAGCCCGGCGAGGAGACGGCGCTTGCCGAGCGCCGATCCGCCATGATGCAGGCCGAGAAGATTGCCGGCGATCTGCGCGACGCTTACGACGCGGTGGCAGGCAACGCATCGCCAGTTCCCGGTTTTGCGTCGGCGATCCGCCGGCTGGAGCGCCGCAGCGCTCAGGCCCCCGGCCTGGCCGACCCTGCGATCAAGGCACTGGACGCGGCGCTGGCCGCGATCGACGAGGCGCGGACGCACCTCGAAAGCGCGTTGCGCGCCGCCAATTACGATCCCGCCGAATTAGAGCGGATCGAGGAGCGGCTGTTTTCGCTGCGCGCGGCGGCCCGCAAGTACAATACTCCGGTGGATCAGCTTGCTGCGCTCGCCGAGCGCCATGCGGCGGCGCTCGCGTTGATCGACGCCGGTGCGGAGAAACTGATCGCGCTGGAAAAGATTGCTGCCGAAACTGACGCGCGCTTTCGCAAGGCAGCCGCAGCATTGTCGGATCTGCGCAAGAAGGCGGCCGGCAAGCTCGACAAGGCGGTGAACACCGAGATCAAGCCGCTCAAGCTCGAGCGCGCGGTGTTTTCCACCTCGATCGCGACCGATCCGGAGGCAGCCGGCCCGCACGGTTTCGACCGCGTCGAGTTCTGGGTGCAGACCAATCCCGGCACCAGACCCGGCCCGCTGATGAAAGTGGCGTCCGGAGGAGAACTGGCGCGCTTCCTGCTCGCCTTGAAAGTGGTGCTCGCCGATCGCGGGTCGGCGCCGACGCTGGTGTTCGACGAAATCGATACCGGCGTAGGAGGTGC
>CAZXJZ010000074.1:0-20463 GCA_964641065.1 uncultured Hyphomicrobiales bacterium | reverse complement strand
GGCGCTGACATGCTCGAGCAGTTCGATTCGATCTTCGACGGCCGTCCGCTGAAAGTGCTGGGCGTCCACCGCAATACGCTTCCGGGCAACTGGAAGCTCTATCAGGAAAACCTGAAGGACCCGTACCACGCGACGCTGCTGCATACCTACCTGACAACGTTCGGACTGTTCGTCGCCGGCAACAAGACGATGATCCTGACCGATCCCAAGGGGCGTCACTCCACGCTCTGTAACGCGCGCCCGGTCGGCCGTCCCGAGAACGACGAGAGCAAGTCGGACATCAAGTCGTTTCATGCGGCGATGCAACTTGCCGATCCGCGGGTGATCGAGCTGATCCCGGAAAAGGAATCGGTCTGGACCAGCAACGCCATCACGATCTGGCCGAACCTGATCCTGTTGCGGCAAACCAATATTCTTGGCGCGCGCCAGATCGTCCCGCTGAGCCCGAACGAATTCATGCTGATCTGGACGACGTTCGGATACGCCGACGATACCCGCGAAATGGAAGAGCACCGGCTCCGGCAGAACAACATCTTTGGTCCCGGCGGATTTCTCGGCATCGATGACCACGAGGCCCTGAAATTCGTTCAGGACGGCCTCGACAGGTCGGTGCCGCGTCATGGCGTTGCGCCGCTCGGCAAGGATGAAGAGTCCAGTGATACCGTGATCACCGATCGGGCGATCCGTGCGATGTATCATCACTACAAGGAAGAGATGGGCTTCTGATGGAAACGCTCGAATCTCCGCCGACGCAATCCGTCGATATCGGCCTGTTGAAGGAATTGCGTTGGCTCGTCGAAGAGTTCAACTACGAATATGCGGCGGTGCTAGATCGTTGCGAGATCGGCAAGTGGCCGTCGTTTTTCACGCAGGACGGCGTTTATCGCCTGGTCGCACGCGACAACGCGGAGTCCAATCTTCCGTTGTCGCTGATGTCCTGCGAGGGCATGGGAATGCTGAAGGATCGCGCCTATGCGATCGAGAATACCGAGATGTTCGCCCCGCGCTACATCCATCACCAGATCACCCAGATTCGTGTCACGGGAATTGACGCCGGCATCGTGAACGCGGAGGCGGCCTATACCGTTCTCGAAACGCTGATCGACGAGCCGACGCGCATCCTTCAATGCGGCCGTTACTACGACAAGTTCGTGCGGCACGGCGACGGTCTGCTGCTGAAGGAGCGGCGCTGCATCTATGACACGCTGATCGTTCCGACATGCGTCGTCTATCCGGTATGAACCATGCACGCGCCGGCGGCGCGTGTCTGGACGTTCGCGAAATCCTGTCCGCAATCAACGGAGACAAGTAATGGCGTTGGAGCCGCTGTCGACGAAGGGCAATGTCCTTCACATCTACGAATTCCGGGTCAAGAAAGAGTCGGCCGACGAGTTCATGAAGTTGTTCGAGGAGTTCGACTATTCTCCCGAAAACCCCATGCATAAGTCCGAGTCGCAGGTGAAGGACGGCGTGCTGTGCCGCGATCCCCAGGATCCGGAGCGCTTCTTCCTGATCGGAGAGTGGAAGAGCATCGAGGCGCATCAGCGCGTGCTGAAGGATGTGGCGGCGCTCCGCCCTAAATTCGTCAGCCTGATCGAAGGTGGCCCGGCGGCATTCAAGCCGCTCTATGTCGACGTCGTCATGAGCACGCCGCTGGAATATCTCCAGGGCTGATCGTCAGACTGTGTCTGCAAGCCGCGCGCGGGCTGCGCGCGGCTTGCTATTTCTGCCTTGGCCTCTGCCAGTAGGCCGTTCCGGTCCATTCAGGACACCATCCTCTGGCACCGTATCAAGAGCCATTGAGGCGCCGCCCGTCATGAATCTCGCGTCCGCGGCAAGCCCTGCACGCTACCCCGTCCTCGCTGACAACATCGTGGCAACGTCTCATCCGCTCGCGGCGCAGGCGGGCTTGCGCATGTTCGAACTGGGCGGAAATGCCGTCGATGCGGCGCTGGCTTCGGCGATCGCGCTTGTCGTGCTCGAACCGGTGTCGACCGGGCTTGGGAGCGACAGCTTTGCGCTGCTGTGGGACGGTGAAAAGGTCCACGGCCTGAACGGATCCGGGGGGGCGCCACGCGCCTGGAGCGCAGATGTCCTGGATCGCTGGAAGGCTATTCCCGGCGCTGGTTGGAACAGCGTGACCGTGCCGGGCGCCGTCGCGAGCTGGAACGATCTGTCCCAGCGCTTCGGCGCGTTGCCATTCGCGCGATTGTTCGAGCCTGCGATCTCCTGGGCCGAATCCGGCTTTCCGGTATCGCCCGGCGTTGCCGAACGGTGGGCGGTTCAGGTCGGGCGGTTGAAAGACCAGCCCGGTTTTGCGGAAACATTCCTGCCGTCCGGGCGTGCGCCTCTGGCCGGCGAGCGATTCCGCAATCCTGCGCTTGCGCGGAGCTTGCAGGCGATCGCCGAAACACGCGGCGAGGCGTTCTATCGCGGCGCGCTTGCCGACGCCATGATCGCGCATTCGCGAGCCAATGACGGCATGATGTCGCATGACGACCTGTCCGCGCATCGAAGCGAGTGGGTCGCGCCGCTGGAACACGATTGCTTTGGCTGCACCTGGCATCAGATGCCGCCCAATGCCAACGGCATCATGCTGCTGATGGCGCTCGGCATCCTTGCCGAAACCGGCTTTGCTGGAGATTGCGCATCGCCCGAGCATGAGCACCTGCAGCTTGAGGCCTACAAGCTCGCGGCTGCGGAAACGGAGCGCCATACTGCGGATGGAACGGCGCCGTCAGAGGCGCTGGCGCTGCTCGATCCGGATTATCTGCGATCGCGGGCGCGGATGATCGGAACGCAGGCACAGAATTTCGAGCCGGGCCTTCGTCAGCAGGGCGGGACGGTTTTCGTGACCGCCGGCGACAGGGCCGGGCGGCTGATCTCCTTTATTCAGTCAAACTATGTCGGTTTCGGCTCGGGTGTGGTCGTGCCAGGCACCGGAATAAGTCTGCACAACCGCGGGGCCGGCTTCACCCTGCAGAAGGGTCACCCCAACTATCCGGCGCCGGGCAAGCGTCCGGCGCACACCATTCTGCCGGCGCTGATCAGCCGAAACGGTGCGCCGCTCATGAGCCTTGGCGTCACCGGCGGCAACATGCAGCCTCAGGGGCAACTCCAGATCGCACTGCGCATCATTCTGGACGGCCACAATCCGCAATCCGCAATCGATGCGCCGCGTTTTCGGCACATGGCGGGACTGGATATCAATCTCGAGGATGCGATGCCGGAAAGAACGAAAGAGTTTTTGGCCGAGCGCGGGCATCGCGTCCTTCCGTTGCCGGAAGGATATATGGATTTCGGGTCGGCGCAGGCGTTGTGCCGCCACGGCGATTGCTGGGTCGCTGGAACGGATGGTCGCAAGGACGGCGCAGCGGTCGGTATCTGACCGGCGTTGGCGGTCCGCGAAAGAGTTGATGGAGACTGCAATGGCATGGCATGGCTCGATAAAGGCGAGTGAGGTTGCGGAGGGCGAAGTCTGCGGGATCACGATCGGTGACACCCAGATCGCTCTTTACCGGATCGGTGGGACGATCTTTGCGACGTCCAATATCTGCACGCACGAATACGCTCTTCTCTCCGATGGCTATGTCGATGGAGATTGCGTCGAATGCCCGCTCCACGCCGCGGTGTTCCACGTCCCGACCGGAGAGGTCCGCGGCGGTCCGACGGACTGCGCTCTCAAGACCTATCCCGTGAAGCTGGAGGATGATGTCGTAATGATTGACATCGCCTGAGAATGTGCCGGTGCGAGAGCAAGGAATGGACGATTTCTCGCCTTATCGAGCGCGTGAATCGCGGCCGCGCGCTGGCCAGCGTGCGCCTCAAAGTTCGATTGTGGCATAGGCGAAAGCCGCAATCGTCGAATGCGTAACGGCGCTGGTTCGACACTCAGCGAAAGGCTTACTTGAGAGGGTTTCTCCAGGCGAGCAGCCGATATTCTGCACTGGAAAGCAGCACATTGCTCAGGTAACCGATGAGTCCCAGAAGCACGACACCCGCATAGAGGTCAGCCGACTGGAAAGAGCGTGCGGCGAGCAGGATCGCTTGCCCCAGACCTGGCCGGCTGGCCAGCATCTCGCCGACCACAGCCAGGATCAGCGCGATGGTCAGCCCGATGCGCATGCCGGCCATGATATCGGGCAGGGCGCTGGGCAAAGCGATCTTCCAGATTACGGCGAGACGGGACATGCCAAGCGCGCGGCTGACCTGATAGAGCCGCGGCTCGACGGCGGCGAAGCCATGCACGGTCGCCAGCAACATCGGCCACAACGCCCCGAACGCGATGACGGCGAGCACCATTGAATCGGATAGGCCGAGCAACACGATCGCGACCGGCATCATCGCCGAAGCCGGGAGAGGGCGCAGGAATTCCAGGGTCGGCTCGAAATAGGCGCGGGCCGTCTCGGAAATGCCGATCATGGCGCCGAGGAGAATTCCGATCAGGGATGCCAGCAGCCAGCCATAGATCATGCGCTCGACGGTGCGCAGGGTCTTGGCCGCAAGGTCGCCTTCGGTGAGGCCGTAGACCAGGGCGTCCCAGACCCGCTCCGGGCCCGGCAGAAACACCGGCGACACCAGCCGCGCCTGCGCCACGAAATGCCAGAGTAGCACGAACAAAAAACCGACGCCGATGCTTGCCAGCAGCCAGCCGATGCGCGAGGGGGACGGCCACTGCATCATCGTTCGATCCGGATTGCTGCAGCGGGACCGAAAAACCGGAACTGGGACCACAGGAGGAGCCGGTTGAGCCCCCATCCCAGGATTCCGAGCCACACCAGCAATGCCAGCATGAGTTCGGGACGCAGTGTTTGTTGCGCGAGGATCATGTTGTAGCCGAGACCGAGCGGGTTGGCGGCGATCTCGACCGTGACCGCCACGATTAGCGCGATGCCGGCGGCGAGACGGAAAGCAACGAAGATCCGGGGCAGGGCCGCCGGCAGCACGATCTTCCAAATGCGCGACGCGACACCAAAGCCGAGTGCGTGCGCCACCTGAAGGAGCCTCGGTTCGACGCCACCGACCGCGGCGCGAGTCAGAACCAGGATTGGCCAGAATGCGGCGAAAGCGACGATCGCGATCTCCATGCGATAGCCGAACCCGAACACCAGCAGCGCGATCGGAATCAGCGCGACTGCGGGAATTGGACGGAAGGCCTCGATGGAGAATTCCATGAGCCGCTCCGCGGTGGGAACAAGGCCGAGCAGGATACCGGCCACAAGGCCGAGCAGGGTGCCGAGCGCGAGGCCGGCAAGCGTCGTGGCGAGCGTGGCGAAGGTTGCGTGCAGGAGCGTGCCGTCCAGCAATGCAGTCCAGAAGGCAGCGACGATCGCCGAAGGCGGGGCAAGCAGCGAGTCGTCGAAACGCGTGACGCGCGCGGCGATCTCCGCCGCGACGACGAAGCCCACCGGGATGACGAGCCCGCGCCAGTCAAACCCTCGTTTGGCCTCGCTCAATGTTCGACCTCCTTGATCACGTCGAACAATGCGCGGCGAAGCCGAAGAAATTCCGGCAGTTCGCGGGTGGTGAGCTGATCGCGCGGACGTGGCAGGTCGATCGTGAAGGAGACCTCGAAGGTCCCGGGATTGGGCCGCATGGCGATCACGCGGTCGCCGAGATAGATCGCTTCTTCCAGATCGTGGGTGATGAACAAAACGGTCGCGCCGGTGCGCGCGGCGATCGAGAGTACCTCGTCCTGCAGCGCCTGCCGCGTCATCGCGTCGAGCGCGCCGAACGGCTCGTCCATCAGCAACACTTTCGGATTTTGCGCGAGGCAGCGCGCGATCTGCAAGCGTTGCTGCATTCCGCCCGAGAGCTGGTTCGGGAATTTCGCGGCGTGCTCGGACAGTCCGATCAGGTCGAGCAATTCCGCGATGCGTGCTTCGCGTTCCGCCTTCGGTAGCCGAATGGCCTCGAGCGCCAGCGCGATATTTCCCGACGCCGTGCGCCAGGGAAGGAGTGCCTTGCCATAGTCCTGAAACACGATCGCGATTTCCTGGCGTGGACCCGCGACCGCCTTCCCGTCATAAGTGACGTGCCCTGCGGTCGGCATCAGCAGGCCGGCAGCAAGATTGAGCAAGGACGTCTTGCCGCAGCCGGAGGGGCCGACGATGGACAGGAACTCGCCCTTTCGCACGGCGACGTCGATCCCGGCGAGAATCGGACGTCCGCCGAGCGACAGGTCGACATTGTCGAAAGCGATCAGCACGTCGCCGCCGCTCGGATTTGGTATGCCCAAGGCGGCCTCAATTCGGGTTGCGGGACGCACCGGCATAGGTGTCGAGGATCGTATGCACCAGATCCGGCTTGCGGGCGCGTGCGATGCCGCACTCCGTCGCGATGCCGAATTTCGGCACGAAAGCGCGTGCGGTGTCGATGCGCTTGACCACGCCGTCGACGCCATCGGCCGCGTGCACGAGCCCGAGATAGATCTCGGTTTCGGGCTTCAGCTTGAGGCCGGTGAAGGGTGCGAAATAGCTGGCATCCCTGCGCTCGATCGGCACCGGGAAGTGCATGTAGTCGATCCGGCGCGTCACCGCCTTGGCCATGTCGTTTGCGACATCGGTCATGCGGCCGGCGTCCTTCGGCTCGATCATGTGCTTGGCGCCGAAGTCGCCGTAGCAGAAGTGTATGCCGAGCTCGACGTCTTGAGATACGGCAGCGGAGATTCGTTTCATCCGCTCCATGATCTCAGCTTGCGAGGCGCCTTGCGGCGGGAACCAGTCCTGCGGCTGGCCGTCGAGCACGATCATCTCGTGGCAGAAATCCCACTGGATACAGAGATGCTCATGCGGGATCGCGTCGCAGATCGCTTTCACTTCCGCGATCATCGCGCGTTCATAGGCCCTTTCGACCTCCTGCACGTCGCGCGGTACGACGAAGGCGTAGATCACGCCGAACGGCGTCGGCAGGCAGACCTGAAGCCGGACATGCTCGGGGAAATCACCACGCTTCTTGGCGGCCTGCAGGTCGAGATAGGAGGCGCGCGCCTCGCGGGCATAGCCGAGTTCGCCGAAGGAAATCTCGTCCGCGGTTACGCCCTCGGCGAGAGCCAGCATCGGAAATTTCGAGGTCGCACGCACGGTGCCGCCGGGATCGGGCCGCAGGAACGGGCTCGATCGCAACAGGGGATATTGGAAGCTCGCCCAAAGCCGGCGCGGACCGATCTCGCCGTCTGGGACGCGCTTCAATCTTCGGCCGATCTTGCCGCCGACAGTGCGGAAGATTTCGTCGACATTGTCGAGGCCGATAGAACCGACCAGGTAAACCTGGTCGGGCAGATTCATGGTGACGGCCATGTTCGGTCCTCGAATCAGGGAGCGATGACGTTCTTGAGATTGACGTCGCCGCGGATCATGCCTTGCGACTTCATGATCGAGATCCACGGTGCGAGGTTTTTGTCGCTGAGCTTGGAATCGAATTTCGGGATCGCCACCGACGCCACCGCAGGTGGCGGCAGTTTCAGGAAAGCTGCAACGGTCGCGCGCGCTTCGTCCGGGTTCGCATGCGCGTAGGCAGCGCCTTCGTCGAAGCCGGCGCGAAATGCCTTGATCGAATCCTGGTTCTTGTCGGCCCACCCCTTCTTGCTCGCAAACACCGTGATGCTCATGCCGGCTGGCATATCGCGAATGAAGTTAGCGAGCAGCTCGCCGGTCTTGGTTCCGATGATGCGCGACATGAAGGGCTGGATCGCGACGACGGCATCCACAGATCCCGATTTCAGAATACCTTCCATCTGCGGAAACTGCGCCTCGACGAACTCGACTTTCTTCCAGTCCACGCCCTTCATCGTCAGCCATTCGCGGAACATCACATGCAGAAATGCATTCAGGCCTGGTACGCCGACCTTCTTGCCGATGAAATCCGAGGGCTGCTTGATGTTGGCTTCCGGCCGCACCACGATGCCGAAATTGCTGTCGTCCTTGACGGTTTCCGTATAGCCGGAGACGGCAACGGTATCGAGTCCGCCATTGATCGCCTGCAGCAGAACGGATGCAGTCGGCATCGCAATATCGACTTCGCCCGCTTCGAGCGCCGCAGGGTTCTGCGAGTTGAGCGGGATCGGTTTCAGTGCGACTTCGAGGCCGTGTTTTGCGAAAAAGCCCTTTTGCTGGGCGAGCAGGATGGGTGCGAGATCGAAGATCTGCTGATGCCCAAAGGTGATTTTCTTCTGGGCGCTTGCCTGTCCTGCCAGTGCCAGCATGAAGGCGCCCGCAAGCGCAATTGCCAGATATTTCCTCATCCTATCCTCCCGTTTGATGTCTTGCGCGGGCTTGTCCCGCGTCATGTCGGTCCACTGTTCGACTGGATTATGCGCGCAGGACCTTTCGCGCTGGTGCGGCGGCCTGCGCCGCGGCAAGCCCCTCAAAGGCTCCGGTCAAAAATGGCAGCGCGAAGTCGTAGGCGCGCTTGAGATCGCGGCTGTCATAGGCCCGCTTCGAGACCACGGCCAACAGATCGTTAGCGGCGAAAATCCCGAACATGATCGAAACGAGATGCACATATCCGCGCGCCGCGGCCTCTGGTGTGAGACGCGGCTCTGCCTCGATCAGCGCATTCAGAATGATGTCTTGCGTCTCCTTGAAGTGCCGCGTGATCAGCCGGGTCCAGCGATTGGCCTGACCCGTCTGTGCGAGCAGACGTCCATAGGCGCGCCAGCCCGGTCCGCCTTCCAGCATCAGGTCGAGATACGGACGCAGGAATATATCGACCACCTGTCGCAAATCGGGCTTTCCCTGTAGCGCTGCGAACGCATCGCGACGGCGAACATTCAGTTCGTCGGATCGGCGGGCGATGATCGCCTCGAACAGCTTTTCCTTGCTCTCGAAGTGATAGTTGATCAGGCCGAGCGGCACCTTGGCTCTTGCCGCCACATCGCGCATCGAAACGATATCGAAGCTTGCCGCGGCAAAGAGATATTCCGCCGCGTCGAGAATGGCGGTTCTGGTGTGGTCGCCGTTCCGTTTGGTCTTGCCGGCCATCGCAAACCCATTGACAGATCACTTGTACAGTTGTTCAACTCTAGTGCAATTGCGCGGTCGATGCGAGCGAAAAGTTTGCAGACATTGTCGCGCCTTCGGGAAAACGACAATTGTGGCACCGCAACAAAATGTGCGGGCACGGGGAGAGAGCGTTGGGTTTCTTCATCGGAACGGATGTGGGCGGAACCTTCACGGACATTTGGGTGTCTGCCGGCGATGGACAGACGCGCGTGTTCAAATCGCCGACCACGGCCGACGTATTGAGCGGCGTGATCGACGGGTTGCAGCTGGCGGCGGACGCTTACGGTCTCGCGTTTGAGTCGTTCTGCTCCCAGATCGAACGCTTCGGGCACGGTACGACGGTCGGCCTCAATGCGCTGCTCACCGGAAATGCTGCGCGCACCGCGGTGATCACCACAAGGGGCTTCGGCGATACGCTCGAGATCGGGCGCCTGAAGCGCCAGACGTCCGGCATGAACGAGATGGAGCGTACCGACGCCTATCTGCGAAACCGTATCCCGCCGCTGGTGCCGCGCGACATGATCATCGAAGTCGACGAGCGCATCGACGTGAAAGGCAATGTGGTCAAGCCGCTGGACGAGGCAGGCGCACGCGCGGAAATTCGCAAGCTGAAGGATCGCAACATCGAGGCGGTGGCGATCTGCACGTTGTGGTCCACCCACAATCCTTCGCACGAGCGCTGGTTGCGCGATCTGGTGCTTGAAGAATTGCCGGGCGTGTTCGTGAGCTGCTCGCACGAGATTTCGCCGGGCGTCGGCGAATATGCGCGCATGTCCACGACAGCAGGCAACGCGGCGCTCGGCCCGCTCGCGGGACGTTATCTGTCGAGCCTTGAAGCAAAGTTGCAAACGGCCGGCATGAAGGTTCCGGTGCTGATGATGACCTGCGCCGGCGGCGTGCTGCCGACTGCCGTGCTCAATGATCGCCCCGCCTTCGCGTTGTTTTCAGGGCCTGCCGGGGGCGTAATGGGCTCGCGCGCGACAGGCGCGCAAGCCGGTTTTGACAACATCGTCACCATGGATATCGGTGGCACCAGTTTCGACGTCGGCGTGATCGTGTCGGGCAAGCCGATCATGCGGACGGAGATTGCGGTCGCCGGGGCGGATATCCGCGTTCATTCGATCGATGTGGAATCGATCGGCGCCGGTGGCGGCTCGATTGCCTATGTGGAATTCGGAGAGTTGCGTGTTGGTCCGCGCAGCGCGGGCGCCAATCCCGGGCCGGCGTGCTATGGACGCGGCGGGACACGGCCGACCGCGACCGATGCCGATCTGGTGCTGGGTGTGCTCGATCCCGACAATTTTATCGGCGGCCGCATGAAGCTCGATGTCGAGGCGGCGCGGCGTGCGATCGACGAGCATGTCGCCAAGCCGCTCGGCATGAGCGTGATCGAGGCAGCCTGGAGCATCCGGCAGATCCTCGACAGCAAGATGGCGGACCTTCTTCGCCGCATGACCATCGAGCGCGGCTACGATCCGCGCGATTTCACGCTGCTGGCCAATGGTGGTGCGGGCCCGTCGCATGCTTGGGTGCTTGGCGAGGAGCTTGGCCTGAACAGCTTCGTTGTGCCAGCCGCGGCGACCGCAGAATCCGCTTACGGCACCGGCAATTCCGATCTCGGCTTCACCGCGGAGCGCCCGGCCTATGCCCGCATCTCGCCGGGCGCAACACCAACGCCGGAGCAGCTTGCCCACGTTTCGAATGCCGTCAAAGCTGCGACCGAGGAAGTTCGCAACAATCTGGCACTTGCCGGACCGAAAAGCGGGATCAATGTCGAGCGTTTCGTCGCGATCAAGTTCCGGGGCCAGACGAACCATCTCGATATTCCGTTTGAGGGTGATAACTTCACGCTCGATACCTTCAAGGCGGTCACCGGCGCCTTCGAAAAGCAATACGAATTGCTGTTCGGGCGAGGGGCGGCCTTTTCGAATGCCGGCTACGAATTGATCTCTGTCCGCGTCATGGGCACAGGCGCGCTGCCGCCGCCGGCGCTCGCGACCAAGGGCGAGCGCTTCGAGCCGCGGGGTAAACGCGGCGTGGTGTTCCGCGACGCCAAGACATCGGTCGAGACCGTCATTTATCGTACGTCCTTTCCGAAGGACGGCGAGACCGCGCACGGACCGGCCATCATCGAATTCCCGGGCCAGAGCGTGGTCGTGCCGCCAGGCGCAAGCGCGAAGGCCGATTCCTTTGGCAACATTCATGTGAGGCTCGCATCATGAGCGAGATCAACGCCGTTACTTTCGAGGTCATCCGCAACCGGCTGGTCGCGATCTCTGATGAGATGCGGATCGCCCTGCAGGCGGTCTCGGGCTCCCCGACCGTGACCGAAGCCTCGGACTTCTTCACCGGCATCTTTCTTCCCGATGGCGCGGTCGTGTCGATGGGTTTCCAGGTGTCGTTCCAGGCTCCGGTCTGCGGCGAGGTCATCCGCCATATCAACGGCAAGCCGCAGCTCAAGGTGAAGGATGGCGACATCTTCATCGGCAACGATCCTTACATCGGCGCGCTGCACCAGAATGACGTGCAGATGATCGGCCCGATCTATGCGGGTGACGAAATCATCGCCTGGGCCGGCGTCGAAGCGCACGAAACCGATGTCGGCGGCATGGATTTCGCGAGCTGGTGTCCCAAGGCCAAGGAAGTCTGGCAGGAGGGCATTCGTATCCCTTGCGTGAAGCTCGTCGATCAGGGCGAGATGCGCGAGGACGTGCTCGAGATGATCGTGACGGCCTCTCGTTTGCCGGATCAGCTCGGCCTCGATATCCGCGCCTTCATCGCCACCGTGAACGTCGCGCGCCGCCGGGTCACGGAGCTCGTGTCGCGCTATGGCGCAAAGGTCGTGACCGAGGTGATGAAGCGGATGATCGCCTCATCCGAGGCGCGCCTGCGCGCGCGGCTCAGGGAATTGCCGGATGGCGTCACGCATGCCGCGGATTTCATCGAGCATGACGGCCACAGCAACGTGCTCTACAAGATCGACTGCAAGGCGATCAAGCAGGGCGACACGCTGACGCTCGATTTCTCCGGGTCCAGCAAGCAGGCTCCGGGCTTCATCAATGCGACGCGTTCGGGGCTGACGGGCGGGTGCGCCGGCGGCGTACTCACCACGCTCGGCTTCGACATCCAGTGGAATCAGGGTTTGCTGGCACCAGTGAAGATCGTGGCGCCGGACGGCCTCATTTGCACGGCGCAATTCCCGGCGCCGGTCGGGTCGGCGACCGTCGAGACGATCTGGTCGGTCAGCAACGCTTCGATGGCCGCGCTCAACAAGCTGCTCGCGACGTCGCCGAAATACCGGTACCGCGCGCAATGCATCAGCGACGGCTGCATGGCGACCTTCAATCTCGGCGGCATCAACCAGTATGGCGAGCCGTTCGGCCTCCATTTGATGGATCCGCTTGCCGCAGGATCGGGAGCCTTCGCGACCAAGGACGGCATCGATGCCGGCGGCCCGATCACATCGCCGGTGTCCTGCATCGCCGATGTCGAGCGCAACGAGCAGGCGGTGCCGCTATTCTATCTGCACCGGCGGCTGGTTTCGGATACCGGCGGCGCAGGCAAGCATCGTGGCGGCCTGAGCGCGGAAGTGGCGCTGACGCTCGGCGGCATCGAGAAGGCGATGGCGCTGATCATGACACATGGTGCTGAATCCCCCAACACCGCGGGCCTCGCCGGCGGCTGGCCGGGTTCGACCGTCGTTCAGTCGATGGGATGGGGATCGATCGAGAATGGCCGGCCGAATGAGAGCGGCAAGTGGGAGCGTTTTGGTCCGAAGCCCGGCCTGATGCCGATGACCAATCGCGATATCTATTCGGTGATCTGGCAGGGCGGCGGCGGCTGGGGGGACCCGCTGGAGCGCGAACCCGACGCGGTGGCACGCGACGTGAAATCCGGTGCGGTGACCCACGAGACCGCGCGTGAAATTTATGGCGTGGTGGTCAACGGTTCCGGCGTGGACGATGCCGCGACCGAGCGCCAGCGCGAAGCGATTCGTAAATCCCGCGTCGGTCATTTCGACACCGATCCGGCACGGCGTTGCGCGTCGCAGCCGATCGGCTCGCTGAGCGAAAACTTGCTTGTCGCGCAGGATGATCGTGGGACTCATGTCATGTCGCGCGCAGGCTATATCCTGTCGACCGGCAGCACGAATTGGCGGAAAGGCGCGAAGTCGGTCACCTTCGACAAGCTGCCCGAGCGCTACCGCATCGATCTGCATGCCGATCTGCGCTGCACGGTGCATTACTGCCCGGCCAGCGGCGCGCTTCTGGCAGTCGACTTCCACCGCAGGGACGAGGCGCCTTCCGACGATCTCGTGCTCGATCTCACGACCTTGCCAAGGCTCGCCGCATGAGCAGGATCGAGACGCCCTATTTCACGTCGACGGGAGACGAGTTTCCGACGCAATACGATCGTGCGCCGGAATACGAGGGTTTCATCGAGGAGCGCGACATCAAGGTCCGCATGCGCGACGGCGTGCATATCTCCATCGATGTGTTCCGCCCGGACACCGAGCAGAAGTTGCCGGCGCTTCTGGCTTTCGCGATCTACAACAAGGACCTGCAGGCGCCGGATATCGCCGATGCGCTGACGCCGCAACCGTCCTGGGCCTCGATGTGGACCGGCTGGCTTGAGGCCGGCGATACCCGCTTTCTCACTTCGCGCGGATATATTCATGTCATCGGCGCGCCACGCGGGATCGGCAAGGCCGAAGGCGGTGGCTCGCGCGAATTCGACAGCTACGATCTGATCGAGTGGATCGCCAAGCAGCCCTGGTGTGACGGCCAGGTCGGCATGATCGGGATTTCCGGATTCGGCGCCGAGCAGTTCAATGCGGCCAAGCAGCAGCCGCCGTCACTGAAGGCGATCTTCCCGTTCGACCCGCGCGGCGCCTATGGCACGCTCGGCAGTTTCCGGGAGGAATATCACGGCGGCGTGCTGCACCTGTTCCGCTATCTGCTGTCGATCAACCTGGTCGCGCATCAGAACAAGGGCCAGCCGGGCGATCTGCCGCCGGAACGCGAGGCACTCTGGCGCGAGGCCATGGCCAATCCGGATTTCAAGATCTACCCGCATGTCTACAACATCCTGACCCAGAAGGGGCAGCACCTGCCGGCGATCTTCGACTTCCTGATACATCCCTACGACAAGGAAGAGATCGTCGAGAAGGCCGAAGCCGATTTCGCGAAGATCAGCATCCCGGCCTATACCGGCTCAGGCTGGTATGCCTATGGATACAAGACCCATCTCAACGGAGCGCAGAATTGGTTCCGCAATATCACCTCGCCGAAAAAGCTCGCCTTCGGCGGACCGTCGCACCTGGAACGGCCCTTCCATTCCTTCCATCGCGAGATCCTGCGCTGGTACGACCACTGGCTAAAGAAACTCGACACCGGCATCATGGACGAGCCGCCGGTGAAATACTGGGTGATGGGCGAGAATGCCTGGCGCAGCGGCGGTGACTGGCCGCTCCCGGAAACGCAATGGACCAAGCTCTATCTGACGAGCTGGGGCCGGCTGCGGCCTGAGCCCTTCCTGCCATCGAGCAATGACGGACGGCTGGCGCCCGACGCCTTCGTGCAGATGCCGATCACCCAGACCAACGAGGTGCAACGCCTTCGCTATGTCAGCGAGCCGATGCCGAAGGACACGCTGGTGGCAGGCCCGATGGTGCTGAACCTGTTCGCCTCGATCGATCAGGAGGATACCAACTGGATTGTCGCGATCAGCGATCTCGGCCCCGACGTCTCGGTGCGGACCGCGCGCGACAACGAGCGCAACGTGCCGGGCAATCTCCCCGAACGCGAGGTCACCCGCGGCTGGCTGAAAGCGTCGATGCGTGAACTCGATCCGAAGCGCTCAAAATCCTGGAAGCCCTGGCACAAGCTGACGCGTGCTTCGAAAAAGCCGGTGAAACCCGGCGAGGTCGTCGAATATTCGATCGAGATCATGGCGGCCGCGAACATGTTCAAGGCGGGTCACCGCATTTGCCTCGACATCGCCTGCATGGATGTGCCGACCGGCGTCGGCGGCGCGACCAATATCGAATATTTCCCGTATCACATCGGGTCGCATCGCACGGTTTTGCACAAAGTGCATCACGACGAGAAGCATCCGTCGCATCTTTTGCTCCCGGTCATCCCGGTGTCCGACTAGGGCGACAGGCGATCCATCGGGTCCGAACCGGCGTGAGTGCTCAGATCGCATGATCGGCCGCATACGCCCGGCGGATGCCGAGGACGATGCTGTTCCGACGTGCGGTCGCCCCTGCTGCCGCCCAATATTTAGTCGTCGCGCGGCGGCCGCAGCCGTCGGTCCGATGGAAGACGCACAGTCGAGCGCGCGGTGTCGGCGGGACTGGTGCGCGCCCGGTCCGGATAGGGCTTGCCCACGGGGCCGGTTGCTGCCCACTGCGGCCCGCGGTTCCGATCGTCCTGGAGACATTCCAGTCTGGACAAAATGTTGCAGACAGCGCCGTCACCTGTGGTAGCGGTGGCCGCCGGGTCCGGTTTGACAAGAACAATGGATGTGACGCACTGCCATGAAATTCTGCATGCACCTCAGCACTCGAATTCACGACAAGAAAGACGAACTTCCGCTTCTCAACTGCCTGACCGACCTCGCCCTCGACGCCGATGCAAGCGGCTTCAGCGCCATCTCCCTGACCGAGCATCACCTCCATGAGAACCAGGGCTATCAGAACTCGCTCCTGTTCGCCTCGGCGCTCGCGCCCCGGCTGAAGCAGGCCACGCTCATTCTCGCCACGGTGAACCCGGCGATCCATCATCCCTTGCGGCTGGTGGAATCCTGCAATCTGATCGACCAGCTCAACGCGGGACGCTTGGTCGTCGTGTTCGGATCGGGCTTCAAGGAGACCGACCTGGTCGCATTCGGGCGCGACCTCACCCAGCGCAACGAATTGTACGAGCAGGGCATCCGCACGGTCCTCGACATCTGGGCGTTTGACGGCGCCAATGGACCGCTGGAATTCGCGGTCGGCTCGGATCGTGGGCGGCTTGATGTCGCGGTAAACCCGTCGTCGTTCCGCAAGCCGCGTCCCATCCTGGCACGCGCGACCGTGATGAATCCCGCGGCCATTGCCGACGCCGCGGCACGTGGATGGCCGCTCTTCACGGCGATCAAGGAACTCGATATCGCCAGCGCGCAGATGGCGAGCTATCACTCCGCACTGGAAGCCTCCGGCCACGATGCGGAGACGATCCGGCTGGCCAAGGAATGGACCGGCGTGGGCAAGGCGGTGCACGTGGCGGAGACCGACCAACAGGCGAAGCGCGAGGCCGACGCCTTTTTCGAAAAGAATCCGAGTGGGGCCATCGCCCGCAATCCAGACGACATGATCTTCGGCAGCCCGCAATCGGTCGCGCGCCAGATGCGCGATTTTGCCGATGCCGGCGTCGGGCTGATGATGTGCGGGTTCCTGATCGATCTCCAGAACATGCCGCAGCTTCGTCGCAGCGTGCGTCTGTTCAAGGAGGAGGTCATGCCGAAGGTGGAGACAAAGGTGGCGGCGTGAGCCGCCGCCTCGAACTTCCGTCAATGGGATAGAAACAGCGGGATCGGCGGCTGTCGCAACATGCTCTTGGTGGCGCCGCCCAGAACGAAGTCGCGGACGCGGGAGTGCCCATAAGCTCCCATCACCAGCAGGTCGACGGACTGAGTGCGGACATAGTCGCTGAACAGATCGCCGATCTCGCGGCCGTCCGCTTCGACAATGTCGAAGGTGATCGTGACGCCATGCATGTTCAGATGCGTGGCGAGCTGCTCCTTCGTGGCGACGGTTGCGATCGACTTCTCGTGTGTGACCGTCACGGCGCGCACCGTCTTCGCCCGCTGCAGAATGGGAAGCGCGTCGCCGACCGCGCGCGCGGCGGGTCGGCTGAAATCCCAGGCAATCGCAATGGTGTCGAGCGCCGGTTGCCGGTCGTAGCGGGTGGGATCGGGAAGGATCATGCAGGGGCGGCCGGACCCGAAGATAATCGACTCGGCGTAAGCGTGCTCGATACTGTCACCGTCGCGAAGCGGAATGATGGTGAGGTCGCGGAGGCGTGCATGATCGGTGAGCCGGTCCGGCACGAGTGTCATCAGGCAGCGGTCGAGAATCCGCTCGTGAAAGATGCCGCTTCGCTTTGCCGCGACCTCGAATGCGTCCAGCAATTCGCGCGCATTGGCGGCGGCCTTTTGCTTCTCGGCCGCGATCATGTTGGGCAGGTCCAGCAGCATATCGGCGAGGAAATTGCTGCCGCCAGGCACCCTGACGTCAATATCAAACGCGATGGCCGACAGCCGCGTGCCGAGTGCGGTACCCAGCGCGGTGGCCTGATCGATGCTCGCCGGCAAGGTTGCATCCGGATAGCTGGTCAGTACAAGTAAAGCATCCTTGAAGTTCATGCCTCATCTCCGAATGGCAACCGGATTTCACCGATCTCCCGAATGGATTGATCAGGCAGATGTCACAACGGCGCAAAATGCCGCGTGACAGATCGACTTCGCTTGATCCAGATCAAGCACATGCGGTGCGGTCGGATGATCGGCGAGATCGCAGCGCCAGGCTCGTGATCGTTGCGAGATACCAATCGACAGCCGCCACAACCGCGCCAAACGCCATCGCTCGTGTTATTGCCGGCGTCGCAGGTAAACAAACCAGTACACACCGCCGACCATCAGGCTGCCGCCGATCAGATTGCCGATGG
The DNA here is from genome assembly GCA_964641065.1 of uncultured Hyphomicrobiales bacterium. Lineage (GTDB taxonomy): Bacteria > Pseudomonadota > Alphaproteobacteria > Rhizobiales > Xanthobacteraceae > Pseudorhodoplanes. The sequence goes on along the minus strand of CAZXJZ010000074.1, from coordinate 2,750 downwards.
TGGCGACCACGATATTGTGCAGGGATGCGCCGATGGTCAGCCCGGAAAATGCAGCCGGAGTCAGTCCGATCGAAGCCCAGAAGTCCGGCGCGGCCCAGGCCTTGATCGCAAGGGCGTAGGGCAGGAGATAAAGGTTCGCGATCGAGTGTTCGAATCCGGCCGCGACAAAAGCCGCAACCGGCGGGACGATCACCAGCACCTTGTCGGCGATGCTGCGGGCGCCGAAGGACATCCAGACCGCGAGACAGACCAGGACGTTGCAAAGCACCGCGAGGAAGAACAGTTGCACAGTCGGCAGGGCCGCCTTCGCTGCCGCGATCGTCAGCGCCGTGCTGCCGACAGCGCCGCCGTTGAATTCATGCTGCGCCGACAGAAACATCAGCACGGCGGTCCCGATCGCGCCGGCGATGTTGCCGAGATAGACCAGTGTCCAAGCGCGGAGCAGCGCGCCAAGGCCGATGCGCCGGCTGGCAAAGGCGACGATCATCAGCGAATCGCCGGTGAACAATTCCGCGCCGCCGACGATCACCAGGATCAGGCCGAGCGAAAACACCAGCCCGGCGAGCAGCCGCGCAACACCCCAAGGCAGGTCGCCGGCCCCGGTCAGCACCACGGTCATGAAAACCGCACCGAGCGCGATAAAGGCGCCGGCCAACAGCCCCAACACGAGAAGCCCGATCGCATCCCGTCCGGCCTTGGCGACGCCCGTGGCTTCGCAGGCCAGCGCCGTCTCGGGCGGCAACGGCACATTGAGATTGGTATGCGTCGGCGCCGTCTTGAGCGCGTCGGACATTGTAAGCCTCCCCCTCGCGGGATCGCCGCTAAGTCCGCAATAGCACTCGGTAGTTCGCTTCGAAAGGTTGGTCAGTCGTTGTGCCGTCAGCAGTCGAGCGTGGTGTCGCGCTCCCATTGCGTCAGGTGGCGGGCATAGTCGTTCCATTCGCCATGCTTGAGCGTGGCATAGGCGGGGACGAAGCTGCCGAGATAGGTTTGCATCACCGGTGACGCCTCGAACGCGCGCAGCGCGTCGAGCAGGTTCAGCGGCAGGCGCTTGGCGTCCTTCACCGTATGCCCGTCGGTATACATGTTGATGTCGAGGCGCTTGCCCGGATCGCGCTGGTTCTTGATGCCGTCAAGACCCGCCGCAAGAATGCCGGCCTGCAGCAGATACGGATTGGCCGATCCGTCCGGCAGCCGCAGTTCGAAACGGCCGGGATCCGGCACGCGGATCATGTGGGTGCGGTTGTTGCCGGTATAGGTGACGGTGTTCGGCGACCAGGTCGCGCCCGACAATGTGCGCGGCGCGTTGATGCGTTTGTAGGAGTTCACGGTCGGATTGGTGAGCGCGCACAGCGCATCGGCCGAATGCATCAATCCGCCGATGAAGTTGTAGCCGAGTTTGGAGACGCCAAGCTCAGCCGCATCCTTCTCAAACAGGTTGGTCTCTCCGTCCCACAGCGAGATGTGGACGTGGCAGCCCGAGCCGGTCAGGTTCGGGAACGGCTTCGGCATGAAGGTTGCGCGATAGCCATGCTTCTCCGCGATCGACTTGGCCATGAACTTGAAGAAGGCATGGCGGTCGGCCGTGGTCAGCGCATCGGCGTAATCCCAGTTCATCTCGAACTGGCCGTTCGCATCCTCATGGTCGTTCTGATACGGATTCCAGCCGAGCGACAGCATCGCATCGCAAAGCTCTTTGATGAAGTCGTAGCGCCGCATCAGCGCCGACTGGTCGTAGCAGGGCTTGCTCTGGCGATCGGCGTCGTCGGAGATCGCGTCGCCGCCGGGCGTCACCAGGAAGAATTCGCATTCGACGCCGCTCTTGAGTTGCATCTTCTGCTTGCCCGCGTCGGCGATCAGGCGCTTCAGCACGTTACGCGGGCTCTGCTCCACCAGCTTGCCGTCCATCCACAGGTCGGCGGCGAGCCAGCCGACCTCCGGCTTCCATGGCAACTGGATCAGACTGTCCGGATCGGGGATCGCGAACAGATCGGGGTCGGCCGGCGTCATGTCGAGCCAGGTGGCGAAGCCCGCAAAGCCGGCGCCGCTTTTTGCCATGCCCTTGATCGCGGCGGCCGGCACCAGCTTGGCGCGCTGGGTGCCGAACAGGTCGGTATAGGAGATCAGGAAATACTTGATCCCGCGCTCTTTCGCGGCTGCCGCAAGATCCGTCGCCATTGAAGTCCCCTCGATTTATTCCTTCGCAGCATGCCCGGCACGGGATGGATTGTCGGAACGAGTCGTAATCGTGTGCAGAGCCTTGTCCTGTCAGTATCGGGTCTTGCCCGGTATCCAGTCGGTCCCGGCCAGCGGTACCTGCGCCATGGCGGCCGCCTCGACCGTGAGCGCCACCAGATCTTCCGGCTCGAGATTGTGGACATGGCTTTTGCCGCAGGCGCGGGCGATGGTCTGCGCTTCCAGCGTCAGCACCGCGAGATAATTCGCCAGCCTGCGTCCCGCGAGCACCGGGTCCAGTCGCGCAGCCAGCGCCTCGTCCTGCGTGGTGATGCCAGCGGGGTCGCGCCCTTCATGCCAGTCGTCATAGGCGCCGGCCGTGGTGCCGAGCTTGCGGTATTCGTCTTCCAGCCGCGGATCGTTGTCACCGAGCGCGATCAGCGCGGCGCTGCCGATCGCCACCGCATCCGCGCCGAGCGCCAACGCCTTCGCCACATCGGCGCCGTTGCGGATGCCGCCCGACACGATCAATTGCACCTTGCGATGCATGCCGAGATCCTGCAGCGCCTGCACCG
>CAZXJZ010000073.1:0-20537 GCA_964641065.1 uncultured Hyphomicrobiales bacterium | reverse complement strand
CGTCCCAGGTCTGCCGCTTCAGATGCACCGCGATCAGGATATCCTGCACCACATCCTCCATCTCGGCCGGATTGGCACCGACGCGATAGAGCCCGCGGCGCACCAGCGGACGCAGCGCCTGCGCCATCTCGCGCAGACAGCGTTCATAGGCCGCGCCGTCACCGGCGAGCGCCGCCCGCATCAGGTCCGCCCATTGCGCCTCGCGATCCTTCAAGCCGCCTCTTCCCGTCTCTTCGGTCCCGCCAGGCACATTGTTACATGCCGGTGACAGCATTGCCGAAGCGGTAGCCTCCGTTCCGGCGAACACGAGCCCGTGAGCGCGTAACATAGGCCGGCCCCATCGCGAAACATCCGACAAGGCCGGGTTGTCCGGCCCGCGCCGCTGCACCGTGCAGGGCGACCAGCTTTCCTTCTGGAGGATAACGGGATGAACACCAAATTTGCAGCCGCCGCGCTCGCGGGCTCCTTTGCCGCGGCTCTCGCGATCACCGCAACGCCGGCCACCGCGCAGAAGGCCGATCAGGAGAAGTGCTACGGCGTCTCGCTCGCCGGGAAGAATGACTGCGCCGCCGGCCCCGGCACCACCTGCGCCGGCACGTCCAAGGTCGACTACCAGGGTAACGCCTGGAAGCTCGTGCCCAAGGGCACCTGCGCGGCCATGAAGACCCCGAAGGGCATGGGCTCGCTGCAGCCGATCAAGAGCTGAGGCCCGTCGGTCTTTCTCCCTCCCGATTTTCGGGAGGGAGAAGGCCAACTCGTGCACGAACGACAGACGGCTTTTGCCGGAGCCTATCTCATGCACCGCACATGTCTTCCCGATAGACCGGGCATCGGCTTCAAGCCGCAGCATTTCGATGCGATCGTCGCCGGCGAACAGCCGATCGGCTTTGTCGAGGTGCATGCCGAGAACTACATGGGCGCGGGCGGACCGCCGCATGCAATGCTGCGGCAATTGCGTGAACATTACGCGCTGTCGATCCATGGCGTCGGATTGTCGATCGGTTCTGCCGCACCGCTCGATACCGATCACCTGTCGCGTCTGAAGGCGTTGTGCGAGCGCTACGAGCCGGCGAGCTTTTCCGAACATCTCGCCTGGTCGTCGCATGACGAGGTCTATCTCAACGACCTCTTGCCCCTGCCCTACACGCCCGAAACGCTCGACCGCATCGTCACGCATATCGATCAGGTGCAGCACACGCTACGCCGCGAGATGCTGCTGGAAAATCCTTCGACCTATCTGCAATTCGCGGAATCGACGATTGCCGAAACCGAATTCCTGTCGGAGATCGCGCGTCGCACCGGCTGCGGGCTCCTGCTCGACGTCAACAACGTTTTTGTGCAAGCAACAAACCACGGCACCTCCGCGGAGGATTATCTCGCGGCGTTCCCGCTGTCGCGGGTGAAAGAAATCCATCTCGGCGGACACGACGCGCAAACCGACGAGACCGGCGCACCGCTGCTGATTGACGCGCATGGCGCGCCGGTCGCCGATCCGGTCTGGGCCCTGTACGAGAGTGTCATCGCCCGCACCGGGCCGCTGCCGACCCTGATCGAATGGGATAATGACGTGCCGGACTGGCCGGTTCTGGCCGCGGAGGCGCGTGCCGCCGGCGCGATCCTCGCCAATGCCACGAAGCGCCGGGCCGCCTGACATGCTCGCCGAACTCCAGACCGATTTCGCGCAGGCATTGCTCGATCCCGACCGGCCGGTGCCGGCGGAACTGACATCGCACAGCGTGCGGCATCCACAGAAGCGCTTCGCGGTCTATCGCAACAATGTGGTCGTCAGCCTCGTCAACGCGCTGCGCGCGAAGTTTCCCGCCACCGAGCGCATCGTCGGCGACGAATTCTTTGCCGCCATGGCGCGCCTGTTCGTGTCGGCGTATTTGCCGCGCTCGAAAATCCTGCACACCTATGGCGACGATTTTGGCGACTTCATCGCCGCCTTCGAGCCGGCGGCGGAATTGCGGTATCTGGCCGATGTGGCACGCCTCGAAGCCGCGCGCACCCGCGCTTATCACGCGGCGGATGCGGAGCCGCTCACGGCGTCGGAATTCTCCGATCTCGACCCGCAATCCATCGGCACGCTGCGCCTGACGCTGCATCCGTCGCTGCAGGTGCTGCGGTCGCCTTATCCGGTGGTGACGATCTGGGCGATGAATGCAGGCGAGATCGAACTCGGGCCGGTCGACCCGGCGGCGGCGGAAGACGCATTGGTATTGCGGCCCAGGCTCGATGTGGCCGTGCGCGCGCTTCCGCCGGGCGGCGCCGCCTTCCTGCTCGCACTGGCCAACGGTGCGACGCTCACCGAAGCCGCCGCAAACGCAGCATCAGACGACGCCCGCTTCGACCTTACCGCAAATCTGGCAGGTCTCGTCGGTTCGGGCGCCGTATCCGCATTCACTGCCGCCGCTTCGCCGCAAGAAGGTTCAACATCATGACCGACACCCCGCTCACCATGCGTTCGCAACCCGGCCTGGCCGGACTGATCCTCCGCGCCAATGCGCTGATGGCGGCGATGCCCTACTGGCTGATCGCGCTGGTCGCCCGGGTGTCGATCGCCGCGGTGTTCTGGCGCTCGGGACAGACCAAGGTCGAAGGCTGGCACATCACCGATGCCACGCTGTTCCTGTTCAAGGACGAATACAAACTGCCGCTTGTCGACCCGACTCTCGCCGCCTATCTGGCGACATTCGCCGAGCATTTCTTTCCGGTGCTGCTGGTGCTCGGATTTGCGACCCGGTTCGCCGCACTCGCGCTCCTGATCATGACGCTGGTGATCGAGATCTTCGTCTATCCCGAAGCGTGGCCGACGCACGGCACCTGGGCCGCCTGTTTCCTGATCCTGATGGCGCAGGGTCCGGGCAAGCTGTCGCTCGACCATCTGATCGCGCAGCGGTATCGGTGAGCCGAAAAAAAGAATGCCCCGCGGCAGCCACAGCGGGGCATCCTCCCGGCACGACCGGGGTCTCTTTCTGAGGCCCCGATTGTCCCAATCCTCGGGCCCGGCGTCAGGCGCCGGTCTTCAACGAGCCGGTCTGCGCGGGCTCTTCCGGCTCGATGGTGACGCCTGACATCGGATCGATCCAGACCAGGTCGTCGCGCACGGACCTCACGCCCGGCACATTCTCGACCAGCACCTTGATCGCCGCGCGCTGCTGTTCGTCGAGCACAAAGCCGGAGAGCGTGACCACACCCTGACGCACGATCGCATCGACGGTCGCGACCGGCGCCCATCGTTCGTTGTTCAATTCGCGCAGGATTGCCTCGCGGATCGTAGCGTCGCCGTTCGCCGGCGCGCTGGCAGGATGCAGGTAGCTGACCAGCGCACGCAACAGATTGGCCCGGCTCACGATGCCGACCAGCTTCTTGCCGCGCAGTACCGGCACGCGCTTGATGTGATTGCGTTCCATCAGCGCAACCACATCGTTGAGCTGGGTGTCCTCGTCCACGGTCTTGGCGTCGCGGGTCATCACCTCCGACACCTTGCGGCCATGCGCCTTGACGTAATCCCGCGCCAGCGGCCCCGGCCCCATCAGAAATTCCAGCCAGCGCGGTGGCGCAAATTGGGTACCGGTCTCGGCGCGACGGAGGAAATCGCCCTCGGTCACAACGCCGACGAGATTGCCGGCCGCATCGACGACCGGAAGTCCGCTGATCTTCTTCTGCAGCATCAGCCGGATCGCGAGGCTGATCGGCGCCTCGGCATCGATCGAGACGACCGGCTTCGTCATGACGTCGCGCACCTTCATGCCGCATCCTCCATGCCGGAGGATCGCGTCTGCGGGTCACTGTCTCATTGCGCTAGATCAAACGGGGGCAAGCGCACCTGGCGTGGGCGGCCCGGACTATCCGCTCTTCGCGAGTTTCTGCGGCGCCACGTCGGCCACCTCAATATCCGCGGCCATGGTGTGATACATGCGCCGCAAGGTTTCCCGCGTCACCGCGAGATCCGCGTCCGGAATGCCGGCGGTCGCCGCGGCCTCGAGTTCGCGAGCGCGCGGAATCAGCCGGTTGACCAGCGCACGGCCTTTCGGACTCAGTTCCACATTCACTTCACGGTTATTGGTGTCGGATCGCGTGCGTGTGACGAGCCCGAGATTCACCAGCCGCGTGATCAGACGCGAGATGGTCGACACATCGATCGAGGTAATCTCGGCCACATCGATCTGGCGATGCTTGTCGCCGGTCGACAATCCGGCAAGCACCCGCCACATCGCGATAGTGACGCCGTGCTGCGCCAGCTCACGCTCGTAGCCGGCGACGAAGCCAGCGCCCACGCGGTTGACCAGATACGGCAGGTACTCGGAGAGATCGAGATGCGGACTTCCAGCCATTCGGCGCTCCAGTCAGGGCTTTGTGCAGTCTCTTGCAAGGCAAAAGCCGCCTGTCAAAAGGTCAGCAATCCTGTCCAAATATTGCATTTACAACTGTTGCACGTGCAAGTATGATCGCTACCAATGAGAACAACAAGAGCCGGTCATCGGCCATCACGGGAGCGCAGCCATGGATCATAATCCACACGACCTCGGCGGCAATTTTCGCAAGGCGATGCGCCGGCTCACCAGCGCAGTCAGTGTGATCTCGACGCAGCACGACGATATCCGCCACGGCATCACCGTGACGTCGGTGACATCGGTATCGATGAGCCCGCCTTCGCTTCTGTTCTGCGTCAACCGCACCTCGCGGTTTCATGACCCGGTGATCCGCGCCGGCCGATTCTGCGTGAACATGCTGCATGCCCACCAGATCGACATTGCCGATGCCTTCAGCGGCCGCACACCCGGCCCGGACCGCTTCCTGTGCGGCGAATGGGCGAGCGACGACGACGAGATGCCCTACCTGATCCCGGCTCAGGCCAACATCTTCTGCGAAACCGACGCCATCTCGAGTTACGGCACGCATTCGATCGTGATCGGGAAAGTCCATCACGTGGCGGTGCGCGGCCAGGTCGCGCCGCTGCTATACCAGGACGGCCAATATACGGTTGGGCTCGGAGAAGGCGTCGACTGGGTTGTGCCGGTCGGCTGAACCGCATCGCGCACGGCTGTTTCAAGAACAACGCTCTAAAGGGAGAACCAGGATGGAATTCGGCTATTTCACGCTGTCGGACAATCACTACGAAGGCAACACGCGCGATGCCAACACGTTCGTGAAGGATCTCACCGCCGAGGCGCTTTATGCCGATCAGCTCGGCATGCATTCGGCCTGGATCGGCGAGCATCACTTCAACTCGCTCGGCGTGAATTCCTCGCCCGAGATGGTGCTGGCCTACATCGCCGCGATCACCAAGCATATCCGGCTCGCGCCGGCCGTGACCGTGCTGCCGCTGCACAATCCGATCCGCGTCGCCGAACAATGGGCGACGCTCGACCTTCTGTCCGGCGGACGCGTCGATTTCGCCGCCGGCCGCGGCTATGACCGGCGCGAATATCTGCCGTTCGGCATTTCTTTCGAGGACAACCAGTCGATCTTCGACGAAGGCATGGAGGTTCTTCGCAACCTCTGGAATTCCGGTGGCGAGCGCATCGACCACAAGGGCAAGCATTACCAGTTCGAGGACGTGCGGATCACCCCGCAGCCGTTGCAGAAGCCGATGCCGATGTATGTGGCGTCGTTCTCCAAGCCCTCGATCGAACTTGCCGCACGGCTGAATTGCGGCCTGATCGTCGCGCCGTTCGCCGCCGCGATGAGCTTCGGCGGACTGAAGCAGGTGGCCGATCTCTACCACGAGAGCTGCGCCAAATACGGCACCAAGCCGCAGCGCCTGATGTGCAGCTACTTCACCCATTTCGCCGACGACGCCGCGAGCGAACAGGCGCAGCGCGCGCGCCAGATCCGCTACTACAAGGAATGCGTGATCCCCTCCTTCCCGGGCGATCCGCGCACCGCGCCGCCGAGCTACCGCTATTTCATCGACATGGTGGAGCGGCTGCACAAGGTGAAGCCGGAGGACCTGACCGAGAATTCGGTGCTGATCGGCAATTCGGCGCGGATCACCGAAATCCTGAAGAAGGTGGAAGCCGCCGGCTTCGACGAAGTGATCCTCTATTTCAACGTCGGCATGAAGCCGCACCAGCAGACCAAGGAAGAGATGCACCGCTTCATGAGCGAAGTGGCGCCGCACTTCCAGGGCAAGCATATCGAGCGGCGCGCGGCCTAGAGTCACGTTTCCGACCTTGTCCTCCCAAGCGACAAGGAAACCTCATGCCGCAACCTCCGGGTTGCGGCATTTTTTTTAACGCCGTCCGGTCGAGGACGCTGCGACGATGCGCAGATTGCGCTACTCCTGCGGCTGGGATTTGCTACCAAGGTCGATCGATTATCACCGGTCACAGGAAGCATGTCTCCAAACGCATCGACACACGCTCTCTCCGTTCGCGAAGCAGGCACGAGCCGCATTCCGCTGGCGGGCGGTATCCGCGCCCGCAACTGGGTTTTTGTCTCCGGGCTTCTGCCCGACGAACTGGGCGATCCCGGGCGGCCGCTGTCGGGAGAGCCTGCGGCCCTGACCCAGTCCAGGGCCATCTGGCGTAAGGCGGCCGCGATCCTCGCCGAAGGCGAGTCCGACGTCTCGCGGATCGTGCGATGCGACCAGTTTTTCGAGGACTGGCGCGCCGTGCCGTTTTTCCATCAGGCCCGGCGGGACGCCTGCGGCAGCTATATCGCGCCCAGCACATCGGTCCTGCAACCGCAGACGCTTGTCCCCGGCGCCACGATGATGACCGACATGATCGCGGTTGCGCGCGGCGGTCCGGACATCGAGCCGATTTTTCCCAAGGGGCTCGACGTGCCTTCGACCTCGTCGTTCGTACCGGTGGTGAAGGCCGGCAATCTTGTCTTCGTCGCCGGCTTTCTCGCCGCCAGCGGCAAGGGCGACCTCGACGGTGTCGCGGCCGAAGCCAAGACGCCCGAAGGCCATTTGTGGAAAGGCAATCGCATTCAGCTCGAAGCGAAGTATGTCATCGAGAAAAAGCTGATCCCGGCGCTGGAAGGCGCCGGCCTCACCCTGCAGGATGTGGTCAAGGCCAATGTGTTCCTGCGCGATATCGACGATGTCCCGGCTTTCAACCAGATATGGAACGACGCGTTCGGCGGACATGCTCCTGCGACCGCAATCACACCGACCAGCAAGCCCGGTTTTGCGATCGAGGATTCTCGCATCGAGATCAATCTGGTGGCCACGACCGAACGCCAGGTGCAACGGATCGATGGCGGCCGCGCCGGTCTCGCCGTGTGCCAGGGGCAGCCAGCCGCGATCCATTGCGGCGACGTCCTGTTTTTCTCCGGCATGCTAGCCGCGGACGCCAACGGACTCATTGCCGACGCACAGATCGATCCGCGCGAGCGTTATCTTTCCTCCAGCATCGAAGCTCAGATGGACTACCTGCTCGATTGCGCGGAAGAGGTGTGCGCGAAAGTGGGCGCCAGCCTGCGTAACGTGGTTCGAATCCTGCAAGTGCACACCGATCTTGACGATGTCCTGCCGGCCCTCAAAGTGTGGCAGCGACGTCTGCCAGGTGTTCCCCTTCCGATCAGCGCGGCGCGCGTTCCAGCACCGTTGATCGTTCCCGGATGTACGGTGCAGCTCGATCTGTGGATCCATGCACCGCAGGACGCGACCTGAGGAGAATTAAATGAGTGGACCACATTTCCTTCACCGGCGTCAGTTCGCAGCCGCCATCTGCCTGACCGTCGCAGGCCTGATGGTGCCAGGCGCAGCTCTGGCGCAAACCTATCCCGACCGGCCGGTGCGGGTGATCGTGCCGTTCGCCGCCGGTGGCGGATCGGACGTCGTGGGCCGCGCCATCGCACAAAAACTTCAAGACAAGTTCGGCCAGCCCTTCGTAGTCGAGAACCGAACCGGAGCCGGCGGCAGCATTGGTGCTACCCAGGTCGCGCGCGCGGCCCCGGACGGCTACACGCTGCTGCTGGGATCGTCCTCTGAGATCGCCCAATATCCGAACGTCAAGGCAGACGTTCCCTACGATTCGATCAAGGACTTCGCTCCGATCGCGGCCGTCGCCACCGTGCCGCTGGCGCTCGCGGTCAAACAGGATCTGCCGGTGGCGACGGTGGCGCAGCTTCTGGATTATGCGCGCAAGAACCCCGGAAAACTGAATTACGGCTCGGCCGGTCCCGGTTCGACCACGCATCTCGCGGTGGCGTTGCTCACCTCCATGACCGGGACCGACATGACGCACGTTCCCTACAAGGGTAGCGCGCCGGTCATCACCGACCTGCTCGCCGGCACGCTCGATCTGTCGATCTCGACCATGCCGGCCGTCCTTCCGCATGCCGGCGGCGGCAAGATCAAGATTCTCGGTGTCTCGACCGCGCAACGCGCGAAGGCCCTGCCCGACGTCGCTACCATCGATGAAGGCGGCGTCAAGGGCTATGCCACCGGCCTCTGGACCGGCCTGCTGGCGCCGGCGGGCACGTCACCGCAAATCATCGCGCGCTTGAACGCGGCTGTGAACGAGGCGCTCGCCACCGACGAACTGAAGACGCTGCTTGCCAAGCAGGGCGCCGAGCCCACCGGCGGGACGTCGGAGAAATTCAGCGACGAGATCAAACGCGACCTCGCGGTCTGGAACGACGTCGTCAAGAAGACCGGCATCAAGATCGACTAGTCGGTTCCGCATCTCTACCGCTGTTCCGGCAATACGAAAAAACGAATGCCGCAACCTGAAAGGGTTGCGGCATTTTTTCATACGCAAACCATCAGGCGCGGCTGTTTGTTTGTAGAAAAGATCGGGGCGGTCGTGCACCATGACCGCGGGAGAAAACAACACCAAGGGAAACACCTGATGAAGAAACTGGTTCGTGCCGCCGTGACGGCGGCCGCCATATCCACCGTTGGTATCGGCAGCGCATCCGCTCAGGGAACGAAGGCCCTCGAGGTCATCGTATTCCCCGGCGGCTTCAACTGGCCGATCTGGGCCGCCCAGGAGAAGGGCTTTTTCGACAAGCACGGCGTGACGCTCAACATCACGCCCACGCCGAACTCGCAGTTTCAGCTCAAGGGTTTGATCGAGGGCAAGTTCGATATCGCGATGACCGCGATCGACAATGTCATTGCCTATAGCGAGGGCCAGGGCGCGACCAAGACCGATGTCGAGCCCGATATCTTTGCCTTCATGGGCGGCGACAACGGCTTTCTGCGGCTGATCGCCGTTCCGGAGGTGAAAACCATAGCCGATCTGCGTGGCAAGCAGGTTTCGGTCGATGCGCTGACCACCGGCTATGCCTTCGTGCTGCGCAAGATCCTCAACAATGCCGGGCTGAAGCCGGAGGAGTTCGAATTCGTCCGGGCCGGTGGCGTGATGCAACGCTATCAGGCGCTGATGAAGAAGGAACACGCCGCGACCCTGCTGATCTCGCCGTTCGAAGTGAATGCGGAAGCGGCCGGCTTCACCCGCCTGGCCGACGGGTCCGAAGCGCTCGGCAATTATCAGGGCCTTGTCGGCGCAACCCGCAGGTCATGGGCGAAGGCGAACGAAGCGCAACTGATCGGCTATATCCGCGGTTACCGCGAGGGACTGGACTGGCTCTACAATCCGGCCAACAAGGCGGAAGCGATCGCCATCCTGCGCAAGAATGTGCCCAGTCTGTCCGAAGACCTTGCGGCCAAGTCCTACGATATCCTGCTGCATCCCAAGAACGGCTTTGAGCGGAATGCCGCACTGAATGTGGAGGGCGTAAAGACCGCGCTGCAGTTGCGCAGCGAATATGGCGAGCCGAAGAAGCAGCTCACCGATCCGGCCAAATATTACGACCTCACCTATTACGACAAGGCCAAGAAGAACTGAGCGTGTCGCCTCCTCCTCCCGCTCTGCGGGAGGAGGATTGCACCGGCTTGCAATCGTCCCGCGGCCGGGCCATCCATTCCCTGCCATGACCGCCTCGCGATCCATCGACCTCACCGCCTACGGCGTCAGCCGCACGCGCGGCTTCGTGCCGGAGCAGGATCCGCTCGACCGGCTGCCCGAAGCATTCCGCGCGCTCGACAATCTTGCGCCGATGATCCCAGCGCTGATCATGAACCAGGAAATCCGGCGCTTCCTCGCCGCCCTGCCCGAACTCGACGTCGCCGCACTGACCGATGCTGCCGAAGCCGAGCGCGGGATGCTGATCCTCTCGGCACTGACCATGGCGCATGTCTGGGGCGGCAGGGAGCCCGACTTCACCCTCCCCCGCAACATCGCGGTGCCGCTGATGGCGCTGTCGCAGCGGCTCGGACGCCCGCCCATCGTGATGCATGCGACGCTGGTGCTGAACAACTGGCGCAGGCTCGATCCCGCCCGCCCGCTCGCGCTCGACAATGTCGATACCCAGTTCACCTTCACCGGCTCGTTCGACGAGAAATGGTTCTATCTGGCGACGCTCGGCGTGGAGCTTGCGGGTGCGCCGGCGATCGTGGCACTGGTCGACGCCGTTGCGGCCGCGCAAAGCGGCGACGACAACGCCGTTGCGGAAGAGCTCATCGCACTGGAATCCGGCGTCCGGCAGATGAGTGCCGCGCTGATGCGCATGACCGAGCGCTGCGACCCGCACATCTTCTATCATCGCATCCGGCCCTATCTCGCGGGCTGGCCCGCACCCGGCCTCACCTATGCCGGCACGTCTACGCCGCCGCAGATCTGGGCCGGCGGCAGCGCCGCGCAAAGCTCGCTGCTGCAATCCTTCGACGCTGGTCTCGGCATCCGGCACGAGCACGCACACACCCACGATTTCCTCGACGCCATGCTGCAATACATGCCGCCGAAGCACCGCGCTCTGGTCGCATCGCTGCGCCAGACCAGCACGATCCGCGCGCGCGCTGAAAACGGCTCACCCACGCTGCGCGATGCCTACAATGCCTGCATCGCGGCGACCGACGAATTCCGCCGCAAGCATATCGGCCTAACATCGCAATATATCATCAAGCAGGCGAGCACCCATGTCGGCCCCGGCACGATCGGCACCGGCGGCACCGATTTCGTCGAATTCCTGCGGGAGTCGCGGGTGGAAACCGCCCGCTCCCAGCTGACGTAAGGGCGGCCACGACCCGTCGGCGCCGCTCCGCCGGGTCGCATTACATACCGAGCGGTCGCTATGTAACTTGACTCACGTCGTGCCCGACCGTCATGATCCTCCGATCGCGGCCAACAGAGCCGGAACGGGAGGACATCGATGAGACGGAGCGGCGCCTCCACGCGTCTAGACCTGCGTCGTTCACCGGAGCTTTTGCGGCCGGCAAAGCCCGTCGCCTCACGCCGCCCTCCCCGCCGCACCCAGGAATCTCGCTCCAAGGCTGCGCGTGAAAAGCTCCTGCGTGCCACGATCGAGCTGCTGCAGGAGCGCGGCTATCACGGGCTCACCACCAAGGAGGTCGCAACCCGAGCCGGATTTTCCAACGGTGCGCTGATGCATCATTTCTCGACCAAGGCCGATTTGGTGATCGCCGCAGGCGCGTTCATCTATGAGCGCCATATCGAGGAAGGCCGGAAGGCGGCAAACAGCGCCGCGGCCCGCAAGGATCCGCTGAAGGCCTTCATCGCCGATTGCGAGCGTGTCTATCTTGGCGACACGTTCATCCCAACCTCGGAAATGATGATCGCCGCGCGCAGCGATCCGCTGATGAACGCGCCATTCGACATCTTCATGAACGACTATCGCAAGACCATGAACGAGATCTGGCTGAACGCCTTCATGCGCGCAGGTTACAGCGAGGAACAGGCCTCCTTCACCATCATGTCGACGCTCTATGTGGTGCGCGGAATGGCGATCAACTCGATCTGGCAAAAGAACATGCCCTATTACCGATCGTTCCTGCGCGAATGGGCAAAGATCGAACGCACCGGTGCGCTCAAGGGCGCCCGCCTTCCAATTCGCTAAACTACTAAGACAATAACCGGGAGACACTCGTGACGCTGCAGCAGAACAAGGATCGCATTCAGACCACGCACATAGGCAGCCTGCCTCGTCCGCACGCGCTGCTCGACATCCTGAAGAAACAGTTCAGCGGCGAACCCATCGACGAAGCGGCGTTTGAGAAGATCCTTGCCGACTCGGTCAAGGCCAGCGTGCAGAAGCAGAAGGATTGCGGCATCGATATCGTCACCGACGGCGAATTCTCCAAGCCCGGCTTCTTTACCTATATCCAGGAGCGGCTGGAAGGCTTCGAAGCGCGCAAGGGCCAGAAGATGGTGCTATTCCAGAAGGAAGTCGAAGCCTTCCCGGAATATTACCAGGAATATTTCAAGCAGGCGATGCTGGGCGGCGCGATCGTGCCGATCAATCCGGTGGTCTGCGTCGGCCCGGTCAAGTATCGCGGCGAGAAGGCGGTGCAGCGCGACATCGCCAATGTGAAAGCCGCGGCCAAAGCGGCCGGCATTCCGGACGAACACGTCTTTCTGCCGGCAACCGCACCGTCAGGCGTCGGCGTGAACGAATACTACAAGTCCGACGAAGAGTATTTCCACGCCCTCGCCGCGGAGATGGGCAAGGAATACAAGGCCATCACCGATTCCGGCATCCTGGTTCAGATCGACGATCCGTTCCTGCCCGATATTTTCGTCGAGCCCGGCCTCGACGACAAGCAGATGAAGCGCCGCGCGCAAATCTATGCCGAGGCGGTCAACACCGCCCTCAACGGCATTCCGCGCGAACGCGTGCGCTTCCACACCTGCTACGGCATCAACGAGGGGCCGCGTCTCTATGAGGCGTCGCTCGCCCAGATCATCGAATACTTGCTGTCCATCAAAGCCGGCTCCTATTCGTTCGAGGCCGCCAATCCGCGTCACGAGCACGAATACCACCTGTTCGAGACCGTGAAGATCCCGGACGGCACCGTGCTCTGCCCCGGCGTGATCACCCATGCCAGCAACATTGTCGAGCATCCCGAACTGATCGCAGAGCGGCTGATCCGGTTCGCCAAGCTGGTCGGGCGCGAAAACGTGATGGCGGGCGGCGATTGCGGCTTCTCCTCGCAGGCACTGTACCGCACCGAGGTGCACGACACCGTGGTCTGGGAAAAATTCAAGGCGATGCGCGAGGGCGCCGACATCGCGTCGAAGAAGCTCTGGAACTGAACTGCCAAGCGCCTGCAAACGGCGCAGTTACATAGGGAGAACGAGATGCTCAAGCAGCTTCTGACGGGGGCGGCGCTGGCCGTTGCCGTCACACTACCGGCCAGTGCGCAGCAGAAGGTGAAGATCGGCTTCGTCACCACCTTCACCGGCCCGCAGGCCGTCGTCGGCAACGACATGCGCGATGCCTTCGAACTGGCGCTCGATCATCTCGGCCGAAAGATGGGCGGACTCGACGTCGAGGTGATCTACGAGGACGACACCCTCAAGCCCGACATCGGCAAGCAGAAGACCGACAAGCTGATCGAAAGCGACAGGGTCAACTTCCTCACCGGCTATATGATGTCGCATGTCCTGCTCGCCTCATACAAATCGGCGGTGGACTCTGGCACCTTCATCATCAGCGCCAATGCCGGGCCCTCGCAGATCGCGGGTGACCTCTGCTCGCCCTGGTTCTTCTCGACCTCCTGGCAGGGCGATCAGGTGCCACAGGCGATCGGCGAATTCATGAATGAGAAGGGGGTCAAGAGCGCGTATCTGATCGCACCCAACTATGCCGCCGGAAAGGACGTGATTGCCGGCCTCAAGGCAAACTTCAAAGGCAAGATCGTCGGCGAGGACTACACCAAATGGCCCGACCAGCTCGATTTCTCGGCTGAGTTGTCGAAGGCGCGCGCCGCCAAGCCGGACGCTATCTTCGCGTTCTATCCCGGCGCGGCCGGCATTCAGTTCCTGACTCAGTATTCTCAGTCCGGCCTGCGCGGGCAGATTCCGCTCTATACCTCCTTCATCGTCGATGCGCTGTCGCTGCCACGCCTGAAGGATCTGTCGCTGGGCGTGCCCGGCGCGCAGCACTGGGTGGCCGACCTGCCGAACAACGCCAACAAGACGTTCGTCGCGGACTTCAGGAAGAAGTATGGCCGTGAACCGTCCTTTTACGCGGCCCAGGCCTACGACTCGGCGAAGCTGATCGATAGCGCGGTCAAGGCGGCGGGCGGCGACCTCACGAAGAAGGACGCGATGCGCGATGCCATGCGCAAGGCGAACTACGATTCGGTTCGCGGTCCCTACAAGTACGGCAACAACCACTTCCCGATCCAGAATTTCTATCTGCAGGAGGCGGTGAAGGACGGTGATGCCTTTACCCTCAAGACCGTCGGCACGGCGCTGAAGGATCATCAGGACCGATATGCGGCCAAATGCACCATGAAGTGGTGATTGGCCGCACTCAGAGCAAAACCAGACGCGCATAAGAAAGGCCGGCGGTCGCCCGCCGGCCTTTTCAGTAAACTTTCACAGCAAATGTCAGCCTCAGCGATTGCGGCCGCCGCCCCAACCCATGCCGGCGCCGCGCATCCACGGACCGAACGCATAGCCGGGGAGCACTTCCTTCGCAATCGCCACCTGCTTCTCGTCCAATGACTTGATCAGCTCGTCGACCGCGGCGTTGACACTGTCCTGCTCCTTGCGGCGCTGCTGAATCATGGCGTCGCGGAACTGGCGATGCTCCTCGGTCGACATCCTGCGCATGGCACCGTGGTCCATGCTTTCGCGGCGCGTCTTGCGAGCATCGGCCACCTCCTTCAACGTCGCCGTATACTTGGTCCAGGCCTGCTCCTGCGCCTCAGTGACACCAATTTCTTTCTTCACGCTGTCCAGACGCGCCGGATCGAAGCCACGGCCCATGCCCGGTCCGCCGCGACCTTCTTGGCGCTGATCATGGCGGTGGTGATAGCCATGCCCACGATAGCCACGATCTGCATCGTCCCGGTCAAACCTGCGGCCCTCTCGCCAGCCGCCGCCACGGCCTTCGCGCCGGTCATAGTCGCGATCGTTGTCATACCCACGGCCTTCGCGGCGGTCGTATCCGCGGTCCCGATCGGGTCCGCGGTCCATGTCGTCCCTCCCCCGGCCATACCCGTATCCGTGATGCATGCCATGACCGCGTCCGTGGTAGCCACGGCCGCGCGGACCGCAATTCTCGTTGCCATCCCCGCCGGCGCGCGGACCATAGCCACGGCTGTCGTCATCGCGATCGCGCCAGCGCGGGCGGCGCTCGTCGTTTCCACCGCGGCCGTCATTGTCATTGCGCCACCGCTGTCCACTCCAGCCGTCGTCTCCCTCGCCGCGCATGTAGCATTGGCCACAGCCATCGCCGTTCTGCGCCGAGGCCGCGTATGTCAGCCCGCCCAGGCCCGCGACTCCCGCAACCAGCATGGCGGGGATCACCCATGTCCGTTTCATCTTTTGTCTCCCGGATTGCCGCAACCACAGCGTTGCATGCCCGAAACATGGACGGCCGGTTTGACCGAAGTTTTTCAGACACCGCCTATTGTGTGACAGAGTGTGACGGCAACCCCCTTGGACAAAGGCGGTTGCAACATTTCCAAAAATTAACCCACGGTCTTTCCTATAATGGCGGCATGTCCGGCGGGCCGCACATTCTGATCGTCGACGACCATCGCGAAATTCGCGAATTGGTCACGCGTGCGCTTGTAAAGGAGGGATTTCGAGTCAGTTCCGCCGCCGATGGGCGCGCCATGCACAAGGTGCTGGCGGACGGACGCATCGACCTGATCCTGCTCGATCTGATGCTGCCGGGCGAGGACGGATTGTCGCTGTGCCGCGCCCTGCGCGCGAAATCGGACATCCCGATCATCATGCTCACCGCCAAGGGCGACGAGATCGACCGCGTGCTCGGTCTCGAAATGGGCGCCGACGATTACATGCCGAAGCCGTTCGGCAGCCGCGAACTGATCGCGCGCATCCGTGCGGTGCTGCGCCGCGGCCGGCAGAGCGAAGCGATGCCGACGGCGGCCGGAAGGTACAGCTTCGACCGTTGGCATCTCGACACCGCGGCACGGGAATTAACCCGCGACGACGGCGTCACCGTGCCGCTCTCGACCGGCGAATACGACCTGCTGATGGCCTTCGTCGAACGCCCGCAACGGGTGCTGACCCGCGAACAACTGCTCGATATCGCACGCGGCCGCGCCGCCGCGAATTTCGACCGCGCCATCGACACCCAGGTCAGCCGGTTGCGCAAGAAGATCGAACGCGATCCGGCCGATCCGAAAATCATCAAGACGGTCTGGGGCGGCGGCTATACCTTCACCGCGGCGGTGACCGCACAATGACGCGGTTCCTGCCCAGCGGCCTCCTTCCGAAGAGCCTGTTCGGCCAGACCCTGCTGCTGCTGCTGGCGGGGCTGATCGTGTCGCATGCGATCGGCTCGTTCATCTATTCGCTCGATCGCGAAAGCGCGGTGCGTGCGGTCGGCGGGTTGGCGACGGCGCAGCGGATCGCCAACGTCTCCCGGCTGGTCGAGGACATGCCGGCCGACTGGCGCGAGCGTCTTGTCACAGGCTTAAGCGATCGCAGCCTGACCGTGGCGCTGTCGACAACCCCGCCGCTGACCACCAGCGATGCCGGGCCGGTTGCCGATGTGATCCGCGACTATCTCATCCGCCAATTGCGGCTACCGCCGGCGCGCGAGCCGATGGTCGCGGTCGATAATGCCGAGGGCCCGCCTTTTGGCCGCCGCTATGGTCGCCCGCCCCACGCCGAGCCAGGCAGAGGCTTCGGCAGCGACTTCGGAACCGGTCGTGGCCGGATGATGCGCGAGCATGACGGCGACGAGCGCTACGGACGTGGACGCGACCGAGAACGGCGGCCGATGATGCGGGCGCTCGATCTCGAGGTGGCGGTGCCGCTCGCCGACGGACAATGGCTGTTCTTTGCCACCAACCTGCCTTCCCACAATGCCGGCTTCTCGTATCAATACCTGATCTCGATGCTGGTGATGGCTCTCTTCATCGTTGCGATCTCGGTCTGGGCGGTTCGCCGCATGACCGCGCCGCTCGCCACCGTCGCGCAGGCCGCCGACCGGTTCGGACGCGACGTCAATGCGCCGCCGATGCCCGAATCCGGCACGATCGAGATGAAGCAGGCCGCCTCCGCTTTCAACGCGATGCAAACGAAGCTGCGCGCGCTGATCGAGAACCGCACCCGCATGCTGGCCGCGCTCTCTCACGATCTGCGAACGCCACTCACGCTCTTGCGGTTGCGCGCCGAGAATGTCGACAATGCCGAGGAGCGCGACAAGATGCTCGCGACCATCGCCGATATGGATTCGATGATCGGCGCGACGCTCAGTTATGCGCGCGAGCAAGCCGCCGACGAGCCGCGGCGCACCACCGATGTCACCGCTCTGGTTCAGAGCGTAACCGACGACATGGCCGATGCCGGCCTCGACGTCACCATGACGCAGTCGCCGCCGATCTCGATCGACTGCCAGCCGGCGGCGCTCAAGCGTGCGCTGACAAATCTCATCGAGAATGCGGTCAAGTACGGCCAGCGCGCGCGGGTCTCGCTGTCAGACTTGCCGCAGGCGGTGGAGATTGCGGTGGAAGACGACGGCCCCGGCATTCCCGAGGATCAACTGACCAAGGTGTTCGAGCCGTTCTACCGGGTGGAGAGTTCGCGCCACCGCGATACCGGCGGCGTCGGACTGGGATTGGCCATCGCCCGCACGGTGGTCGAGGCGCAGGGCGGCACGCTGGTGTTGGCCAACCGGAAGCCGCAGGGGCTGCGTGCCCTGATCACGCTGCCGCGCGCTCGTGCATAGACACGAGCCGCTCGCGACCGATCGCATTTGCCTGAACTTTTTTACCGGCGCGAAACCAGGATCGCAAGAATGCATCCAATCGGACTACCGGTCCCTTAACATCGACATGGCACGATAGCCGCAAGCATGCGGAGAACCGATCGATGCGCATCTCACACGCTTTCATGATGGCTGTAGCCGCGGTTGCGTTCGCGACCCCCGCCGCGGCGTCCGACGTCCGTATCCTCAATCTGCCAGACAGAATACAAGGAGCGTGGGCCCCGAACGCCGAGGCCTGCACGTCCGAAAGCCGGGACCGGCTGGACATCGCCGCCCGTACCATCGGCATGCCGGATACGGCCTGCAGCATTGCGTGGGTCACCGTGACAGCCGCGCGCTTCGGTCCGGTCTATTCCGCGCGTTCGATGTGCACGCAAGTCAGAACCGGACATCAGGAAGCGCCGTCCTATCTTCTCATCACCCCGCTTCCAGACGATACGTTGCTGGTGCGCCGGGCGATTGGATATAGCCCGGCCGATCCAGTGACCTATCGGAAATGCTGACGCGGGCAGGATGAGGTCGGCACGGACGCAAGCAACGGTCACTTCACTTCGATCTTCGCCGCCGTCACAGCGCGCTTCATGCGCTCGAGCTGCACCCGGATTAGCGCGGTAAAATCGCCAGGCGTTCCCGGTTGCGGCTGCGCCTGTTGTTTCGCCAGTGTGTCACGCACCTGCGGATCGGCAAGCGCTGCCCCGAGCGCGGCATTGAGCTTGTCGATCACCGGCTTCGGCGTCCTGGCCGGCGCGATCAGGCCGAAGAAGGCCATCCAGTCGAGGTCGGCGAGGTCCAGTTCGGCAAAGGTCGGCACATCCGGCAGCACATCCAACCGCTTCGGCGATGACACCGCGAGCGCCCGAAGCTTTCCGTCCTGAATGAGCGGCAGCGAGGTCGGCAGATTATCAAACATGATGGCGATCTGCCCGCCGACGGCATCGTTCAGCGCCGGTCCGACCCCGCGATACGGGACGTGGATGATGTCGGTTCCGGTCGCGAGCTTGAACTGCTCGCCCATCAGGTGGCTAACCGAGCCATTGCCCGCCGAACCGTAGGTGAGCTTGCCGGGCTCGGCTTTCGCCAGCGCCACCAGCTCCGCCAATGTTTTCGCCGCCGACTTCGGATTGACGGTGATGACATTTGGCACCTGCGCGATCAGTCCGACCGGTTCCAGCCCGTCGACGTCATAGGGCAAGGACTTGTAGGCCGCCGGGTTGATCGCGAGCGTCGAGGCCGTCCCCATGCCGATGGTGTAGCCATCGGGTGCGGCCTTGGCCATCGCAGCAGTGCCGATCGAGCCGCCGGCGCCGCCGCGATTGTCGATGACGAACGACTGGCCGAGCGGACCGCGCATCGCATCCGCAACCACGCGCGCGATCACGTCGGTCGAACCGCCCGCTGCGAACGGCACGATCAGCGTGACCGGACGCGACGGGTAATGGTCCTGCGCGGTCGCAGACGAGATTGCGACGGCGCACAACGCGAATGCGAATGCGAGGCGCCTCATCCGAAGAAATCGCGCAGCATCTTGTTGACGGTGTCGGGCACCTCGACTTCCGGCAGATGGCCGATCTCTTCCAGATATTCCAGCTTGCCGTTCTTCAGATACTTGATGAGGATATCGGCGTTTTTATCCCCTGGATTCACCTTGTCGGTCCGTCCCTGGATCATTAGCACCGGCATCGTAAGCTTCGCGCCCGCCTCCGGCGCGCTGTAGCCGTTGACCATGCCGAGCTTGACCCCATGCATGAAGCCGCGCGGCATGGTCGCGCGCAGCACCCGCTGCACCTCGGCTTTAAGTTCGGGCGAGGCATTGGGCCCGAGCAACGCATCGACCCGCGCGCCGAAGCCGTAGAAGCCCTTGGCGACCTGCGCTTCACGCGTGGCAACGATCTTCTGCTTCTGCTCCTCCGGCATGTCCTTCGGCCCGACGCCGGTGCCGGTCATCGCCAGCTTGGTGACACGGTCCGGGTAATGTATGGCGAAGCATTGCCCGACCCGGCTGCCGAAGGAATTACCGACGATATTGACCGCGCCTTCGATCTTCAGCGCGGTCAGAAAGTCGCGCACCGCGTCCGCATAGTCCTTGCATTCGGCAACGTCCTTCACGAAGCCGTCGCTCATCATGTAACCCGGCGCATTCCAGGCGATCACCCGGTAGCGGTCGGACAGTCCGGCGAGCTGATGACGCCAGTGCATGGCGTTGGCTCCCACACCATGCAACAGCAACACCACCGGCGCGTCGGGCCGGCCCGCCTCCAGATAACTGAAGCGGTCGCCCTGGTAATTCGCCCGCGAGGCAGCCGGGATTTCGGCGAACCGCATGTCGGGCAATGGCGGTAGTTCGGATTTCATCTGGGCGAAAAGCGGGCTGGCGGGGGTCAGGGCGAGGATAGCGGCAAGGGCGGCAAAAGACAGACGGACGCGCATGGGAGACCTTTCGTGGGGACCTCTCGTCAGGATACCGGCGGAGATTAACACGGCTGCCCAAAGGGTCGCATGGCCATTGCCGTCAAACCGGTTCCCTTGCTACGCCCTGCCCGCGTACAATGGAACCGCAGGCATCAGGCTTGCATGTCTCCGATCCCTTCTCCCCGCTGGTGGCCTGTTCGATGAATGTTGCCGTGCCTGTCGACGCCCTGAGCAAAAGCCAGGCTCCCAAGCCGCCGCTGCTCGCCTTCCTCGAGCAGGCGCATGCCCGCTTCCGCGACGATTTTTCCGGGGCGGTCGCCAATTATATCCCGGAATTGAGCAAGGCCGATCCGGCGAAATTCGGCGTCGCCATCGCCACCATTGACGGC
>CAZXJZ010000072.1:0-20637 GCA_964641065.1 uncultured Hyphomicrobiales bacterium | reverse complement strand
GCAATGGACCTGCGATGCCGCAAAACCGGTCATCCGCAACAGACGACAGGGTTGTTGATTTCCGGACCCGCCGTGCGTTTCAACCCGCCGGCGGCCGATCGGAAAGCCAGCCTGCCGACGACATCGATCGATATGCGCGGGATGCAGCGCCGGATGACTTCCGCCACCGCATGGTGGTGAATGCCATCGCTTTCCTGTTCGTCGCGGCCCTGGTGCTCGCTGGGTTCTGGCTCGCCGACACCATTGCGACCCTGCGCAAGACACAGGATTGCGTTCTGACCGGCAATCGCGGTTGCGCTCCGGTGGAGGCAACGTCGCCCACGCGGTAGACTGGTTCCCCGCTACGCGGTTTCGGACAGGCTACCCCCCTGCCCGTGCGTCACCGGCGCTCGTGCGGAGCAATCCTGACAAGGTATCAGAAGCGCAAGGCGGGCTTGGCACCAGCCTCGGAACCGGCCGGCCGACGCTTCGCGTCACTTGACACCGAGGCCGGACGCGACACCGCAGGCGGGGTCGAAACCGCGCGCGCACCCTCGGTATTGGCCGATGCATTGGTACTCGCGGTGGTCGCCGGAACGGGCTTGGCAGCAGGCTGAACCGATGCGGCGGCTTCGGCGGAGGGCTTGGAGGACGTAACCGCAGCCTCGCTAGCCGGCGTTGCGGCAGTAACCTGGGCCGATCCAGAAGCTGCCGGCGCCGCCGTAGAGTCGGCACCAGACGGCTTCGACTGCGAACTTTCGGGCTGTGCCGCGGCCGGGCGGACCCGCGGGGCCGGAGAGCCGTCGTCGACGGTGCGCGGAGCCCCGCGCGTCCGAATCACGGACTGAATACGGCCAAGCACCATTGCATGCAGTTTCGGCGACTTGTCGATGTCGATATGGCCGTAACCCTGACCGCTCACGTCGACATTCTGGAGCTGCCCGCGAAAGCCCGCGCCTTTGCGCATATAGGCATAATCGCGCTGGGTAACGTTATAGACCTGACTGACATTGCTCGAGGCAGCGAACGAGCCGGTGCCGTCGAACGGCACAACCAGCGCGACCGGAACGCCCTTCTTGCCGAGATACTCGGCCATGAACATCACTGCATCGGCGCCGAGCGAATGCCCCACCAGCACGACGGGACCATGCTGCTTGGCCTTGTACTGGACCGCGATGTTGTCTGCGAGCCCCTGCCATTCGGAGTGGTTGTGAACGCTCGCGCTGATTCCTCTCGCCTGAATCTTGGCACCAAGATCGTCCATGCCGAGCGAGAAAATGTTCAGCAATCCGCGCAGGAGATAGACGTGACCGTTCTTCTGCGCAGCAGATGCGTTAGAGCGTGAGGAGCGTCCGTCGGTAGAGGCTGTCGGCTTGGTCGAGGCTGTCGTCTGAGCAACTGAGGGCGCCGCCAGCGACACGGCTGCCGCGACGATGGGCAAGAGCAACAAGTTTCGCCTGATCCCCATCATTGGACCCCGATGCTCCGTCTCTTGTTCTGATTCGGGCCCGTCACCGAACCGCCCGCCAATGCCGAACCGGTTTACAACGCCTCGCCAGCGAAACGCCACATTGCTAGAAATTTTTAAACGTGAACATTCGGGTGTGTTGCCGGGATGTCACGCACCTGTGCGTACCCGGGTCCGGAAACCCTTCGCGGCTCGCAGCCGCTAATAGACCCCCGGGATGAGGCGCGCCGTCCGCTTCATGTAGGCGCGGTAATCGTCCCCGAAATTTTCCAGCATCATCTCCTCCTCACGACCCACCCGGAACAGGAACAAGGTCCCGAAACCGACGAGTCCGGCAGGCCCCGCGATCCAGTTCGGCAGCAGCAGAGCCTGCGCCACCGCCCACATGAAAAAGGCGGTGTACATGGGATGGCGGACGTAGCGGTAGAGGCCATCGGTCACCAGCGCATGCTGCTCACGCACCTCCAGCGAATCGGACCAGTTTCGGCCAAGTTCCCGGTGCACGCGGTAGAACAGCCATAGCGCTGCCGCGAACATGGCGGCGCCGAGCCAGGCCATGATCGGCTGGAACGGATAATCGGCGAAGCGCGGTACGCCCGAAAAAACATACAGGAAGGGAATGATCCCAAGCCCGGTGAAGGAGCAGGTCAGCAGGATCTTCTCGCGGGTGGTGCGCCGGTCGAGACGGGTCTTGGTCTTCCACGACCGCTTTTGATGCGGCAGCCGGATGATGAACCAGGCCACCGCCCCGATGATCAGAATGGCTTTGGCAATGTCGGGGGTCACGATGTGGTTTTCCTTTCCGCAAGAGCGGCGGCGTCCGGCTGCGCGACGAGTGAGCCATCCTGGGCGAAGCTCGGGACCACCGTCTCAGGCCGCAATACACGCGTTTCCAGGCGCAGCGGCCCGCAGCAGATCATATAATAATCGTAGAAGTACCGCTTCTCGTTGCCCATAACCAGTTGGCGATGCAGGCGAAAGAAGTTCGCCTTGAACCGCCGGTAGGTCGCCGCCTCCAGCATATCGCGGATATGCACCCGACGGATCATCGGCCGGCCGGTGTCCGGCAGCTTCAGCACCTTCAGCATGTCGACGTTATAGAAGCTGATCGGGTCGGCCATGGTCTGGTAGTCGATCCAGAAAATCGCCGGATGCGCCGATACCCGCGCAATCGATTCGCGCAGCCAGCCTCCTTTTGGATGAAACGCGATTTTCAGGATCGAGGAACCGGTGGACAAAAGCGACAGCCGTTCGCCGTTCTTGCCGAAATCCGGCACCAGCTGGAGCGCGCGGTCGACCACCGCCACCTTCAACGCACATCCGAGGCTGTGGGCAGCGAAAACCACCTCGTCGTTGTCATTTCGCCGCAACACCTCGGCCAATTCCTGCGCAAATCCTTCCAGCCGGCGGTCGAAACCGGCGCGCGAGCGGTGGACCAGCTCGTGCCCGAAAATCCAGTCATCCATCATGTAGGCCAGCAGCAGGAATCGCCCCGGCCAGACCATCAGGAGCGCAAACACCGCAACCGCCGCCAACGGTACCAGCAGATAGGGAAACGGCAGCCCAAGCCCCGGCAGGAACGAGGCCGCATAGATCGACAGCGCCGCGAAGGCCAGGAGCAGCATCACCGGATAGGCGAAGAACAGCCCGTAGCGCCAGTTGACCCTGAAATACCGGAAGGCCGTGCCGGTCAGGATGAAATCGCCGAAAGCCACCACAGCGCGGATCACGCGCTGCCAGGCCGGACGCGCGAAATCCTCGAGCACGATGTCGTGCCATAGGAGCGAGCGATAAGCGGCATCGGTCGACCAATTCGGCCCACTGGCGGCAATCCGCCAGGTCCCCACCATCCGCTCGGGCGCCATTTCGAGCGGACCGACCTCTGTTTTGGCCTCCCAGACCCTTCCGGACCGGGCAAGTTCACGAATATACCGCTCGCGCTGCCGCTCCGGCGGAATCGGCTCATAGCCCCCCAGAAAGAAAACACAGCGTTTTTTGACCGCAGGGTCGCTCATCATCCACCGGTATCGGGCTTGCGGATTGCTGGTTAGGGAATTGACGCCCGCCGCACAAGGCCGAAGGGTGTCTGCACGCCGTTGAACTTGCTGCCCGCCTTCGCTATACGGCTTCGAAACCCCGCAAGCGGCAGATTTTAGCCGTCCCTCCCTGGGCGTCCGCCGCCTGCCCGTGATCTGAGAGCACCGATGTCCACCACTTTTGACAAAGTCGCCGATATCATTGCCGAAACCTGCGACATTCCCCGCGACAAGATCACGCCGGAGAGCCACGCGATCGATGACCTCAAGATCGACAGTCTCGATTTCCTGGATATCGCATTCGCGATCGACAAGGCCTTCGGAATCAAGTTGCCGCTGGAGCAATGGACCCAGCAGATCAACGATGGCCAGGCGACCACCGAGCAGTATTTTGTGTTGAAAAATCTGTGCGCCCGCATCGACGAATTGATCGCGGCCAAGAGCACAGCCTGAGACGCTACCGGATGACGCTACCGGATCGCTTCCATAGGCCGTTCCGAGCAGGGGCGGACGCCCATGCGGCTTGAATATTTCCAGATGCTCGACCGCTTTGTCGAGGTGAAGGCGGACGAGCGCTGGATCCGGGCGGAGAGCAAGGTCCCGATGGAAAGTCCGGTCTTCGAGGGACATTTCCCTGGCTATCCACTGATGCCGGGCGTGCTCCTGATCGAAAACATGGCGCAGACCTGCGGCTGGCTGGTCAGCGCGATTACCGGCTTTACCGGACTACCTGTCCTTGCCGGCGTGAAGGAAGCCAAGGTGCGCGGCGCTGTCTTTCCCGGCATGGAGCTTTCGACCGAAGGCAAGATCGTCCATGACGGGTCCGGATTCGCGATCGCGGACGGAAAGATCCGGTCGGGCGAGACTGCGATTGCGGATGCGCGCCTGACCTACCGGATCATCCCCTATCCCAGCCCCGAATTCCAGAACACGATGGTGACCTGGGCGAAGCAATTGGACTTCCCGCTGGAGAAGTTCCGCAAAGTCGACGCCCAGGGATAGAGAGAGTTTTTGTGAACGAGCGCCAGGAAGTCTGGATTACCGGGACCGGTGTGGTCTCCGCGCTTGGCGAGGGGCTCGATCAGCATTGGGACAGGCTGATGGCCGGCGTCGAGCCGCCCTATGACGACAAGACGTTCGCGCCCTACATCACCTTCCCGACGCCGCCGATCAATTTCGACAGCCAGATTCCGAAAAAGGGCGATCAGCGCCAGATGGAAGCCTGGCAGCGCATCGGCGTCTATGCCGCCGGCCTTGCCCTGACCGATGCCGGAATCGCCAAGAACACCGATATTCTCGACAAGACCGATATGATCGTGGCCGCTGGCGGCGGCGAACGCGACGTCGCAGTCGACACTGCAATCCTGACCGACGTGCGCAACGTCGAGAAACGCGACGCCTTCGTCAACGAACGGCTGATGAGCGATCTGCGCCCCACTCTGTTCCTGGCGCAACTGCCGAACCTGCTGGCCGGCAATATCTCGCTGGTCCATGGCGTTGTCGGTTCCTCGCGCACCTTCATGGGCGAGGAAGCCTCGGGGGCCGACGCGCTGCGTGTCGCTCATGCCCGTATCGCCGCGGGACAAAGCGACATCACGCTGGTCGGCGGCGCCTATAACGGCACGCGCTGGGATCTCGTTCTGCTGTTCCGGCTCGGCACCCCGCTTCTGGAAGCGCCATTCCGGCCGGTCTGGGACCGGGGACCCGCGGGCGCTCTGGCGCTTGCGGCCATGGGCGCCTTTGTCGTGCTCGAAAGCCGGGCGCATGCGGAGAAGCGCGGCGCCAGGCCGGTGGCCCGGCTGGCGAGCGTGCAATCGAACCGCAATCCGCGTCATCCCGGGGATACCTCCGCCACCCTTCTCGACGAGTGGAAGGCGATCGAGGCTGGCGTCGATCGCACCAGTGCCGTGGTGATTTCCGGCGCATCCGGTGTCGAACCGGCGACGTCGGAAGAACGCGAGACGCTGGGGCAGATCGGCCTCCCGGTCCGCGCCACGACCACCTATATCGGCAACGGGATGGAGGCGCAGTTTCTCGCCAATATCGCGATCGGCTGTCAGGCGGTACGCAAGGGAACGCTGTTTCCGCCCTCCGGCAGCGGCGACATTGGCGAGGCGCCCGCAACCGGCATCCGCCAGGCGGTCGTCACCAATGTCGGTCACTGGCGCGGCGAAGGACTGGCGCTCATCGAGCGCGTCGATTGAGGAGAGTTCCGATGGCACTGCACGACAAGAAGGGCCGCCCCGTTGTCGTCATCACCGGAATGGGCATCGTCTCCCCGCTCGGCTCTGGCAAGGACGACAACTGGAATCGCCTGACGGCGGGCGAATCCGGCATCCGTTCGATCACCCGGTTTTCCACCGAAGGGCTTCGCACCACGATCTCCGGCGCGGTCGACCACGCTTTCGAACCGGGCATGGTTTCGTCCGAGCTGTCGGAGAAGCTTGCACGGCTGGCCGGCAATGAAGCCATCGAACAATCCGGTCTCGCCAAGGGCGATTTCCCCGGCCCGTTCTTTCTCGCCTTCCCGCCGATCGAGATCGAATGGACGCAGCGCTATGCGCTGGCCGACGCTTCCGGCGCCAACGACAAGATCGAATATGCCGATCTGGTGCGGGTGGCCGCCAACCCGCAATTCGCGCCGTTCTATGAGGAATCGAAATACGGCGTGGTGCCGGAACGCCTCGCCGAGCATTTCGGCACCAAGGGCTCGCCGATCTCGCTGACCACCGCCTGCGCCTCCGGTGCGACCGCGATCCAGCTCGGGGTCGAGGCGATCCAGCGCGGCGAATGCGACGCGGCGCTTGCGATCGGCGCCGACGGCTCGATCACGGCGGAATCGGTGGTGCGGTTCTCGCTGCTCTCGGCTCTGTCGACCAACAACGCCGCGCCGGCCGGTGCCTCGCGTCCGTTCTCGAAGAACCGCGACGGATTCGTGCTGGCCGAAGGCGCCGGCGCCGTCGTGCTGGAAAGCTACGATCATGCGGTGGCGCGCGGCGCGAAGATCCTCGCCGTGGTCGAGGGCTGTGGCGAGAAGGCCGACAATTTCCATCGCACCCGCTCGAGCCCGGACGGCAAGCCGGTGATTTCATGCATGCGCAATGCGCTGGCCGATGCCGGCGTGACGCCCGCCGATGTCGACTACATCAACGCGCACGGCACCTCGACGCCGGAAAATGACAAGATGGAATATCTCGGCGTCTCGACCGTATTCGGCGAGCGGCTGAAGGACATCCCGATCTCGTCCAACAAATCGATGATCGGACATACGCTCACTGCCGCCGGCGCGATCGAGGCGGTAGTGTCGGCGCTCACCATCATCAACCAGCGCATTCCGCCCACCATCAATTATGCGATACCGGATCCCGCGATTCCGCTGGACGTGGTGCCCAACGTCGCGCGCGACGCGAAGGTGCGGCGCGTGATCTCGAATTCCTTCGGCTTCGGCGGGCAGAACACCTGCCTCGTCATCACCGGCGAGCCGGTGTGAGAATCTGACGCTGCAGCAATTCGGCCCGGCGCGGTTGCCATGCCGCGTGAGCCATCGTACCGCCCTGTTCGGGGCGCGTATCCGCGCCAGAATCGCACGCGCCAATATCTGAATTGACACGATCGGCGCCGAGCTCATCTCCACCCCATTTGACGCCGGGAGAAAGCGATGCCGCCCGCTCCATCGGTCAAGGCGCAAATCGGCACGATCATCATCGCGACCAGCGGGGTCCAGCTCGCGATCGGATTTTTCGGAACCTTCTTTGCCCTGCGCGTCGCGCTCGCCGATTTCAGCCCGATCAGGTCCGGTCTGGTGCTCGCCAGCTATTTCGCCGGCTTCACGGTGGGCGCCTATTTCGGCAAGAACATCATCGAGCGGTTCGGGCATATCCGGGTCTATGCCGCGTTCGCCGGCATTGTCATCGCAGCGACCGCGGTCATGACCCTGACCGAGGCGCCGCCCTCGTGGATCATCCTGCGTGCGACTATCGGCTTCGGCTGCGCCGGATTGTTCGTCACGACGGAAAGCTGGCTGAACGCCAAAGCCGGCGCCGAAGAGCGCGGCAGTGTGTTCTCGATCTACATGGTGGGATGTTTCACGGCGCTCGCGCTCGGTCAGCTTCTGATCGGCTGGGTCCCGCTCGAAGGCGCTACGCCCTTCAACCTTGTGATCGTCCTGTTTGCCATTGCGCTGGTTCTGGTCACCACAACCCGCGCCGAGGCACCGCAAATCGTTGCGGCAGATTACCTTCCCTTCGGCGTGCTGTCGCGGGAAGCGCCGGTAGCGGTTGCGGGAGCGCTACTGAGCGGCTTCATCACCGGCGCATTCTATGCGCTCGTTCCGGCCTGGATGCAGGACGAGAATATCGATCCGCAGACGATCGGCTTCTTCATGCTGTCCGCGGTGCTGGGCGGTCTCGCATTCCAGATTCCGGTCGGCCGAATTTCCGACCGTTTCGACCGTCGCATCGTGATCACGGTCCTTGGCGGCTGCCTGACCGCGACCGCGATCGCGCTGCTGAAACTGCCGCAGACCCTCGTGGTGATTCTGCCGGCCGCGGCGCTGTTCGGCGGGCTGATGTCGACGATTTATCCGGTCAGCGTAGCGCATGCGCATGACCGCATGCCAGCCGACAGCGTTGTTGCCGTCAGCGGGCGTCTGATCCTTGCCAGCGGATTCGGTTCGGTGCTCGGGCCGCTGATCGGGGCCAATCTCGTCGCCTGGTACAGCATCGACGGCGTCTTCTACATGATGGCCGCGGCGGCGCTGCTGCTGGTCGCCATCGCCGCCGCCCGGATCCTGATTGTGGCGCCGCCGGAGCGGCAGGAGCGGACCTTCGACATCCTGGCACCGCAGGCAGCCCCGCTCGCCCATGAGGCTGCCGGAAACGCCGAAACCCAGCCCTAGCAGGGGAGCTCAGAGTGAGGTTGACGGCGGCGGCAGGCGGGCGATAGGCAGTCCCCTCATCTCTCCCCGTCCCCAGCATGGAGACCAGCGCCGATGCGTGCGCTCGCCCTGATTGCCGACCGCAAGCTCGACCTGGTCGATCTGCCCAGCCCCCCGCCGCCCGGTCCGGGCGAGGTCCAGATCCGGGTCAAGGCGGTCGGCCTCAACCATCTCGACCTCTGGGGCTATCGCGGCATGGCCTTCGCAAAGCGTGCATTCCCCGTCGTGGTGGGCGTGGAGGCGGCCGGCGAAGTGGTATCGGCGGGCGAAGGCGTAACGAAATTCAAGGCCGGCGATCCGGTGGTGATGTACGGCGCGTTGACCTGCGGCAAGTGCAAGGCCTGCCTCGAGGGTCGCGACAACCTGTGTGAGAATGTCGGCGGCGTGATGGGCTTTCATGTCGACGGTTTTGCCCGCGAACTGCTCAACATGCCGGAGCGGCTGGTGATTCCGGTGCCGAAAGGCATTTCGATGCGCGACGCCGCCTGCGCGCCGGTTGCATTTTCGACCGTCCAGCACATGCTGTTCGATAACGCCAAGCTGCAGCCGGGCGAGACCATCCTGGTTCACGCCGCGGGATCGGGCATCGGCTCGACCGCGATTCTGATGGCCAAGGCGATCGGCTGCACCGTGATCACGACGGTCGGCGACGACAACAAGATGGAAAAAGCCAAGGCGCTCGGCGCCGATCACGTCATCAATTATCGCAAGGACCGGTTCGAGACCATCACCCGGAAGCTGACCCAGAAAAAGGGCGTCGACGTGGTGTTCGAGCATGTCGGCGGCGAAGGTTTCAACGGCTCGCTGCTGGTGCTCAAGCGCGGCGGCCGCCTGGTCACGTGCGGCTCCACCGCGGGCCCGACCGTGCAGTTCAACCTGATGCAGCTGTTCCAGCAGCAATACAAGATCTTCGGCTCGTTCGGCGCCACCATGAAGAACATCGCCGAAAGCCTGGACAAGATGGCCGGTGGAATGCACCCGGTGATCGACATGGAAGTCCCGCTCGATCAGTTCGAGAAGGGGCTGGAGCGGCTGGAGACGCGGCAGGTGTTCGGCAAGGTGATCGTGACGCTGTGATGCGCCCCACTCTGTCAGGGTCGGTTATTTTGTAATGCGCATCCGGATACCGAACGCCGTCCGCGATGCCGTGCTCGGCAATGCCGCAGTCGGCCTGATCAAAATGCTGCGCTGGACCGACCCGAACCGCATGTCGGATTTCGCGGCGAGTGTCATGCGCAAGGTCGGCCCCAAACTCCGCGAGCACAGGATCGGCCGGACCAACCTGCGGATGGCCTTCCCGGAAAAATCCGATGCGGAAATCGAAGAGATCCTGCTCGGCGTCTGGGACAATCTCGGCCGGCTGGCGATCGAATTCGCCCATCTCGACCGCATCTGGGACCACGATCCGGACAACCGCACCGCAAGCCATATCGATTTCGATCCTGCGTCGGAGGAGCGCTTCATCCAGCTCCGAGACGACGGCAAGCCGGCACTGATCTTCGCTGCGCATCTGGCAAACTGGGAGATGCCGGCCCTCCCCGGCCCCGCCCATAACCTGCCGAGCGCCGTGGTCTATCGCGCGCCCAATATCGGGGCGGTTGCCGACATGGTGATGGCGACCCGCGGGGTGCATATGGGCCGGCTGATCAAGACCGGCATGGACGGCGCAATCAAGGCGGCCGAGGCGCTGCAGGACGGCCTGCATGTCGGCATGCTGGTCGATCAGTATTATGTGCGCGGCGTACCGGTGACGTTCTTCGGACGCGAGACCAACGCCAATCCCCTCATCGCGCGACTGGCCCGGCAAGTCGAATGCCCGATCCATGGCGTGCGGGTCGTACGCAAACCGGGCCGCCGCTACTTCGTCGAACTGACGCCGGAGGTGCCGCCGGTCAGGAGCGCAGACGGCAATATCGACGTCCAAGGCACGATGCAGGCGATCACCACCGTCGTCGAGGGCTGGATCCGCGAACATCCCGAACAATGGCTGTGGCTGCACCGCAGGTGGCGGTGACCGCGCTCGCGTGTTTTACGCGCGACCGGACGCAAAACCGGTTCCCGCTTTTGCTGGTCGCGCTTATTTCCCGGTCTTCACCCGCGTCCACAGCCGGTTGATGACGCGCTGGGTCTTGGCGTCGCGTGCGGTGACGATGTAGAGGCGCTTCATGGTCGCCTCGTCGGGGTAGATGGTCTTGTCTTTCAGGATCGCCGGGTCGATGAGCTTCTGGCTCGCCAGATTGCCGTTCGGATAGGCGACCAGATTGGTGTTCTTCGCTGCCACGTCCGGCCGCAGCATGTAGTTGATGAATTCATGCGCTTCGGCGACGTTCTTTGCGTCTTTCGGGATCGCAAAATTGTCGAAGAACATCTGCGCGCCCGATGCCGGAATCGCGTAGCCGACTTCGACGTCGCCCTTCGCCTCGGCGGCGCGCTTCTGCGCCTGCTTGATGTCGCCGGACCAGCCGACCACAAGGCAGATTTCGCCGGTCGCGAGTGCCGTCAGGTATTCCGACGAATGAAACTTGCGCACCGACGGACGCACCGAGGCAATCAATGCGGCCGCCTTGTCCAGATCGCCCTGCGCGGTCGAGTTCGGATCGAGCCCGAGATAATGCAACGCCGCCGGCATGATGTCGTCGGACGAATCCAGCATCATCACGCCGCAATCCTTGAACTTGGCAAGGTTCTCCGGCTTGAACACGATGTCCCAGGAATCCGGCACCGCGCCGCCGAGGATCTCCTTCGCCTTCTTCACGTTGTAGCCGATGCCGGTCGTGCCCCACATGTAGTTGACGGCGAAGGCGTTGCCCGGATCGTAGGTTGCAAGCCGTTGCGCGATCTCCGGCCAGACATTGGTCAGGTTCGGCAGCTTTGACTTGTCGAGCTTCTGGAACAGTCCGGCCTTGATCTGGCGCTCGAGAAAATAGGCCGTCGGCACGACGATGTCGTAGCCGGATTTGCCCGCCAGCAGCTTCGCTTCAAGCGTGTCATTGGAATCGAAGATGTCGTAGCGCAGCTTGATGCCGGTCTCTTTGGTGAAGTCCTGCAGCACCTGCGGATCAACATAATCCGACCAGTTATAGACGTTGAGGACGCGCGATTTCTGCGCGGCGCTAGGCGCAGCCGACAGGCAGATCGCAACGGCAGCCAGCACCGCGACGGCGGGAAATTTGGGCAATCGAAGCATGAATCCGGACCTATCCGGTTTTGGTCGGCAGTCCCGCCTGTTTCCAGGCGATGATGCCACCTTCAAGGTGAGAATCGTGCGGCAGGCCGGCCTCCTGCGCGGCGAGAGAAGCGGTGACCGAGCGCTTTCCGGAGCGGCAGGCAAACACAACCTGCTTGAAACCGGGATCGGGAATCTGCGCCACATCGAAGGTCGACAGCGGCACGACCGCGGCGTCGGGATAGGCTTCGGCGGCGACCTCGTTCGGCTCGCGCACATCGACCAGCAGGATGCGACCCTCGGCAATCCCGCGTGCCACGTCCTCCGGCTTCAAATCGTGTACTACCGGCGGCTTTCGGCTGAACCAGCTCATGCGTCTGCCTCTTCCCGTTCAACGGCAGAGAGGAACCATCGTACCGCTCCGCCGTCAACCTTCCAAAAACCTATGTGATATAGTCCTGAATCGAAGCGGTCGTTTGCAGCCTTGCGCCGGGCCGCTGGGTCTCGGGATGGATTTTGACAGGCGTTTCCCTGATGGCGCCCCTGGTGCGGAACCGCAACCCCTGCTCCTTATTTTGAGCGGCATGACGCCGCTCCCCTTGCGCCGGAACCTTGCCCGGCTAGTGTTGTTCTGAAAGCGATGAGGCGGGATACAGCAATGCGGCAGGTCGTTACACTCGGCGTCATTTCGGCCCTCTCGGTCGGTACTGCTACTCTGTCACCGCTTCCAGTACACGCCACCTCGGACACGACAAGTCCTGCTTCGACAAGTCCTGCTTCGACAAATCCCGCTTCGACGGGTCCCGCGGCGGAAACTCCGTCTGCCGCGAGCCCGACGGTGGACGAACCGGTTGCTGCGCGCCCGACAGTCGATGAACCGGTCGCCGAAGCCCCCGCTCCCGTCAGTCCCGCACCTGCAGTCGAACCTGTTGCCACCGCCCCCGCCGCCGAGGAGCCAATCACTGCGAGCCCGGCCCCCAGCGCAGACCAGATTCTGGCGGAGGCCATGCGTGCAACGGTCAGCGGTCCGCTCAAGGGCATGGTTGACGATGCCAAGGATGCGGAAGCGTTGCGCGCATTCTATGCAGCGCGGAACAATGCACCGGTTTTCGTCCGCCCTGACGGCGCAACCGAAAAAATGCACGCGGCTATCGCGCGAATCAAGGCTGCCGACCAGGATGGCCTGAACCCTGGCGATTATCCGATGCCAGCAAGCGATGGCAACTCGCCGGACATGCTGGTTCGCGCCGAGCTTTCGCTGATGGCGTCGGCCCTGAAATATGCGCGGCACGCACAGGCCGGCCGAACCGACCCCTCCCGCATCAGCGTCAACATCGCTTTCACGCCGCCAGTCCCGGACTCGCTGCAGGTGCTCAACACGATCTCGGATACAGCCGATGTCGCGGCTGCACTCGACAGTTTCAACCCGCCACATGCCGGGTTCAAGGAACTCCGGACCAAGCTGCGCGAACTGCGCGCGAAGGGTGCCAGCGCGCATCTCGATCGCTCCAAGCCTGGCAGCACCAAGCCCGTCAGCGCCAAGCCTGATCGCCAAAAACCTGCCAGCCAAAAGGCCGAGCGCACGGAGCCCGGCAGTGTGATCGAAACCGTCATCGCCAACATGGAACGCTGGCGCTGGCTGCCGCGCGATCTTGGCGAGAACCACGTCATCGTCAACATCCCGGACTATACGCTGAGCGTCATGCGCGGCGGAAAGCGGACGTTTCATACGCGCATTGTCGTCGGCAAGAAGGACACGCCCTCGCCGGTTTTTTCCGACGAGATCGAATCCGTTCAGGTCAATCCAACATGGCATGTGCCGCCGGCCATTCTGGCCCGTAACCCGGGGCTGGTCAGCCGCGGCGATTTTGTGGTCTCGCGAAGGGCCGACGGCTCGGTCGGTGCGCGTCAGCGTCCGGGACCTCAGAATGCACTCGGGCAAATCAAGGTCAATTTCCCGAATCCATTCCTCGTCTATCTGCACGACACGCCGGACAAGCATCTGTTCAAGCTCGACAAGCGCGCCTACAGCTCCGGATGCATGCGGGTCGAAAATCCCGACCAATTCGCTGCACAGGTGCTGTCGATTGGCGCAGCACAAGGTCACAACTACACGCCGGCCCAATTGACGGGCATGTACAACAAGAGCGAGCGCGTCATGGCGCTCACGACCCGCGTTCCGATCCATCTGGTGTACATGAACGCCTATGTCGCGGACGGACAATTGGTGGTGAAGCCGGACCTTTATGATTACGACGCGCGCGTGCGGTCGGCCTTGAAGGGCCGCTACATCGTCGTCCAGGAACGCAGTCAGCGCGGCAGCTCGGTCAGCCGCGCAGCTCGCCCAGTGTCGCCGCCTCAGCAGTATCAGATGGGCCAAGGGCCGGGCTCCAACGGCCAGAGACGAGTCTTTTTCGGACTTTTCTGAGCCGATTTGAGTTTGGCTGGAAGAACCGAAGCTGCGCCGGGTCGGCTAACGTCGCGGTAACGGCAGAGCTAAACCGCCGCTCGCCCTGCCGTCCCCGGAAAAACAGAGGCTATTTCGCGAGCGCATCAGGCCGCACCTGGATCTGCACCGCCATCGGACGTGCGCCCTTGCCGCGTTCGTTCAGCCACGGCGTGCGGTCACCGCTCGAACTCCAAAGGCCACGGCCCTTCCAACCCGCATTGGGGTCGTCGATGCGCGCGTCGAGGCCCTTTGCGTAGAAGCCCATCGGATATGGCACTCGCATCAGGATCATCCTGCCGTCCTTCAGGCCGACAAAACCATCCTGCAGATTAGCGGTCGAGATCGGTACATTCTCGCCAAGCCCGACCGCATTGTGCTGGTCGACCCAGGTGTAGTAGCTCGCCTCCGCGCTGTATTGCTCAAAGCCATCGAAGCCCGGACCGGGATAGCGATGCAAGGCGAACCCTTCCGGGCAATGATCGCCGGTGGCGTTCGGTCCATTGAGCGGCGCCTTGCACTTGCGGCGATCGAACGAAATCAGATGGCCGCTCGATCCCGATCCCCAGAGCACGCCGTTCCTGTCGATGTCGCCGCCGCGCAGACCGATGGCCTCTTTCGGAACGGCATAGAACTCGCTCAGCTTTGTCGCGGGATCGAAGCGCATGAAGCCCGGCCGTCCCGCAAACACGCCGACCGTATACCAGACCGAACCATCGGTCGGATGTGGCATCACCGCATAGGGACCGGATCCCGGATTGAGGCGCATGTCCTTTCCGGGCTCGGATGGCTTGCCGGCATCCGACCATTCATCGAGCTTGCCGTTGCCATTGCTGTCGATCACGAAGGGCGCCCAACCTTGCGCCTTCTGCACGTCGCCAGTCTCGTCCCAGATTTTGGTGTTGACCCAGCCTGCCACCTGTCCGGTGCCGGAGAACCACAGTGTGTTGTCGGCGTCGTAGCCGAATTGCGGGTGATGCGTGCCGAAGCAAGTGTCGATGAAGTGATACTTCATCGTATCGGGCTCCAGCATCGCGGCCTGGCGGCTGGAACGGTCCAGCGGGAAGACCTTGGCCGAGGGATGGGCCGAGCCCTTCTTGCAGAAATCCGGATTGTCCAAACCGCGCACGCTCGCCGCAAGCCAAAGCCGGCCCTTGCCGTCGAACATCGAGTTATGATTGTTGGCGCGCGTATCCCACAGCACCTCATCGCCCCAATAAGCCGACGGCGTGGTCGGCTCGATCGCCCCGGCATGGCCGGGTCCGAGCGAAACCGGCATGTTTGGATCGGCCACCGGCAGTTTGAACGTGCTCACACTGTGCGTTTTCGGATCGAGGATCGGCATCATGTCGGTCGAATATTCCGGCGCGCCATAAAGCTTGCCGTTGGCATTGACCGTGGGGTTGCGCCGATCCGACGAGATCAGGTCGTGCAGATATTTGTTCGGTTGCGACCAGTCCCACGTCGTCACGACGACGTTGCGTTCTTCACCCTGAGGACGCTGCGGCTTGTGTCTGGGCAGTTCGCCCTGCGCGATGCGATCGGTCCAGTCGCCAAAATACTTGTAAGGAACGCCGCCAAGCTGACCGGCGATGCGGTTCGTCATCGACTCGCCGGACTGACCGGCGGCGATGCGGCGCATCCAGGCTTCCTCGCCGGTCTCGAAACTCCCGAACTGCGCAGGCACCGTGCGCGTCGCTTCCTGGCCGAGCTGGTGGCATCCGACGCAATCGACATTGCCCATGCGCTGGCGCCAGATATCCTGCGTGATGTTCTTCGGGATGTCGGTCGATCCGCCGAAATCCGCGGCCGGCGGAATCTTCATCATCGTGTACCAGTAGATCGCCGGATAATAATGCGCGGCCGCCCGCTCGCTCGGCGCCGGCACAGCGGTATGGTTCAGCACCTGGCCGGGCTTCGCACGCACGCGCGGCGAGTCAATCAGCCCATAGCCGCGCACGAACACCTGGTAATTGGCGACCGGGAGATCGGGGATGACATAACGCCCCTGATCGTCGGTCACGACGCTTTTGGTGTAGCGGGTGGGAAGGTCGGTGGTCTCGGCAATCACCCAGACCCCAGCCTCGGGACCGTTCGGGCCTGTAACGATGCCGCCAATGTCGTCGGTGTCGATCGACACGGATTTCGGCTGCTGCGCGTGCGTGCCGGGCGCGAATGCCGCCTCGCCTGCCATGCACCCGAAAATCGTGACGCCTGAGAGAAGAACGCTGCGCAGGCCCATCGGCGAGTTCCTCCATTTTCAGATTGCTTGACTGATAAACAATCGAAATGGCGCCATAGTCATGGAGCCGGAGAAATTTTTGCCGCGCGGGCGCGCAAAGCGCCCGTCTAGACGGTGACCTGGGTTCCGATCTCCACCACACGGCCGGTCGGGATCTGGAAAAAGTCGGTGGCGTCGCTTGCACTCCGCGCGAGACGGATGAACAGCCGGTCCTGCCAGCCGGGCATTCCCGATTGCGGCGATGGCTTGAGAGAGCGGCGCGACAGGAAAAAGGATGTCGACATGATGTCGAAGGTCCAGCCCAGCCGCCGTGCGATCGCGAGCGCCTTCGGTACGTTCGGCTGTTCCATGAAGCCGAAATTCATCGTGACCGTACTGAAATGCTCGCTTACCTGGGTCATCGTCACCCGATCCTCCTCCGGCACGCGCGGCGTATCGGCGCTGACGATGGTGAGAATGACATTGTGCTCGTGCAGCACCTTGTTGTGCTTGAGATTGTGCATCAGCGCAGTCGGAGCAAAGGCTGGATCGCTGGTGAGGAAGACCGCGGTTCCCTGGACCACATGCGGCGGCTTTCGCTCCAGCGATTTGACCAGCGTCTCGAGCGGGATTTCCAGCTTGCGTGTCTTCTGTGCCAGCAACTGGGTCCCGCGACGCCATGTGAGCATGATGAGGACGACCGCAATCCCGAACAGCACCGGCACCCAGGCACCCTCGATAAGTTTGAGGAGCGAAGCAAACAGGAAGGCCGTATCGACGACGATAAAGGGAGTCATCAAAAGCGTGACCGTCCACAGGCGCCAACGCCACAATTTCCAGATCACCACGAAGCCGAGCAACGTCGCCATCAGGCTGGTCGCGGCAACGGCAAGCACATAAGCGTGGGCGAGTTCGCTGGAGGATCGGAACATGAATACCAGCAGCAGCACACCGATCAGCAGCGTCGTGTTGACGCGCGGCATATAGATCTGGCCGTAATGGGTTGCCGATGTGTGACGGATTTCAAAGCGCGGCAGGAGGCCGAGTTGGATGGCTTGCTGAGTGATCGAATAGGCGCCAGTAATCACCGCCTGACTGGCGATGGCGGTGGCCACCGTCGCCAGAACGACCATCGGCACCAGCATGGAATCCGGAATCAATCGGTAGAACGGATCGGCAATCGCGGTCGGATCGGCGAGCACAAGGGCACCCTGCCCGAAATAGTTCAGGAGTAGCGCCGGCAGAACGAGAAATACCCATGCGGTCTGGATCGGTTTGCGTCCGAAATGACCGAGATCGGCGTACAGGGCCTCGCTGCCGGTCACGACCAGAAAGACGGCGCCAAGCGTGATCAATCCGATCATGCCGTTACTGGCGAGGAAAATCGCAGCATAGTAGGGATTCAGGGCATGAAGCACGCCCGGATAATCCATGATGTGCATGCCGCCGGCGATTGCGATCACAATAAACCAGATTGCGGTGATCGGTCCGAACAGCGCTGCGACACGCCCAGTGCCGCGGGACTGCACGGCGAAGAGGCAGACGAGGATAAGCACCGTCAGCGGCAGCACGAAAGGCGCGAAGGCTGGATTCCGCGTCTTCAACCCTTCGATCGCCGACATCACCGAAAGCGCCGGCGTGATCAGCGACGAACCGTAAAACATCGCCGCCCCGACGATGCCGAGCAGGAGAACCAGGGTCGTGCGGTGACCCAGCGCGCGAAATGCGAGCGCTGTCAGCGACAGCGTTCCGCCCTCTCCGTTATTGTCGGCGCGCAACAGGATTATGATGTATTTTAGCGTGACCACGACGATCAGCGACCAGACGATCATCGACAGGACACCGAGCACCAGGGTCTGCGAGGCAATGGCCTCGCCGCTGGCGGCAGTGACCGCCTCCCGAAACGCGTAAAGCGGGCTGGTTCCAATGTCGCCATAGACGACACCGACACTGCCAAGGGTCAGTTTCCAGAAATGCGATCGGCCATGCCCGTCGGAACCGCTCTCGGTCCCGGCCTCGGCCGTGACTTTCGGGGCTGACGAAGCATCCGGCGTGGTGCTCATGACATGGCTTGGCCCCGACGGGCCACCCTGCGGCAAGGCGCGGGGCTTATCCTACAGCGCGGGCGCCTGCAATAGGGCCGCCCTCGGTACCCCGGCTCACGGCTTGAGGTTCACCGGCACAGGGGGGGCCTCGCGCATCATGGTGATGGTCACGCGGCGGTTTGCCGCCATATAGGGGTCATCCGGGAATAATGGCTGCGTGTCGGCGCGCCCCGCGACCATGAATATGTGCGATGAGGGTACGCCGGCTTCTTCCAGGATCTGGCGAATGGCGTTGGCTCGGTCGGCTGACAGGTCCCAGGGACCGTAACCCGGCCGTGCGGGCGTGCGAACCGCGGCGCTGTGGCCGGAAATCGACAGCCGATACGGCATCGCCTTGAACTGCTTCCCAAGCGTCTGGACCAGGCGCCGCGTGCGCTCATAGGGGTTCTTCGACCCCTCCGGAAACATCGATCGGCCGTCCTGATCGACGATCTCGATATTGAGGCCGTCCTCGGTCTCCTCCATCATGATGTTCTTGGAGATTTCCGCGATCTCCGGCATGTCCTGCAATGCTTGGCGAAGCGACGCGGA
Organism: uncultured Hyphomicrobiales bacterium; assembly: GCA_964641065.1. GTDB lineage: Bacteria > Pseudomonadota > Alphaproteobacteria > Rhizobiales > Xanthobacteraceae > Pseudorhodoplanes. Next base: position 1,749 of record CAZXJZ010000072.1, on the reverse strand, counting down.
GGCGAGCGCGAAGGCCGAATCCTTTTTCAGCCGGGTCTCGAAGACCTTGTCGTGATCCTTCTCGTCCGGCCCGGGCGTTGCGGATGAGTCCGCCGGATTGATCTTGGCGGCATTCTTGACCTTGGGGCGGGTCGGAAGCCCGTCGACCTCGATGATCCCCGAATAGCGGACATTCTGCTGGACGCCGAAGGCGTCGCGCATAGAGCCCGCCACAATCTGCATCTTGGCGCTGTCCTGGGTCGAGAACGCAATCAGCATGACGTAGAAGGCGACCAGAAGCGCCATCAGATCGGCAAAGGTCACGAACCAGCCGTGACCGCCATGCACTTCTCGTTTCTTTTTCGCCATGCCAGCGACCCCGGTCTAGGCCGCAGCCAGTTCTTCGCCATGATCCCGATGCTTCTCGGGCAGATAGGTCAGAAGCATTTCGCGCACCAGCGCGGGACTCTTGGAATCGCGCATCATCAGCACGCCATCAATGATCAGCGTACGATTGGTTTCCTCGTCGACGAGCTTCACATGCAGCTTGTCGGCAATCGGCAGGCAAAACAGGTTGGCGACGGTCGCGCCGTAAAAGGTCGCGAGCAGCGCCACCGCCATATACGGACCGAGCTTGGACGGATCGGTCATGTTGGCGAACATCTGCACCATGCCGATCAGAGTGCCGACCATCCCGAAGGCTGGAGCGCAATCGCCGATCGAGCGGTAAACCTTGGACCCCTCGTCCAGGTGGGTCAGGAAATTGTCGCGGTCGCGTTCGAGATTGTCGCGAATGAAGTCTGAATCATAGCCGTCGGCGACGTAGCGCACGCCCTTGGCCAGAAACGAGTCGGAAATCTCGACCTTTTCGAGACCCATCGGCCCCTGCTTGCGCATGATTTCCGCGAGGCCGGCAATCTCGTCGACCAGATCACGGGGGCCGACACGTCGCACGGTGAAGGCGTATTTCATCCCCATCGGCAGGCCATGGAAGATCGAAGACAGCGGAAACCGGATCAGGGTCGCAGCGAACACGCCGCCGCCGATCACGATAAAGGCGTGCATGTCCAGAAACATGCCGATCGAGCCGCCCATCAGGATGAGCGAGACAAGCACGATTGCGCCGGCGATCAATCCAAGGCCGGTTGCGATATCCATTGCGTTACCCCACGACGCATTCTGCGCCCCAAACCCGAAATGCAGGGCGAGACTAGACGCGTCGCCATTAAGGTTGGGTAAAGCCTAACGACCGGTGCCGGCCCGATTTTCAGGCACTTTGCACCGGCCTGCCCACTGCGCTATCTGAACGGCCAAGCGGCGGCCAATCCTGCCCGCCTGGCTTGGGCCAGACAAAAAACCCAAGCATTTCAATGCGGAGAACACTATGCGCGAGATCGGCCATTTCATCGGCGGGAAAACCGTCGCCGGCACGTCTGGCCGCTTTGGCGACGTCTACAATCCCAATACCGGCGAAGTACAGGCCAGGGTTGCGCTGGCCAGCCGCAGCGAGGTCGAGGCCGCGATCGCCAATGCGCAGGCCGCACAGCCAGCCTGGGCCGCGACCAACCCGCAGCGCCGCGCGCGGGTGATGTTCAAGTTTCTGGAGCTGATCGGGAAGGAGATGGATTCGCTGGCCGCGCTCCTCTCCTCCGAACACGGCAAGACGCTTCCCGATTCCAAGGGCGATATTCAGCGGGGGGTCGAGGTGGTGGAATTCGCCTGCGGCGTGCCGCATCTGCTGAAGGGCGAGTATACCGAAGGCGCCGGCCC
>CAZXJZ010000071.1:0-20661 GCA_964641065.1 uncultured Hyphomicrobiales bacterium | reverse complement strand
CGAGCGCATCGTTAACGTGCCGCGCCGTGGCTTGGGCGACGCCACGGTGAAGCAATTGCACGACCATGCGCGCATGAGCCGCATCCCGCTCAGCGAGGCCGCGCGCGCCATTGTCGAGACCGATGAGCTGAAGCCGAAACCTCGCGCCTCGCTGCGCGACCTGATGACCGCGTTCGACCGCTGGCGCACGCAAGCCGAACACCTGCCGCACACCGAACTCGCCGAAATCGTGCTGGATGAATCCGGCTACACCGAGATGTGGCAGAAGGACCGCTCCGCCGATGCCGCCGGCCGGCTCGAAAACCTGAAGGAGCTTGTGCGCTCCATGCAGGATTTCGAAAATCTCGGGGGCTTTCTCGAGCATATCTCGCTGGTGATGGACCGCGACGCCGAAGGCATCGACGACGCCGTCAGCATCATGACGGTGCATTCCGCAAAAGGGCTGGAATTCGATACCGTGTTCCTGCCAGGCTGGGAGGAAGGCCTGTTTCCGCACCAGCGCTCGCTGGACGAGAGCGGGCGCGCCGGGCTCGAGGAAGAGCGAAGGCTTGCACATGTGGCGATCACGCGGGCGCGCAAGCGCGCGAAGATCTGTTTCGCCACCAACCGCCGCATGAAGGGCCTGTGGAATTCCACCATCCCCTCGCGCTTCCTCGACGAATTGCCGGAGGCGCATGTCGAGGTGACGGAAGCGAAGGGCGGCTTCGGCGGGAGCTTCGGCAATCTCGGCGGATATGGCCAGGGCGGCGGCAGCTACGGCGCCTCGCGCTTCGATACCTTCGCGCCCAAGGGCTCGAGCTATTCCACGCCCGGCTGGCAGCGCGCGCAGAAGCGCAAGCGTGACGATGACGAGTTCGGCGGCTTCGGCGACGAGGCGTCGGAATACGAAGGCGAAGCGCGCTACGCGAACGATGACGACGACGCCGTCGCGGCTCACTCTGATCACCTCTCCCCGCGCTCTTCTTCACCTCCACCCTTGCGGGGGAGGTCGGCCGCCTCAGGCGGCCGGGAGGGGGGTGACTTCGGCGGACGCGCGGGCTCCCATGCCTCCCGCACTACCGGCGCAGCCAAAGGCCGCTTCGCCGCACGCCGCGAACCGCTCACCATCGAGGGCGAACTGGTCGCCAAGTCAACCGGCGTGTCATCCGCCTTCACCCGGGGCGACCGCGTGTTTCACATCAAGTTCGGCAACGGCAACGTGGTCGCGGTGGACGGCAACAAGCTGACCATCCAGTTCGACAAGGCCGGCGAAAAGCGCGTGGTGGATAGTTTCGTGGAGCGGGTGTAGCGGGCGCGACGCGAATCAACACCGGAAATTAACGCACGGCCTCATCACGATTTTGAAGCGGGTGCAGGTGTGATCACCGGCGCGACAACATCGACGACGCCATGCATAGCGCATTAGAGATCTTGGCCTTCGCTGCCGAGGGTTAGTGGGAGCATACCGGCAATCCATCTCCCAAACCGCGCAGCATCGACGCATTGCGAAAGGACGGACGTGAACTTGCCCCACACAAATCGTCGCACCTCTGAACCACAGGCCCCTCCCCACGTTGACGGCCAACCACATCCGGAGAGGTCGCCATGCAAGGTCTGACATTGCTTTTGACGTTCGTGGTGATGGCGCTCGGTGCGGTCGTTGTCGCGGCAACCGTCGGAATTGTACTGGACAATTTTCCGGGCATTCACGACATGCTCAGCGTGCTCGGCTTCTTCGGAACGCTGGCCGTGCTGCTGCCGGTCGTCTGGGTGCTGGCGGTGCGGGTGACCGAGCAGCGCGGGCCTGAGCGGGCGTCACGTCAGGCGTAAGTGCGCCGCCCCGGGCGCAGGCGCGCTCGCCCCGGTCACGCCTGATCCTTCCACGCGCCGTATTTCTTCATCCAGAAGCCCCAGACCAGAGCGATGCCGACCCCGATCGCCAGCATGATAGCGACGCGCGCGGTACCGTAATCGCCATTCCACCACAGCATAAAGGCGGTCCAGAAAATCGCGAACAGCGCGATCATGAACATCTGTCTTGAGTTGAACGGCATGGCGCTCTCGGATTCGAATTTGAAGCGGGACGCAGGGTCACACGGCGGGCGGTCCTTGTCCACGTGAAGACGCGGCCTGCGACCGGCGCCGTATTGCCACAGCCGGATCGCGTACTGCCCGCAGCCATGCTAGCCTGTGCCACCATGATGAAACGCGAGATGTTCGAGATCGCCCGCATCTATGTGCCGGTGAAACGACGCGCCACGCTGGAGCAGGCGAAGGTCGATGCGCTTGCGGCCGCAATACTCGCCGAAGGATTGCAGACACCGATCCTGGTCCGGCCGGACGGCGACCGCTTCGTGCTGGTGGAGGGCTTGCACCGGCTGGAAGCCGCAAGATCGCTGGGCGAAACCACCATCGCGGGCTATCGCGTCAGCGCGCGCAAGCATTGAGTGGCAGCTGTGCGGTTTTGGACCGCACAAAACGAAAAGCCCCGGCACATGCCGGGGCCTTCCGTACCTAAAAAGGCCGCGTTCAAACCGGGCTAGTTGTTCGAGCCGATCGCTCCGGCACCACCGGTGCCAAGCCCGTACGGCCCATAGCCCGGTGCATAGCCAAACGGGCCATAGCTCATGCCCGGTTGCGCGGCATAAGCGTCGTAGCCGGGAGCGTAAGTGGCACCGGGACCGTAATAGGCACGGGGACCACCGTAATAAGGCGAGAAACTCCGCGGCTGGTTCTCCGCTCCGGTTTCCTCGGCGCCTGAATTCAGCGAGCCGGGGTTAACATTGCCGGGAGGCGGCAGGTTTTGCGCGACCGCAGGGGCAATGGCGAAGGCCGTCGCGAGCGCGCCGGCGGAAACTGCGGTGATGATGCGGTTCATGAGTAACTCCGTTTCTAACGATCAGGGCGTCGCTTTTTCGGGGAAGCCCGAACGCGCACCCGGGCACCAATGCTGCACTGCACCGGGCGTTCCGTTTCGATCATGACGGTGTTGGGGCATTTTCATCGCGACGATGTGCAGACAGTGCGTGCAGGCGATGCAGATTGATTCAAAGTCACGATCACAAGAACGAGAGCGCCGCGCCGGCGCCCTCGCCCAATCCAAATTACCCAACACTTATTGCGTCAGCGCCGCTCTCCGGCGGGTTCGCCGGACGGCTCCGAACCCGAATTGGGCGAGCTCGGCTTGACGTTGGCATTGGTGCCATCGACCGCCGGATTGGTATCGGGAGAACTGATGCCGGAGCCGGTCGTGCCCTTGATCGCGCCGTAATTCCCACTGCGCGGCTGGTTCGGCGCACCCGTCTGCTCCGCGCCGGACTGCATCGAACCCGGATTGACGTTGCCCGGAGGCGGCGCATTCTGTGCCTGCGCGGCACTGGCGGCGATCATGGCCGCAACCGCGACAGCGGCCGTCATGCGGATCATGTGAAGAACTCCTTCCATTGGTCTTGTTTCGCTATTGCTTCGTTCTTGGACACGAAGCGGACATACAGGACCAATGCGGCGCGCGCCGCGGCGTTCCGGATTTTCACCGACACAGGCGGAGTGCGCTGTTGTAACGCGATGGGTTCGCTAGGCGGGATGCGGCGTCAACGGTGATGATATGTCGCGGCAGGTGCCGCGTGATGCGACAGATCAGACCACAAACGCTGAGACCGATCGGCCATATTGGTCCGGCGGCTTGGAACCCCAGAGATCGAGCACGTTGCTTTTCGAATCGAACGGCCAGTTGCCCGGAACATACAGATCGTCATTGTCGATGCGATCCATGCCGAACGAGACCTCTATCACGACACCGTTCGGGTCGAGGTAATACGAAAAGATATTGTTGCCGGGCCCGTGACGGCCGACGCCCCAAAGCAGTTGGCGGCCACGCGCGACCAGATTGTCGGCGACGGAAGCGAGATCGATGACGCTGTTCGCATCGAATCCGTAATGATGGATGCCCTCGCCGGGCGCCGCGGCAATGGTGTGATGGAAGCCGTCCTCTGCGCGATACCACGCGCGCTCGAAATTCGTCGTCCGGTCCGAGAGCTTCATCCCGAGAAATGAGGTCATGAAGTCATAAAATGCCCGGGTATCGTTCACGCGCAGATTGACGTGGTCCAGCCGGCGGGCGTGACGCCCATCGCTCAGCAAATTCGGGCCTTGTTCAGGCCGCCGCTCGACCGGAGTATGGACCTCGAGAATCGGACCGAACGGCGTACGAAGGCGCACCGCGCGCCTGGCGCGATCGACCAGCGGCGCATCGGACAGAATTTCGATATTGTCCGCCCTGGCACGCACAAGAATTTCATCGACGGCGGCTTCGTCGATCGCTTCCAGTCCGACCGCACGAATGCCCGGACGGTCGCCTTTCACGAAAGCGACCTCGCACGCTTTCTTGTTCGAGGTGAGATGAACCGCATCGGCAGCCTCGCGCGCGATGGAAAGCCCGACGATATCAGAGAGGTCTTTCGCCGATCCTTGTGGGTCCGGTGTTGCGACCGCGACATAACCCATCTGACGAATGAGCGGCTTCATCGGCTTCCCCTTTCCAAGTCCAGTTTATTGTTCAGCGATTGTGCCGCCGCAACTGCTCGCTCACCAGCGCGGCCGAAGAAACCGTCAGTAATGCGATGCGCCGCTCGACCGCATCCGTAAGTCCGTCGGCCGACAGGACCAGGCTCAGGCTTGCCATGATCCCGAGATCCGGCGCGACGATGGGCGCCGCAATGCCGACGAGGCCGGCGTCGATCTCGCCTCGGCTGATGCAAAAGCCATTCTTGCGGATTCGAGCGAGATTGTCTTTGAACTCCTCGGCCGTAGCGCCCAACGGCTGGGTATCCTCGGCGACGGTTTTCAATAGCTTGCCAAGCTTTCGGCCACTCAGTTGCGCGAGGATGACCGTGGAGGTCGCGCCTTTGGTCAGAGGCATCAACCGTCCGCGCTGATAGCTGGAGCGAAAGTCCGCGGCAGACGTCGCGTCCTCGGCGATACACATGACCGTCTCATGATGAAGGCGCGCGAGCAAACCAACGCAGGGAATATGCGCCTGCCGCACCGCCTCCTGGAGAATGCCATATCCGGCGCCGATCAGTGGATCGGTCAAGCGTATCAGCCGATCGTAGATCAGGAAGGCGGCGCCGAGCCGGTAGCTCGCGCCGGCCGACGGCTCGAGGAATCCGGCCTTCACCAATTCGCGCACGGTCCGATAAGCGGTGCTTCCCGGCAGAGCCAACGATTGCGAGAGAGCCGGCACCGTCCAACTCGGCCGGGCTTCGGTGAACAGCTCAAGCACCGCACGATATCGGCCGAACCCTGACATCCGTCAGTCCAAATTCTCAATTATTCACAATTCCTCATATCATGAACTTCACAATTTCCATATTTTGAGATTATTGCTATGGAATGGACTGACAGTGGCCGACCTTTCGTCGGTCGGGCAAAGGCGTCGGGGGCCCTTGGCATGCAGTTTCATCTCAACGGCTTCCGGACCGGAGACCCGGACGTTCTGGATCCTTCGGACGGCTATAAATCCTCGCCCCGGTCGGACGCGCTGCCGGATGAGGTCGACGTCCTGATCGTGGGATGCGGGCCGGCCGGGTTGACGCTGGCCACGCAGATGGCCGCCTTTCCCGACATCAAGACACGGATCGTCGAGCAGAAGTCCGGCCCACTCCAGCTCGGACAGGCCGATGGAATCGCCTGCCGGACCATGGAGATGTTTCACGCCTTCGGCATCGCCGATCGCGTCATGCGGGAGGGCTATTGGGTCAACGAGACCGTTTTCTGGAAGCCGGACGACAGCGACAGGGACAGGATCATACGCTCGGGCCGCATTGATGATGTCGAAGAGGGGCTGTCCGAATTTCCCCACATGATTCTCAACCAGGCGCGGGTGCATGATTTCTATCTGACCGTCATGCGCAATTCGCCGAACCGGCTGGAGCCGGATTACTCGCGACGGCTGGCCGGCGTTGAGATTGACCCTGCAGTGTCGAGTGCCCACGTGCCGAGCCATCCGGTGACGGTCTCGCTCGAGCGCGTCGATCCGGATCACAAGGGCCAGATCGAAAAGGTCAGGGCGCGCTATGTGGTCGGCTGCGATGGTGCGCGCAGCGCGGTGCGGCAATCGCTGGGACTGGAACTCAAGGGCGACTCGGCCAATCAGGCCTGGGGCGTGATGGATGTCCTTGCCGTCACCGACTTCCCCGATATCCGTCTGAAGGCGCTGATCCAGTCCGCCAGCGAAGGCAACATCGTTCTGATCCCGCGCGAAGGCGGCTATATGGTCCGCATCTATGTGGAACTGGACGAGCTGCGGAAACACGAACGGGTCTCGAACCGCAACATCACCGTCGATCATCTGATCGCCGCGACGCAACGCATCCTCAGTCCCTATTCATTCAAGGTGAAAGAAGTCGCGTGGTGGTCGGTTTACGAAATCGGACAGCGGCTTTGCGACAAGTTCGACGACGTGCCGGCCGAGCAAGTGGCATCGCGCACGCCGCGCGTCTTCATCGCGGGTGACGCCTGCCACACCCACAGCCCGAAATCCGGCCAGGGCATGAATGTATCGATGCAGGACGCGTTCAATCTCGGATGGAAACTCGCGGCGGTCTTGCGCGGACAATGCGCGCCATCGCTGTTGCACAGCTATTCTGCAGAGCGGCAGGCCATCGCCAAGGAGCTGATCGATTACGATCGCGAATGGGCGAAGATGATCAGTGCGCCGCTGAAATCGGCGGACGACCCCCACGGGACGGGCGTCGACCCGGCGGAAATACAAAACTATTTCGTCAAGCATGGCCGCTACACCGCTGGTACCGCGACGAAATACACCCAATCCGACCTCACGGGCGCGGCGACGCATCAGGCGCTCGCCACCGGACTCACCATTGGCATGCGCTTTCATTCCGCGCCCGTCATCCGGTTGGGCGATGCCAAGGCGACCGGTCTGGGCCATGTTGCCAAGGCTGACGGCCGCTGGCGCATCTATGCCTTCTGCGATCGCGGCGATCCGGCGGCGCCAACATCGCGGATCGCAGCGTTGTGCAATTTCCTTGCGGATGGGCCGGACTCGCCGATCCGCACTTACACGCCCGCCGGACAAGACGTCGACTCGGTCATCGATCTGCGCGCGATTTTCCAGCAGGCGCATCGCGACCTCGATATCGGCGCCATGCCCGCCCTGCTGTTGCCTCGCAAGGGACGCTACGGACTTCAGGACTACGAGAAGATGTATTGCCCCGACCTGCGGTCCGGTCGTGACATCTTCGACATGCGCGGCATCGACCGCGAGCGCGGATGCATGATTGTCACGCGGCCGGATCAGTATGTCGCGGCTATCCTGCCGCTGGACGCCTTCGACGACCTTGCGCGGTTCTTCGGCGCTTTCATGATAGCCAGAGACTGACCGCGTCCGTTCCCTGATCGCTTTCGTTCGCGATGACGACGCCTTCGACCTCGTGCCGCCTCGCGAAAACCGGATCGGCGCGGGTTTCGCTCCTCTCAGCTCCGACGGTTCAGTCGCGCGCTTCGTCGCGGCGATACCAGGGAAGGAGCTTCTTTGTGCCTCTGGTCAGCAGAAGTTCAAACAGGACGCCCACCAGCGCGAGCATCGCAACCGCGACGAACGCTTCGCTGTGCTTGAAGGTGCGGGTGTTGAAGAGGATGTAAAAGCCAAGGCCGGGGATCGCCGCATAGAACTCCGCGATCACCGCCGCGATCAGCGCGCGGCCGGCGGCGAGTTTCAGTCCGGCGAGCAAATAGGGCACGGAGGACGGCAACACGACATCGAACAGGCGCGACCAGCCTGAACCGCGGAACGAACGCGACACCTCGATATATTCCGGCGGCACCGCCTTGGCGCCGTCCGAGACGTTGATGATGATCGCAAAGACCGCGGCGAAGACCACGGTGGCGAGGCGCGCGTCGCCGGTATAGCCGAAATAAAGCGTGAGGAGAGGCAGAATCGCCACCATCGGCATGGCGAACAGGCCACTCACATAAATCTGCATGAATCGGTCGACGACCGGCAGGCGGCCGATCGCGACGCCGATCGCCGTACCAAGGACGATGGCGATGGCAAGCCCCTGCACCACCGCGCCGAGCGTGGCGCCCGCGGCCTGCCACAACACCGGGTCGACGATCACTGTAGGAAATACGGCGGCGATGCGCGAGGGCCGTGCGACGAAGGCCGGCGCCCAGAGCCGGACGGCCACCTCCCAGAAAAGCAGGATCGCAAAGCCCGCCGCGATACGGGCCGCAGCCTCAGGGCTGATCCATGCGCGCCAGCCGGCAGCACGGGGGGAAGCGAGCGAGAGGTCCGGCGCGCTCATCGGCTCAGTCCCCGCCAGGCAGCAAAGTGGTTCTCCAGCATCCGTCCCATACCCATCAGCACAACGCCGAGGATCGTGACGATCAGGATCGAGCCGTACAGGCCCGGCACGTCGAAGTCGCGCTCGCTCTGCATAATGAGGAGGCCGATGCCGGTGCCCGACAGGAAGAACTCGCCGGCGACAAGGCCGACGAGACCGCGGCCGATGCCCTGCCGCACGCCGGTCATGGCGTAAGGCAGCGTGTAGGGGATCATCACGTCGCGCCACACGCCCCATTCACCGGAGCGGAAGGACTGCGCGACTTCCAGCAGTTCGGGTTTCAGGCTGCGCGCGCCCTCGATCGTGTTGTAGAGGATCGGGAACACAGCGAACAGGAACACCACCAGCACCTTGGGCGCGAAACCGAAACCCATCATCGACATGATGAAGGGAATAAGCGCGACCATCGGCGTGGCATAGAGCACCGTGATGTAGCTCTCGAGCCCGACACGCAGCAATCTGAGGCGCGCCAGGAGGAGCCCGAATCCGATGCCGAACACAATCGCCGCGGCAAGGCCCGTGAAATAAACCAGCATCGAGCTGGAGAGCGCGTTCCACAGCACGCCGGAGAGCGCGAATTCATAGATACGCGCCACCGTGGCAGTAAAGCTCGACAGGAACGAGGGCCGCGTCTGGCTCGCGGCGAATTGCCAGATTGCCGCGCCGGCAGCGAGCGAAACCGCGTAGGTGGCGAGGCGATACCAGGTATCCGGCTTGGAGAACATGCGCTGTCCAGTGAAGACAGCCGCCGGGGTTGCTCCCGGCGGCTGCGATGCTGCTTACTTTGCGAGTTTGACGGCCTCGTCATAGAGCGAGGTGTCGGCAAGGCGCTCCACGGTCGTCGGCGTTCCCTTGATGTTACCGGCGCGCTTCTGGGCGCCGATGATCGCTTCGAGATTTTCCTTCGCGAGGCCCGCATTATCCTGCGGCCAGAAGCCGATCTTCACATAGTCCGGAATCGCAGCCTTGGCGTCCTCGGTGCTGCGGCCGGTCGGAGCCGCGGCCTTGGCGGCCGCCTCGACATTTTTGGGATCGCGGAGAAAGCGCTCGGCCTCGATATAGGCCGCGAGCACCTTGATGAGCGTGTCGCGGTTCTCGGCGATGCTTTTCTTCGTCGCCGTCAGCGCGAGATAATGGTTCACCGGCTGGGTCTGGTTGATGTCGACGACGATACCGACTTTCTTCTTCGCTTCCCGCTCGATCGCCGGCAGCTCATCGACGTGCAGCACGCCGAGGGGTATCTGGCCCGAGACCATTGCCGCGCCGACATTGGCGCTGAGCGCAACCTGGTTGGTGTCGGCCGCGCTGAGGTTGCAGGAGCGCAGCATCTGGTTCAGCGCGATCGAACGCGCGCCGCCGAGGCTGTCGACGCCCACGGCCTTGCCCTTCACGTCCTCACATTTGGTGATCGAGCCATCGAGCGAGCCCAGCTTCCAGGTCGGCCGCGGATAGCCGTAAATCAGCGCGAGATCGACGTCGGGGTTGTTGGAAATCATCGTCGCGATCAGTGGCGAAGGCGACATCGCAAGGTCGATCTGCCCCGACTGCACGGCGCGCGCAGCGGCGGCGCCGGAATCAAACGGCCGCAAACTCACCTTGAGTCCGTGCTTTTTGAAAAATCCCTGCTGCTCGGCGACGTAGGCCTGCGTGGTCACGAACACCGGCGGTATTCCCGGCAGGCCGATGGTGACGCTCTTTTCCTGCGCCAGCGCTGGCGCGCCGAGACCGGCGGCAGCAAGCGCCGCAACGGCAATGGCGATGCGATACGGGTGGTTCATCGATTCTCTCCGTTGTGCGTTCCTGTTCAGTTTCTTGTCTTGCGCAGGGCTTCAGCGCTGCAATTGAAGTTCGGCCGCGCGCGCTTCGTCCATCAGGGTTGCCCAGACATGCTCGCGCAACTCAGCAAAGCGCGGCAGCGTGAGTGTCTCGCGGTTGCGTGGAAAGGGCAGATCCACCTCGATGGTCTCGAAGACGCTCGCTGGGCGACCTTTCAGCACCACCACGCGGTGGCCCATGAGCACCGCCTCCTCAATGGAGTGTGTCACGAACACCATGCATGTCGGACGCATCTGCCAGATGCGCAGCAGCTCGAACTGAAGAATCTCGCGCGTCTGCGCGTCGACCGCGGCGAACGGCTCGTCCATCAGCAGGACGCTGGGCTCGATCGCGAGCGCGCGGGCAAGGCCGCAGCGCTGCTGCATGCCGCCGGAGAGCTGGTAGGGATAGGCGTTCTCGAATCCGGCGAGGCCGACGAGCTTGACGAAGCGGGGCACGCTCTCGCGGATCTGCGCCTTCGATGCGCCGGCGAGCCGCAGGCCATAAGCGACATTGTTGAAAACGGTCTTCCACGGAAACAGGCCAAACTGCTGGAAGACCATCGCGACGCCGGGGAGCGGCGCGGTGACTTCCGTGCCCGAGATGTCGACCTTTCCGGACGACGGCGGGATCAGCCCGTCGATGCAGCGGAGCAGTGTGGTTTTGCCGCAACCGGATGGGCCGACGATCGCAACGATCTCGCGATCGCCGATCTCCATATTGATGTCGCGAAAAACCTCGAGCCCGCCGTAACGCTTGCCGAGACCGGAGACCCGGATGCGCGCGCCGCCACTCGTGGGCGCGCTCGCGTTTTTCGTCCCGCCCATTGCAATGCTTGCCGCTACATTCACCGTGTTGCTCCGCTGCCTTGGCACGCGAGAGCACCTTGCGTCCCCAGCATTGGCGGGACGTGCGTCTGGGCGGGCTGCACGTAGGCGACGCGCGGCTGTCCGGCCATAACGTTCCTCCCTGGGTATGGTACGTCGGGTTTGCCCGATTTGTTGACACGCATGTTGACCCAACGGCTTGAGCGGATCAATGCCATTGGAGTGCCCACAATCGTGCAACCGAAGGTACGGTGCGTAGATCGTCATCCACGGTCAAAAAGTGGGCAGGCCGCTCGCGAGTCAGTTCTCCGGTCCGGCGTATTTTCCTGCGGTCTCCGGAAACAGCGCCTTGACAATCTTGAAGCGCGAGATGTCCGCGGTCGAATCCGAGTGCAGGAAAATTGCCGCATCGCGAAACAATTTCTCGATGCCCACCTCGAGCATCGCGCCGTTGCCACCGTGGAGTTCCATGGCGTGCTGGCAGACCTTCAGGATTTCCTCGGACGCGAACACTTTTGTCATATTGCAGAGCGGATCGGCATCCGGCGCCTTGTCGCTGACCGCCTGCGCAGTGCGTGCGAGAAGCGAACGAACCGCCTCGATCCGGATCGCCATGTCGGCCAGCCGCCAGGCGACGGCCTGATGCTTGAGCAGGATGCGCCCGCCTTGCACGTAGTTCTGAACATACTCCGCGGTGCGTTCGTACGCGGCCACGCCGACGCCCAGGTTTTTCGCGGCCTGAATGATCTTGCCAGGATGGAAGTAGACGCCCGCTTTCTGCATGGCGTCGTTCTCGGCGAGGATGTGGTCCGCGGGGACGCGACAGTCCTCGAACACGATCTCGCCGTTGTTCATGAACCGGCCGCCCATGGTCTCGTTGCAGCGCGCGACGGTCAGTCCGGGCGCGTCACGCGGCACGATGAAGGATGATGTGCCCTGAAGGATGCCGGCCTTTGGATTCGTGTTTGCATAGACGACATAGAGACCGGCGTCGTAGCCGTTGGAGATGAATTGCTTGCGGCCGTTGATGACCCATTCGTCGCCGCGCCGCTCGGCACGGGTTTGCATGGCGGCTTCCGGAACGTTGTAGGGAAGCCAGCGATCCGAGGCGCCGCGTGGCTCGGTCAGGCAGTGGGCGAACAGCATCTGCGGCTCGTCGATGAGGCGGCCGAACCAATGCTCCTGCAAATGACGAGGCGCGAGGTGACGCAGGAGCACGGAAATCTTCCAGTTCTGCACCAGCTTGTCGGCAAGGCCGCAATCGCCGCGCGCAATCTCCTCGGCGATGATTGCGAAGGTCTGCACCTCGGTCTTCGGGTCGAGCTCCATGCCGCCGAACTCCTCGGGGATTCCGAGCGTGCGGATGCCGACCTTGTCCGCAGCCTCGAGGATCTCGCGCGGCAGTCGCTCGCCTGCGTTCATGTCCCACTCGCGCCGCCAGTTGTCGCGAATGAAGGGCGTGATCACCTCGTCGGCAAAGGCGCGGCAGGAGTCGCGCATCATGCGCTGTTCTTCTGAAAGCTGGTATGCCATGGCGTTGCAGTCCTCCGGCGCGGAGTAAACCACCGCCCTGCCCGCCTTGCGACTCCAATTGGCGGCGCAATGCCTGGTGCCGTTGCGTGTTAGGAGAAATGCATGTCGCGAACGTTCAGCACCAAGAATGCAGCTGCGCTTTATGGCGCCATGTGAAAGCGACGCCAGCCGAAATTCCACATTGTCGAATTCGCTAGCCGTCGATCGCCGCAGCGCCAAGCTGCCGCGCAAGCCAATCGGCGCTTTGCGGCCGCCAGCGATGCGGCCGGTTATTGGCAATATGGTTGCCGTCTTCGACCAGATTGAAAACGACTTCACCGCTCGCGTCACGCGACAGGCGCTCGGCATGCTGCCAGGGAATGACCCGGTCGCGTTTGCCGGAAACGATATAGAGCGGACAGGTAATATTCTGTGCGACACCCTCGAGAGACAGCGTCTTTGCGTGCTGCCGCGCCTCTTCCATGGTTTCGCATTTGGCGCGCACACGGAAGGTGTTACGGGTCAGTTCGGGCATCGTGTCCCAGCATTCGGCCAGAGTATAGGGACCGGCGAGTGAGATGCAGGCCTTGGCGCGCTTCTCGAACGCCGCGGCGCGCGCCGCATAATAGCCGCCCATGCTGACGCCCCACAAAGCCGCACGATCGACATCGATATCCTTGCGGCCTTGCAGCCAGTCGAACACCGCCTTGACCGGGGCCTCGTAGTCGCCGCGGATCGCGAAGTCATACTCGCCCTCCCCTTGCCCGGGGCCATCGAACACCAGGGTCGCAATGCCCCGCGCCAGGAACGGCTGCTCGTAAGCATCGGTCTCCTCCTTGGCCGAATCGAGACCGACGACCATCACCAGAACCGGCGGTTTTGCGATGCCGGCTGGCTTGCGGAGAATGCCGTAGAGCTGCTTGCCCTCATACGGAATGTCCACGCGCTCGCCACGCGGGCGCAGATACGGCAGCGCCTCGCTGCGGCAAGCCACCGCCTTCATATGGGCGGCCTTCATTTGCGGCAGGTCATGCACGAACAGGAATTTCGCGAAATGATAATAGACCGCCGCACGATTGAGGTGCTCGCCGGCGCTGATGAAGTTACGCTCCGCGAGCGCGATACGTCCCATGTCCTCGTGGTCCGCGGCGCGCGCCGACCAGGCGGCGCACCAGTCATCCCATGATCTGAGGCTTCCGGTGATCTCTTCAAAATCCGCGAGCGCGACGCCATTGGAGACGAACCGCGCACCCCAATGCGCCATGGCGGACGTGACCAGATCATCCTTTACGCTTGCGTGTTTCGCCATGTGCGTCGCTCTAACTTTCGATTTCAGGTAAGATGGGAAGTGCGGGACCTCGTTTTCGCCTCTACCACAAGCCTGTGTCTAGATTTTTTCTTCGGGGAAGGCCGCGGCGTCACGGCAAGAAGCGCGGCGCGCTTGATACCGAAAGGCCATTAGCAATAGACAAGCAAAGGCCCCATCACGCGATCATGGTACGGCAGACTTCTGCCAAGGAAATAATGGATGAAGTCGGTTCCGCAGCTCGTTGCTGAAATCGGTGCACGCTACGCCGATCTGATCGACCTGGATTATCCTCGTTTCTCGGATGGCGAGATGGCGCGGCGCGATGGCCTGTTGGCCAGCATCATCGCAGCGCACAATCTGGATGCGTTGATCGCGGCGGAAGCGATGCGTGCCGGCACCGCAACCGGATGGATCACCAGCTGGCCGGTTACGGCCGAAGCGGTGACGCTGATGGTCCCCGGTGCCCCGCGCCGGATGTTCATTCAGCACTTCAACCATCTGCCACTGGCAAAGCGGCTCGCACATGACACCGAAGTGCTGTGGGGCGAAGCCGGAGCGCTCAGGCTGGCGGCCAGCGCCGTGCAGCAGGCCAAGGCCGGAAAAGCGCGGGTCGGGATCATCGGCAGAATTCCGGTCGCCCAGGCTGAGATGCTTTCGGGGATGTTCGACGTGATCGACATGAATCGGGCCTATACGCAGGTCCGGCTCGTGAAGTCCGATGAAGAGCTGCGATGGCTGGAACTTGCGGCGGACCTCACTGACGTCGCGGTCACCGCGCTGGCCGAAGGCGCGAAACCCGGCATGCGCGAGCGCGAACTCCAGGCTATCGTGCAGACCCCGTATCTTCCCTTTGGCGCGACCAATTTCATCCACTATTTCCAGACCGCCTCGATGGCGGCGTCCGATGCGGCTGTGCCCCGGCAATATCCGTCCGGACGAAAGCTTTGTAGCGGCGATGTGATGTCCACCGAACTCAGCGTCGATTACTGGGGCTATACCGGACAGGTGCTTCGAACGTTCTTCATCGGCGAGCAGCCGAGCGCGCTCTATCGCGACCTGCACGCTGTCGCTGATGCCGTGCTCGACGCTATCCTTGAGCGGATGCGACCGGGAGTCCACGTTCGCGATCTTGTGGCCGCATCGCAGCTGATCGAACAGTCCGGCTTCACGATTATAGACGACCTCATCCATGGATATGGCGGAGGCTATCTTCCCCCCGTGCTCGGGTCGCAAAGCCGGCCGGCCGCCGGCGATATCCCTGACATGACCCTGTCGCGCGGCATGGCGCTGGTGGTCCAGCCGAACGTCGTCACCCGGGACTGGAAGGCCGGCGTGCAGACCGGCAACCTCGTCGTCGTGACCGAAACCGGGGTGCGCTCGCTGCAGAAATTCCCGCGAGGGTTTCACATCATCAATTAGTGGCCGTTCGTTTTTCTGCACCTTGTCGCGATCGGGCGTCGATTGCTCACTAATCCTTGCGAGCGCCGACGAGAGCGACGAGCGCGGGATCGCTTCGAGAATCGAGCGTGCACATCCTCGCGATGCTGCGGTCCTTGCATCAGACCCATCGCTGTTAGCCCGGGCTGCTCCCCTATCCGCACTGCGATTGCGCCTGAGGGTGAATAGTCCACAGCTGCACCGCGACAGATTTGCCTTCCGCATTCCCGGCACAGAAGCGATCTGCGTACAGGTGAAACAAACTACTTGAAATCTGAATATTTCAGTTGTGAAATGATCCCGTCGGGTCAGGGATGGGGTCATGGGCTTCGAGGTCAAGCGTTCCGTATTCGAGGAGGAGCACGAGGCGTTTCGCCGCAGCGTTCGCGGTTTTCTGGAGAGCGAGGTCGCACCCCACTATTCCCAATGGGAAGACGATGGCTTCACGCCACGCCAGATCTGGCGGCGTGCGGGCGAGGTCGGGCTCCTTGGCACAAGTGTGCCGGAAGAATTTGGCGGAGCCGGCGGCGACTTCAAATTCGACGCGATCGTCCTCGAGGAGCTCGGCCGGCTCAATCTGGCTGCGCCCGCTTGGGACATGCATGCCTATATCGTCGCGCCGTTTCTCACCCATTTCGGCACCGACCAGCAGAAGCAATACTGGCTGCCGCGCATGGTGCGGGGCGAGACGATCTCTGCGATCGGGCTCACCGAGCCCAATTCCGGCAGTGATCTCGCCGGCATCCGCACTCAGGCCAGACGCGATGGCAATGGCTATCGCATCAACGGGTCGAAGATTTTCATCACCAACGGCATCATCGCCGATCTCGTATTGCTGGCGGTCAAGACGGAGCCCGGGCTCGGAGCCCAGGGGGTGTCGCTATTCCTGGTCGATACCACGACGCCGGGCTTTCGCCGTGGCCGCAAACTGAAAAAGGTCGGCAATCACGCGCAGGATACCGCGGAGTTGTTCTTCGACGACATGCATGTCCCGGCCGATGCGTTACTCGGCGGAGAGGAGAATAAGGGCTGGAAACA
The DNA here is from genome assembly GCA_964641065.1 of uncultured Hyphomicrobiales bacterium. Taxonomy (GTDB): domain Bacteria; phylum Pseudomonadota; class Alphaproteobacteria; order Rhizobiales; family Xanthobacteraceae; genus Pseudorhodoplanes. The sequence continues at coordinate 4,381 of CAZXJZ010000071.1, read as the reverse complement.
GCTGATGCACGGGCTGGCGCAGGAGCGCATGGTGGTCGCTGTGCGCTCGATGGCGATGGCACGTTCGGCGTTCGAGACAACACTTGAGCATGTGCGCAACCGTGTCGCCTTTGGCAAGCCGATCGCCAGCTTCCAGAACACGCGCTTCAAACTGGCGGAGCTGGACACCGATATCGACGTCGGACAGCCCTTTGTCGACCTGTGCATCGCGAGCCTGGCTGACGGCAGCCTCTCGCCGGAAATGGCGGCGAAAGCGAAGCTCTGGACCACCGAACTCGTCGACCGCGTACTCGACGAATGCGTCCAGCTTCATGGCGGCTACGGTTACATGTGGGAATACCCGGTGGCGCGGGCCTGGGCCGACGCGCGGGTACACCGGATCTATGCCGGCACCAACGAGGTGATGAAGCAGATCATCAGCCGCAATTATGTGGATCGCGAGCGGCAAGGCTGATGAACGCAGCGAGCCAGCCCACGTCGATGCCTTTAACTCCGACGACATTGGGCGAGAGCTTCGCCGCTGCCGCAACGCTCCGTAATGACCGGCCTTTCCTGGCCGATGTCGAATTGCGCCTCAACGGTACGCAGGCCTTGGAAACATCCACACGTCTGGCGGGCGCGCTTCAGGCGCACGGCCTTGCCTCCGGCGAAAAGGTCGTGTTCCTCAGCCGCCCGAGCGTGCTGCACACACTTGCCTGGTTCTCCGCAATCCGGCTCGGCGCAATCGCGACAAACCTCCATCTCCTCGAATCGCCTGATCGGATGGCGGAGACCATCGTCTGGCTCGAAGCGAGGCTGGTGCTGTTCGATGAGGAGTTCTCCGCGCTGGCGCAAGCTCTATCCCAAACCTTGCCGGATGTTCGCTTCGCGCCGCTCGTCGACTTTAATCATTCAAGCGCGGCGCCGACCAGAGATCTCGATCGCGGCAGCCCGAACGATCCTGTTGCCATCGTGCTGTCGTCCGGCTCAACCGGCCGTCCGAAAGGCGTCGTGCACAGCCATGCCTCGACCCTCGGCTCCGTTCAAGCCGGGCGAGATGTCTATCGCGGGATCGATAGCGGCGATTCCGTCCTTGTCTGCATTGGCACCTCGTTCGGCGGCTGGTGCAATACGGTCATCCCTTTCGTCTGTCTCGGCACCCGGCTTGTGTTCCTGCGCCGCTTCGAGCCGCAGGCCTTCCTCAAAGGACTCGCCGACGAGCGAATAACCATCGCGCCCCTGGTACCGACCATGTGGCGCATGGTGCTGGCCGCCGAGCCGGAGCGCTACAATCTGGCCAGCGTCAGACTCGCCTTCATGTCCGGCGAAATGGCGAGCCGCAGCGACGTCGAGCAGATCCGCAAACGGATCACGGACAAGGTCCGCGCAGCCTATTTGTCCACCGAAGGCGCCTGTGGCTGCGGCATCGTCGCCGACGAGGACGCATTCGCGATGCAGGATCGTCCTGTCGGCCGTCCGCTTTCCGGCGTTGATGTGCGCGTTGTCGCGACGAACGGCAGCAATGATCGACCGCTGCCGGCTGGAGGGACCGGCGAGATCATGCTGTCTGGCCCGTCGCTTGCTTGTGGTTACTGGAAGGATCCGGCACGCACGGCGCAACGGTTTCGGGATGGATGGTGGCGAAGCGGCGACACCGGCTATCTGACCGAAGAGGGCGGCGTCGTGCTGGTCGGGCGCACCGATCACGTCATCAATTCAGGCGGCGTGAAAATCCAGGCGGAGGAGATCGAGGCCGCGCTCATGAGCCATCCGGACATCCGCCAGGCCGCCGTCATCGGCGTTCCGGATCCGAAATGGGGCCAGCGCGCGGAGGCTTTTGTCGTGGTTGGCGACAGCGGTCTCGACGTGCAGGCGATCGAAACATGGCGCCAGGAATCCCAGGTTTCGTCGATGCGCTTTCTGAAGGCGATCCACATCGTCGAACGGCTGCCGACCGGTCCAACCGGCAAACTCTATCGTCCCGCCCTGCTCGCTCCGCAACAGGACATCGCATGACCAAAGCGCTGGCAAAAAAGATCGGAGAGCCCAGACTTCGTGAGCGCGAGCCGGCGTGGCTCGCGCCCGAGAAGCAGAAGCTCGACCTGCAATTGTGGGTGCGCCTGCTTGCCTGCGGTCACGCCGCCGAGCAACGCGTCAAGAACCGGATCAAGGAAACGTTCGGCATCAACCAGACCCAGTTCAATCTGCTCTCGCAGCTTGACCGTGCGCCCGAAGGGATCCGCATGGGAGAGGTCGCACGCCGCACCGTCGTCACCGGCTCCAATGTGACCGCGGTTGTCGACGATCTCGAGCAGCGCGGAATGGTGAAGCGGCAGGCCGCGGAGGGTGACCGTCGCGCCACCGTCATCACGCTGACGGAAGGCGGCCGCAAAGCATTTGCTCAGATGGCGCCGATTCATGCCGACTGGATCGAGGAAATTTTTGCGGAAATGCCGAAGCGAGAAAAGCGCGAACTGATCCAGCAACTCGACGGGCTGAAGTCCGCGATGCGCGCAACACTGAGCACTAGCCTCTAGGATTGTCTGAAACCGAAGGTATCAAAAGGAGAGTGGGATGAAGAGATACACGACGTCCGCGATTGCACTGGCCGCGGCCCTGTTCGCCGCGCAGCCCGCATTGTCTCAGGAGATCAAGGTCGGGCTGTCCGGCACGTTCACGGGAGGCAACGCCACCAACGGAATCCCCTATCGCAACGCTGCCGAGGTGTTTCCGAAGACGCTGGGCGGCGTGCCGGTACGCTGGATCCTTCTGGACGATGCAACAGACCCGACCACCGCGGTCAAGAATGCCCGCAAGTTCGTGGACGAGGACAAGGTCGACATCATCCTCGGGTCGACGTCGACGATCACCGCAACGGCGATGAGCGATGTCGCTGTTGAGTCGAAGACTCCGCAGATCGGCCTTTCCCCGATGCAGATTCCCGAGGCGAAGCTTCCCTGGGTATTCAACCTGCCCCATCCGGTGCCGGTCATGGTGTCCGCGATCATCGAGGACATGAAGAAGAACAAGATGAAGACGGTCGCCTTCATCGGCTTCGCCGACGGCTGGGGCGATCTGAACTGGAATGCGCTGAACCAGGTCGCCAAGAAGGAAGGCATCAACATCGTGGCTTCGGAGCGCTATAACCGCACCGACACGTCGGTCACCGCCCCGGTCCTCAAGCTGATGGCGAGTTCGCCCGATGCAGTCTTCGTCGGTGCATCCGGCACCGCCGCGGTCCTGCCGCACGTCACGCTGAAGGATCAAGGCTATAACGGCCGCATCTATCACACCCACGGCACGGTCACGAAGGCATTCATCGACGCCGGCGGCAAAGCTGTCGAGGACGCGCGCATGCCAACGGGACCGGTCGTTGCCGCGGCCGATCTCGCCGACGACAATCCGATCAAGAAGGTCTCGCTCGACTTCATCCAGAAATATGAAGGCAAGTGGGGCAAGGGCTCGGCCAGTCCGATTGCCGGCTATGCGTGGGATGCGATGCTGCTGGTCGATGCCGCTGCCGCCGAAGCCGTCAAGAAGGCCAAGCCGGGTACGCCAGAGTTTCGTGTGGCTTTGCGCGATGCCCTGCAGTCGGGCAAGGAAGTCGTCGGCACCAACGCGATCTATCGCTACACGCCGACCGATCACTACGGCGTGGATGAGCGAGCCCGCGTCATGATCATGGTGAAGGACGGCGCTTTCCGTCTGGCGAAGTAGTTCCGTCAAGATCAGCAGGCTGCCGCGTCCGCGGCAGCCAACTTCCTTCGGTAGCCGCCTGTCGCCATGAACACGACCATCGGACTGCTTCTGCTTCAGGACGGCCTCACCACAGGCTTCATCTACGCGCTGCTGGCGCTGTCGATACTCCTGGTCTTTCTCGTCACACGCGTACTCTGGGTGCCGGCAGGCGATTTCCTCGTATTCGGGGCGTTGACGCTAGCGCTTTTGCAGCAAGGCCAGGTGCCCGGAACCGTATGGCTGTGCGGGGCACTCGGGGTTACCACTGCGGCCGTTGAAACCTGGCGCTCCTGGCGCTCGGGCGATTGGCGAGGCTGGTCGATGGTGGTCGGCATCTCACTCGGAACCCCACTGATCGTCGGCGGCGCCGTGTTACTGACCGCCGCCTCCAAACCGATCCTCCCGGTGCAGATCTTCTTCACGCTCGCGCTGATCGTGCCGATGGGGTTCATGCTCTATCGCGTGGCCTTCAAGCAGCTTGCCGACAGATCGATCCTGACGCTGATGTTCGCGGCCATCGCTGTCCACTATGCGCTGGTGGGGCTCGGTCTTGTATTCTTTGGTTCGGAAGGGTTCCGGACGCCGCCATTCATTCCGGGCCGCATCGATGCAGGCTTCACCCGGATCTCATGGCAGCTGATGCTGGTGGTCGCGACCTCGGCCA
>CAZXJZ010000070.1:2199-20750 GCA_964641065.1 uncultured Hyphomicrobiales bacterium | reverse complement strand
CGCCTCCCTTTAGTAACCTTTTTTTTATTTCCGCAGCCGCCGGCACCGCGCGCGCGCGCGCGCGGTCATCGTCAGGATCACGTAATAGAACATGACCGGCGAGCCGCGAAGATTGACGAGATCGATCCGGTCGCGGTTGGCGACCGGCAGGAACAGTCCCTCGGTGCCGCCGAGCCAGCGGGTGTGGTCCACCATGATCCCGGTGAATTCGGCGAAGGCGATGGTCAACAGCGCGAAATAGACGCCGAGGATCGAAAACCGGAAACCGAGATAGCCGATCAGACAGCCGACCGCGACCGACAGCGCGACCGAAACGAAGACACCGATCAGCGGCGGAATGCCGTAGCGGATGAACAGAGCCGCGCTGGCATAGGCGCCGATGCCGACAAACAGCGCATGCCCGAGCGAGAGCAGACCCGCGAAACCGAGCATCAGGTTCCAGGCCTGTCCGACATAGGCGAAATACAGAACGATGATCAGCACGCTCAGCACGTAATTGCTGACCAGATAGGGTGCTGCGACCAGCGCCGCCCCAAACAAGGCAAGCAGCACAAGGCCATGGGCCGGTACGCCGTCGAACAGCCGGTTCATCGCTGCACTTTCCCGAGCAGGCCTTGCGGACGGAACAGCAGCACCAGGATCAGGATCCCGAAGCTGAAGGCGCTCTTGAGCGATGGCTGAAGCAGGATGCCCGCGAGCGCCTCTGACATGCCGATCAGGATGCCGCCGAGCAGCGCACCCGGCAGGCTGCCCATACCGCCAAGAATGACGATGATGAAGGCGAGCAGCGTATAAGGCGGGCCGAGATAGGGATGCACGTCGACGATCATCACCATGATCGCCCCGGCGGCGCCAAGACACGCGCAGCCGATGGCGAAGGTCAGCGCGAAATAGTGGCGCACGTTCAGCCCGACCACGAGCGCACCGGTGTAATTGTCGCCACAGGCGCGGATCGCCTTGCCGGTGTCGGTGTATTTGAAGAAGGCGAACATCGCGCCCGAGCCGAGCAGCGCGACAATGCCGGCATAGAGCCGCACCTTGTCGATGATCAGCGGGCCGACCGAGAACGAATCGAGGGCATAGGGGACGTTCACGCCCTGCGCCTGCGGCCCGAACAGCATCAGGCAGACCGCGATCAGCATCACCGCGACCGCGGCCATCAGCAAGAACTGGAAATAATCGTGCAGATGAGCGACCCGCCGCACGACCCAGTCCTGCAGCAGATAGCCGAAGCAAAACAGGATTGCCGCGATGAACGGCACCGCGAGCAGCGGATCGATGCCGAGATGGCGAAACGCCACCACGGTAAAGAACATGCCGAGCACCATGATCTCGCCATGGGCGAAATTCACGATCCGGATCACGCCAAAAATGACGGAAAGCCCGAGCGCGCTGAGGCCGTAGATCAGTCCGGTCAGCAGACCGCTGATCGCGACATTGAAATAGATTTCGGTTGGCACGGCCTATCCCGCGTGGGCCAGTCTGATGAGAGCCGGCTCCGGCCGCGAGGCGGCCGGAGCGTCTTGTCGCTATTTTGCGTCAGCGCTTGGCATAGGGCGTCATCGGCCAGTCGACCTTGGCGTCGGTGGCGCCCTTCGGGGCCACCGTGACGAGCTTACCGCCGCGGTTCTGAATCGCCGAATTGACCAGCTTGTCGTTCTGACCCTTGGCGTCGAACTGGATGCCGGGGCCGGTGGACACGTTGTCCTTGATGTCGGTCGTACGCACGGCATCGGCGAGCGCTTTCGGATCGGCCGAACCGGCACGCTTGTAGGCGTCAGCCGCGATCAGCAGCGCCTCGAACGTATAGACATGGTTGGTGTTCATGTTGGTGTCGGGGAACTGCTTGGCAAGCGCCGCCTGCAACGCCTTGGCGAGCTTCTTGTTGGGATCGTACCAGGGCACGAAGCTGATTGGACCGTCGGACAACTTGCCGAGGGTCTTCATGTACTGGTCCTCATACCAGCCCGGGCCCATGCTGAGCACGCCCATGCCTTCCCAGCGCTGCTTGACCAGCTCGCGGGTGATCAGGATCGCGTCGTTAAGGCGGCTGACCACCAGCAGCGCATCGGCGCCCGTCCCCTTGGCCTTGGCTACTTCGACCGAGAGATCGCGCGCCTTCAGATCGTAAGCGATGGTGTCGGCGATCTGATACGGCATCTGGAATTTCTCGATCGCGCCCGGCAGCACCTTTGCCATCGCACTGCCGAAGGTATCGGTCACATGCATGAAGGCGACCTTCTTCGGCGCCTTGCCGGTCTCGCCGAAAATTTCCTTCTGGTTCGCCATCGCGTCAGAGGTGATCTTGCCAGCGACGGGGAAGTTGCGGAACACGAACTTGTAGCCCTGCTCGGTGATCGGCGGTGCCGCGGCGATGTTGATGACGTAAGGAATGCCGCGCTGCTCGGCGACCTGCGCGATCGCGGTCGACTGGCCGGAATCGAACGCGCCGACCAGAAGCTGCGCGCCTTCATTGATAAGCTTTTCAGCCTGCGCGCGGGCGATCTGGACGTCCGACTCGGTGTCGGCATTCATGATCTGAAGGCTGGGCTGACCGATATCCTTGAGAATGCCGGCTGCGACATCGACGCCGCGCTGGCAATCCTGGCCGATGAAGGCCTGAACGCCCGAACGCGGCAGCAGCACACCGACTTTCAGCGGCGCGCCTTGCGCCCGGCCGATGTTGAACGGCGCGGTACCGGCAACGATGCCTGCGGCGCCGAGACCGGCGGCGAAGGTGCGGCGCGTGACGCGCGGAAGACGAGACTTGATGGACATTTTGTAACTCCTCCCTTGATGGTCCGCTGACCCTGGGACCGTGATTGGTCCCTTTTTCTTATTGTTTCGGCCGACTTGCAATGCCTGACTTCTGCGACATCGGCCCGCGCACAAGCCCAGTTTCCGATTAGAGCAAATTGTTGTATAGCACAATCAGTGTTGAGAACAACAATTTGCGTCCGGCAAGCGTACCGGGCGCTGGGAGGATCAATGGCTGACAGCCCTGCCGCGGCGCCGTTATCGCGTCCGCCGAAGAGCCGCCGCGACATCGCGCTCGATGTGCTCGACACGCATCTTGGTTACGCGCTGCGCCGTGCGCAGGTCTGGGTGTTCCAGGACTTCATCCGCACGCTTTCGGTGATCGACATTCGCCCAGCGCAATATTCGGTGCTGACGGTGATCGGCGCCAATCCGGGGCTGTCGCAGGCCGAGCTTGCCGACCGGCTGGCGATTGAGCGCGCGCGGCTGGTTCACATGCTCGACCATCTACAGAAGCGCGGCCTGACCGAGCGCCTGCCCTCCCCGACCGATCGACGCACCCATGCGCTGCAACTGACCAAGGACGGTCAGAAACTTCTGAAGCGCGCCAAGGCGCTGGCCGCACGCCACGAAGCGAAGCTCGCGGAGAAGATGGGCGCCGGGGCACGCGACAAGGTGATGGAGCTGCTCCAGGTGTTTGTCAGGAAGTGATCTCAACATTGGATAGCTGTCATCGCCCGCAAAAGCGGGCGATCCACGCCACAAGTCCGTAAACACCTGGCGGGATGCCCCGCTTCGCGCGGGGCATGACAGGTTTGCGATACCGGCGCGGTCCCAGACCTTACGCCGCGTCCTGGTCCGCCTTCAGCACGCCGCGGCGGATCTGATCCTCCTCGATCGACTCGAACAGCGCGCGGAAATTGCCCTCGCCGAAACCGTCATCGCCCTTGCGCTGAATGAATTCGAAGAAGATCGGGCCGAGCACGGTGCCGGAGAAAATCTGCAGCAGCACCTTCGTCATGCCGCCGTCGACGACACCCTCCCCGTCGATCAGCACGCCGCTGGCTTTCAGCTTGGCGATGTCCTCGCCATGGCCCGGCACACGCGCGTCGATCTTCTCGTAATAGGTCGCAGGCGGCTGCGGCATGAAGGGCAGGCCGTTGGCGCCAAGCTTCGCGACGCTCTCGTAGATGTCGCGGCAGCCCATCGCGACGTGCTGAATACCCTCGCCCTTGTATTCGCGCAGATATTCCTCGATCTGCGACTTGTCGTCGAGCGACTCGTTGATCGGGATGCGGATCTTGCCGCAGGGCGACGTCATCGCCCGCGAGATCAGGCCGGTGAGCTTGCCCTCAATGTTGAAGAAGCGGATCTCCCGGAAATTGAACAGCTTCTGATACCAGCCGGCCCAGTGATCCATGCGGCCGCGCAGCACGTTGTGGGTCAGGTGATCGAGATAATAAAGACCGCAATTTTCCGGCTTCGGGTCGCGCTCGCCGGTCCAGACAAAATCCACGTCCCAGATCGAGCCTTTCTCGCCGTAGCGATCGACGAAATACAGAAGCGAACCGCCGATGCCCTTGATCGCCGGGATCGCAAGCTCCATCGGCCCCACGCTGGTCTCGCCAGGCTCGGCGCCCAGCGACAGCGCACGCTCATAGGCCTTCTTTGCATCGACGACACGAAACGCCATCGCGCAGGCGCAGGGACCGTGCTCGGCCGCGAAGCGCTGTGCGAACGACTCCGGCTCGGCATTGACTACGAAATTGACGTCGCCCTGGCGCCAGAGCTGCACGTTCTTGGAGCGGTGCTTGGCGACCAGCGTGAAGCCCATGGTCGCGAACAGCTTGCCGAGTTTTTCCGGCTCGGGATGGGCGTATTCGACGAATTCGAGGCCGTCGGTACCCATCGGATTGGCCTCGGAAATGGCGGCAGCCGGCGCATCATGCGGAAACGGACCCATGGCGATCTCCTGTGCGAAAAAGCTTATTGTTCTGAGGTGGAAAATGCCCGACACCGGGTGCAAATTGCGTGCAAATTTGTTGTTGTTAAGCTATATTATGCACAATTCATGCATTCTTATGCTAAATGGCACACGAACCAATCACCATCGATGACGCCGACCTCAAGCTGCTGTCCGCGCTCCAGGATAACGGCGCGCTGACAAACCAGCAGCTTGCCGATGCGGTCCGGCTGTCGCCCTCGCAATGCTCCCGCCGCCGCCAGCGGCTGGAGCAGGCCGGCGTGATCCGCCGCTATCGCGCCGACCTCGATCCCGCCTTGCTCGGCTTCGGCATCACGGTCTTCATCTTCGTCGCACTCGCCACGCATTCGCGCAACAACGCACGGCGCTTCCGCGATCTGGTGGCGACATTGGCAATGGTGCAGGAGACGCATGCGCTGACCGGCGATTCCGACTATCTGCTCAAGGTCGTGGTCACCGATCTGCGGGCGCTGTCGGCGCTGGTCAACGATGTGTTGCTGCCGCACGAGGCGGTGGAGCGGGTGCGCTCCAGCATCGTGCTGGAGACGTTGAAGGACGAAGCCAAGCTGCCGATCGGATGACGTGATCCATCATCGGATGAGCGCAGCGATATCCGCGTCGGTCGCAACCCCGCATGTCGCTGCGCTCATGCGGGCTCCGAAACTAAACCCCCAGGTACGCCTCGCGCACCCGTGTGTCGTTGAGCAATTCGCGCCCGGTGCCGGTATGCGAGATGCGTCCGGTCTCCAGCACATAGCCACGGTCGGCGATCGCGAGCGCCGCATAGGCATTCTGCTCGACCAGCAGGACGGTGATGCCCTGCCGCTTCAGCCCGGCGACGATCGAGAAAATCTGGTCGACCAGGATTGGCGCAAGACCCATCGACGGTTCGTCGAGCAGCATCAGTTTCGGACGCGCCATCAAAGCACGTCCCATCGCCAGCATCTGCTGCTGGCCGCCGGAGAGCGAGCCCGCGGCAATCGCCCGCTTCTCCGCGAGCACCGGGAAGGTCGCATAAACGCCTTCGATGTCGGTTGCGATCTCGTTGTCTTTGCGCGACCAGGCGCCAAGCCGGAGATTGTCCTCGACCGACAGCGGCGCGAACACCTGCCGGCCTTCCGGAACCTGCACGATCCCGCGTGCGACACGGACATGCGGTGCGACGCGGTCGATCGCATCGCCGAGGAAACGGATCGATCCGCCCGAGACCGGCTGCACGCCCGAAATCGCACGCAGCAGCGTGGTCTTTCCGGCGCCATTGCTGCCGACCAGCGTCACGATCTCGCCCTGCTTCACCTCGAGCGAAAGCCCGTGCAGGACTTCGATCCGGCCATAGCGGCTGGACAGGTTGTCAATGACCAGCATCGGCCACCTCCCCGCCCGCATGCGCACCGAGATAGGCCGCGATCACCGCCGGATTCGCGCGCACCTCCTGCGCTGTGCCCTGCGCCAGCGTGCGGCCCTGGTCGAGGACATGAATGCGGTTCGATATCTTCATTACCAGCCGCATGTCATGCTCGACCAGCACGACCGCGACGCCCTGCGCCGCGATCTTCTGGATCACCGCATCGACCTCCTCGGTCTCGACTGCGTTGCAGCCGGCGGCGGGCTCATCGAGCAGCAGCACCTTCGGTTCGGATGCGAGCGCGCGTGCGATTTCGAGCCGCTTCAGCGCACCATAGGGCAATTCGCCAGCCGGCCGATTGCCGAGCTTGCTCAGGCCAACAAGCGACAGCAATTCCTCCGCGCGACGGCGGGAGGCGCGGTTCTGGATCACCACGCTCGGCAGCCGGAAGATATGCGCGAACACGTTGCGGTTCTCGTGCAGGTGACGGCCGACCATCACGTTTTCCAGCGCGGTCATGCGGAAGAACATCTGCAAATTCTGGAACGTGCGCGACAGACCGCGCGCCGCCAGCACATGCGCCGGCAGGTTGGTGACGTCCTGCCCTTCCAGCGTGACCTTGCCGCGCGGCGCCTGGTAGAGACCCGAGATTATGTTGAAAAGCGTGGTCTTGCCCGCGCCATTCGGTCCGATGATGGCGAAGATTTCGCCGGCATCGACCGAAAGCGACACGTCGTCCACGGCGCGCACGCCGCCGAAATCGATGCCGAGCCCCTGTGTCGACAGCACGCTCATGACGGGCTCCGCCGGAACAGGCTGGCAAGGCTCGGTACGATGCCCGCGCGCAGGAAGATCATGAACACGATCATGATCGCACCGAGCGCGATGTGCTCGTAATCGTGGAACACCGTCAGCAATTGCGGAAGGATCGTCAGCAGCGCGGCGCCGACAATGGAGCCCAGGATCGACCCCAGGCCACCCAGCACCGCCATCACCACGAATTCGATCGAGCGCAGGAAGCCTGCGGTCGCGGGCGTCACCAGGCCGTCAAACAGCGCCAGATAGGCGCCGGCCACGGCGGCATAGATTGCGGACAATACGAAGGCGATCAGCTTGTAGCGCGCGACATCGATGCCCAGTACGCGTGAGGCCACCTCGCTGTCATGAATGGCCCGAAGTGCGCGGCCGGTCGGCGAGTCGATCAGGTTGACCGTGAGCAGCGTCGCCAGCACCAGTGTTACACCGGAAATCCAGTACCAGGTCACCGAACCGCGCGCGGTCCATCCGAACAGCACCAGCCGCGGCACCGGCATGCCATCCGGGCCGCCGGTGAAGCGGGCCTCGTTGGTGAACACCATGGCAATCAGGATACCCATACCAAGTGTTGCGACCGCGAGATAATGCCCTTTCAGCTTGAGGATCGGACGGCCGATGACAAAAGCCAGCAGGCCCGCGACGAGCACGCCGGCGATCAGCGCGATCCAGGACGGTATGCCGAAATGCGTCGGCAGCACCGCCACGGCATAAGCACCGATGCCGAAGAATCCGGCATGGCCGAGGCTGACCTGCCCGGCGAAACCCATCAGCAGATTGATGCCGAGCACGGCGAGACTGAAGATGAAAACGAGGGCCGCGATCCGAAGATAGAAACTGGTCGGAACGAGATATGGCAGCGCGACCACCAGCGCCAAGACCAGCAGCACGACGCCGTATCGTTTCAGCAGGCTCGGCATTTCAAACGCGCTCGATGCTGGCTTTGCCGAACAGCCCCTGCGGCATGACGAACAGCACACCGAGAATGACGAGGAAGGCCACCGCATCCTTGTAGGCGGATGAAATGTAGCCGGCGCCGAACGTCTCCAGCAGTCCGACCAATAGCCCCCCCACCACCGCGCCAAGCGGATGCCCCATGCCGCCGAGCATGGCGGCGGCGAAGCCCTTCAGCGCGAGCAGCGTGCCGACATCGTAATTCGTCAGCGTGATTGGCGTCACCAGAATGCCGCCGATGGCGCCGATCGCTGCCGACAGCGCGAACGATACGCCGACGATCGCGGCGGTGTTGATGCCGACCAGCCGCGCTGCCAGCCGGTTGGCGGCGGTCGCCGCCATCGCCTTGCCGATCATGGTGCGGGTGGCGAGCAGCCACAGCGCGACGACGATGACGAGCGTGCCGCCGAGCACGATGAGGCTTTGCGGCAGGATGGTTGCGCCGCCGAACTGGATCGGCTCCGTGCCCGCGAAGCCGGGATAGGAATGATAGTTCTTGTCGAACACTACGGCGGCGACGCCGCGGAGGAAGATCGAGGCGCCGATGGTGATGATGATCAGCGTCACGGGTGACGCGCCCTTGGCTGGCTCGATCGCCAGCCTGTGCAGCAGCACGCCGACAAGAATGGAGGCGACCAGCGCGATCAACGCCGCAAGCGGCAGCGGAAATCCGGCGGCCACGGCGAAGAAGGTGACCATGCCGCCGATCATGACGAATTCGCCCTGCGCGAAATTGATCACGTCGGAGGCGTTGTAGATCAGCGTGAATCCCAGCGCGACCAGGGCGTAAATCGCGCCCACGGTCAGACCGGAAAAGGTGAACTGGAGAAATTCGGGCATCTGGCGTTCTTTCAGCCTCCACTGCTCGCGACTCCCCTTCCCCCGCGAAGCGGCGGGGAGGGGTCGGGGGTGGGGGGCGCCGCGATCGAAAAGGATGTCAGCGCATCGGCGATCACGGACAATACTCCGTCGATATTGGTCAGCACGTCGTCGTTCCAGAAGCGCAAGACGCGATAGCCCTTTGACGCAAGGTAGGCATCGCGCTGCCTGTCGAGTTGAAACTGCGCCGCCTCATTGTGATGGCCACCATCCAACTCGATTGCGATCCGCTGCCCATGGCAAGCAAAATCCACAAAGTAGGAACCAATCGGCGCCTGTCGCCGGAAATGCGAGACTTCCGGCGAAAGTCGTTTGAGGTGCCACCAAAGCTTCCGCTCCGCCAACGTCACGTCGCGGCGCAGCCGACGTGCTCGCGGAATACGAGGATCGCTTCGGCGTTGTCTATGCGCGCTGCTCATCCCCCGACCCCTCCCCGCCACTCGCTACGCTCGCGTGGGGAGGGGAGCAGAGAGTCTACCCGCTGACAACCTTCACTTCACCAGTTCCCAGTCGCCGTTCTTGATCTCCAACATCCGGAACGCCGACAGGTCGAGGCCCATGTGATCGGTCGGCGACATGTTGACGACGCCGCCGGTGCCGACGAAGCCCTTGGTCTTCTCGATCTCGTCGCGCACCTTGGCCTTGTCCGGACCGCCGGCGCGCTTCATCGCTTCTACCAGGATCATCAGGCCGTCATACATGTGCCCGCCGAACGTCGAGACCGGCTGGCCGGTCTTGGCCTCGTAGGTCTTCTTGTAATCGACCACGACCTTCTTCTGCGGATCGCTGTCGGGCAGTTTCTCCGCAACCAGCAGCGCCGCGGCCGGCAGACGGACGCCTTCCGCCGCCGCCGGTGTCGCCAGTTCGATGAACTGCTTCGTGCCAACGCCGTGGCTCTGATAGAGCGGATGGGGAATGCCGAGCTGCTTGTAGTTGCGGGTCACGATCGCCGGCCCCTGGCCGAAGCCCGGGTTGAGCACAGCCTGCACTCCGGCCTTGCCCTTGATGTTGGTGAGCTGCGCGGTCATGTCATTGTCGCGTGGCTGGTAGGTTTCCTCGTGCAGAACCTCGATGCCGTATTTCTTGACTACGGTCATGCACTGGTCGCGCATCGACTTGCCGAAGGCATCGGCGCCGGAGATCATCGCGATCTTGGTGAGATTGCGGTTCTTCATGTCTTCGAAGATCTTCTCGCAAGCCATCAAATCGGTATGCGGTGTCTTGAAGTTCCATTTCTTCACCGGATGGACCGCTTGCACCGCGCCGGCGAAATTGATCAGCGGAATTTCGGCCTCTTCCGCCAGCGGAATGATCGCCATGGTGCTTGCGGTCGTCGACCCGGCGAGCAACGCATCGACCTTGTCCTGCTCGATCAGGCGGGTTGCAAAGGTGCGGGCCTGGTTGGGATCGCTGGCATCGTCATAGATGACGAGGTCGATCTTGCGGCCGTTGATGCCGCCCTTGGCGTTGAGATCGGCGACATACATTTCCAGCGTCTTCTTTTCGGGATCGCCGAGGAACGATGCGCCGCCGGTCACCGACAGCACCGAACCGATCTTGATCGGCGCCTGTGCCTGGGCGAACGACGCCGACAGCACCATGGCCGCTGCGGCCGCGAGCAGTTTGATCGGAAGTCTCATGCTTATCCTCCCTTGGATATTTTCTGACGTGTTCAGGCTGCTTTTTGGCGCCGCATGGGAGCGACGCGGAAACGATTGGCGACGAACGCGGAATCCGTCAGGCATGCATTGCCCGCCGGATTGGCGCCCGACACGTGATAGTCCGAGAACGCCGCCGACTGATTGACATAGATGCCGCCAGTCAGGTTCACCGACAATGCGACACCTGCGCGCGCAAAGGCGTCGGCCGCCGCATCGACCACATTGTCATCCGTGGAATAGAGTGAGGCCGTGATCGCGCCCTTGCGTCGCGCCGCCTGCGACGCGAGGGCAATCGACTCGTCTGTCGATGCGGTACGGATCACGAAGGCGATCGGTCCGAACCGCTCCTCACCCCAGGCGCAGTCGTCTTTCGCATCCACGGCAAGCAGCAGCGGAGATGCCGTCCGTGCGGTGTCGAAGCCGGCAATCGGAGCAGGTCCTGAATCGCGCACGATCCGGCCGAGCTTGCGCGCCGCGTCCACACGCTTCACCGTCGCTTCGTTCTGGATGGTGCCTAGAATATTGGCGGCGCGGTCGGGATCGCCGAGCAGCTTGTCGATTGCGGTCGCAATGCCGGAGGCGACCTTGTCGTAGCTCTTGTGCCCGTCATCGGTCTCGATGCCGCCCGCCGGCACGAAAATGTTCTGCGGCGCCGTACACATCTGCCCGGAATAAAGCGACAGCGAGAATGCGATATTGTCGCACATGCCGCGGAAGTCATCGGTCGAATCGATGACGATGGAGTTGATCCCGGCCTCTTCGGTATAGACAAGGCCGGTGGCGGCATTCTCGCGCACCCATTGCCCGAATGCGGGTGAGCCGGTGAAATCGACAATCGCGACACCCGGATGCGCGGCCAGATCCTGCGTGATCGGTGCATCGGCTTCGTCGGGGGCCAGCATGATCACATCCGGATCGAAGCCCGCCTCTTTCAGCACCTCGCGACCGATCCTCACCGTGATCGCGAGCGGCAGGATTGCGCCGGGATGCGGCTTCACGATCACGCTGTTGCCGGTGGCAAGGCTGGCGAAGATCGCCGGATAACCGTTCCAGGTGGGAAAGGTGGCGCAACCGATCACCAGCGAGACACCGCGCGGCACGATACGGAAACTCTTGTCGAGCACGATCGGATCGCCCTTGCCCTGGGGCTTAACCCAATGCGCAGTACGCGGCACCCGAGTCATCTCGTCATAAGCGTAGGCGATTGCTTCCAGCGCCCGGTCCTGCGCATGTGGACCGGCGGCCTGGAACGCCATCATGAAGGCCTGCCCGGTCGTATGCATCGCCGCGTTGGCGACCAGGAAGCTCTGCGCGTTGAGACGCTTCACCATCTCGAGACAAACGCCGACGCGATCTTCGATCGACGCGCACGCCCAGGATTGTCCCGCCTTGATGGATCGTTCGATCAGCACGTCGGGATCGGCCGCCGGATAGGTGATGCCGAGCGCCATGCCGAAGGGCGACACTTCGCGGCCGACCTGCCTGCCGTCGCTCTTACCAAGATCGAAAGGCTTGCCAAGCAGCGCCTTGAACGCGGCCTCGCCGTCCGCCTTCGCGGTCTCGCCATAGATCTTGCCGCTGGCAATTTCCGGATAGGCGCTCCAATAGGAGCGCGTGCGGCACGCGTTGACCGCCTGTTCGAGCTGCGCGCGATGCGCCTCGAAAAAATTCATGCGTCCTCCCGCGGATGTTTGGGCCGTTATCAAATCCGACCGCGTTGACACCCGAATGTCCGGCATATTAATTATCCGACCGGACGGTCAGTCAAGTAACTTTGTCGATTGTCTTGCTGCCGTAAGGGTGGAAAACACCAGAGCGCAACAATGCGCCGGGAATCGGGAGGTGCGGATGGACGAGAGTTCCATTCTCGTCGACGTGCGTACGGGCTATCGCGTCATCACGCTGAACCGGCCGCAGCGGCTGAATTCATTCACCGAGGACATGCATGTCGCGCTGAAAAAGGCGCTCGACGATGCGGAAAGCGATTCCACTTGCCGGGCGCTGATGATCACCGGTGCCGGCCGCGGCTTCTGCGCGGGACAGGATCTGAACGACCGGCTGGCAAAGCCCGGTGAGACCATCGTACTCGGTGGCACGCTGGAGCAATATTACAATCCGCTGATCCGACGGTTGCGGGCGCTTCCCTTCCCTGTCGTTGCAGCGGTGAACGGCATCGCGGCCGGCGCCGGCGCCAATATCGCGCTCGCCTGCGACATCGTGGTTGCGTCCAAGTCGGCGTCTTTCCTGCAGGCCTTCGCGAAGATCGGACTGGTGCCGGATTCCGGCGGCACCTGGTTTCTGCCGCGGCTGGTAGGCCCTGCCCGCGCGCGCGGACTGGCGCTCTTGGCTGATCCGCTGCCGGCCGAGACAGCGGAAAGCTGGGGGCTGATCTGGAAATGCGTGCCGGATGGCGAACTGATCGGCGCCGCCAATGAATTGTGCATGCGCTTTGCCGTCGGTCCGACCTACGGACTGTCGCTGATCAAGCGCGCGCTCGACGCTGCCGAAACCAACGATCTTGCCACCCAGCTTGACCTTGAACGGGATTTCCAGCGCAGCGCCGGATCGAGCCCGGACTACAAGGAGGGCGTCAGCGCCTTCATGGAGAAACGCGCGCCGAAATTCACCGGCGAAAAGGGATCGTGACCATGGACGCGGGCGAAATCGCGCGCGCCTGTGCCGATGCCATGTGGGCGGAGGATTCTGCCAGCAAGGGTCTCGGCATGCAGTTGATCTCGGTCGAGCCCGGCCGCGCAGTGCTGGCGATGACCATCACCGACAAAATGGTGAACGGGCACAATATCGCGCATGGCGGCTTCATCTTCACGCTGGCCGATTCAACCTTCGCTTTCGCCTGCAACACCTATAACCAGCGCACCGTGGCGCAGCATTGCGCGGTGACATTTCTCACCGCCGGCAAGCTGGGCGACCGCCTGATCGCAAGAGGCGTCGAACGCCACCGCGCCGGCCGCTCCGGAATCTACGACATCACCGTGACGCGCGAGGACGGCACCGTGATCGCCGAATTCCGCGGCCATTCGCGCACCATCGAGGGCACGTTGCTGCCTGCCGGGAAGGCATAGAGCCATGGTCGACGCATCCTACAAACCCTACGGACTGGAGCCGATCGAAACCGCCTCACGCGACGAGATCGCCGCATTGCAGACGCAGCGCCTCGCCTGGTCGCTGAAGCACGCCTATGACAATGTGGAGGCCTATCGCAAGAAGTTCGACGCCGCCGGCGTGAGACCATCCGACTTCAAGCGGCTGGAAGACCTCGCCAAATTCCCGTTCACCACCAAGGCCGACCTGCGCGAGAATTATCCGTTCGGCATGTTCGCGGTGCCGCAGGACAAAATCGTGCGCATCCACGCCTCGTCCGGCACCACCGGCAAGCCGACCGTGGTGGGCTACACGCAGGCCGATATCGACAATTGGGCGAACCTGATGGCGCGGTCGATCCGTGCATCCGGCGGCCGTCCCGGCATGAAGGTGCATGTCGCCTACGGTTACGGCCTGTTCACCGGCGGGCTCGGCGCGCATTACGGAGCGGAACGGCTTGGTTGCGCGGTGATCCCGGTGTCCGGCGGGATGACCGAACGGCAGGTGCAGCTCATCACCGACTTTGAGCCGGACATCATCATGGTGACGCCGAGCTACATGCTCGCGATCCTCGACGAGTTCAAAGCCAAGGGCATCGACCCGCGCGAGAGCTCGCTGTCGATCGGCATTTTCGGTGCCGAGCCCTGGACCAACCAGATGCGGGCAGAGATCGAGGACGCTTTCGCCATGGACGCGGTCGATATTTTCGGCCTGTCCGAGGTGATGGGACCGGGCGTCGCCAACGAATGCGTCGAGACCAAGGACGGCTTGCATATCTGGGAGGACCATTTCTATCCGGAGGTGATCGACCCGGAGAGCGGCAAGCCATTGCGGGACGGGGAGAAGGGCGAACTGGTTTTCACCACGCTGACCAAGGAGGGCTTGCCGGTCATCCGCTATCGCACCCGCGACCTGACGCGGCTCCTGCCCGGCACCGCGCGCACGCACCGGCGCATGGAGAAGGTCACGGGCCGGTCCGACGACATGATGATCATCCGTGGGGTCAACGTGTTCCCGACCCAGATCGAGGAATTGCTGCTGCGCTGCCAGGGGCTGTCGCCGCATTACCTGATCGAGCTGTCGCGCGAGGACCGGCTCGATGTCGCAACGCTGTTCGTCGAAGCCCGGCCGGAGGTTCACGGCGAGGCGGAGCGCACTGCCGAGGCGGCGTCGCTCGCAATGCATATCCGCAACAACATCGGGATCGGCATCAAGGTACTGGTCGGAGACCCCGGCGCGGTGGAGCGTTCCGCGGGCAAGGCGCGGCGGGTGATCGACAAGAGGCCGAAGGACTGATGGCGCGCCCCCGCTCCGCCGATCACGACATCAAGCGCCGCGCGATCCTCGATCGCTCCGCCAAGCTGTTCGCACAGCACGGCTATGACCGTACCTCGATGGCGGAAGTGGCGGCGGCCTGCGGTGTGTCGAAAGCGTTGCTCTATCACTATTATGCGAGCAAGGAGACGCTGCTGTTCGACATCCTCAGCGTCCATTTGCAGGAGTTGCTGGACGCCGCCAATGCGGTGAGCACGTCGTTGCCGGCGCGCGAGCGGCTGCGTTCACTCGTCGGGGCGCTGCTCGATGCCTATCGCGACGCCGATCAGCAGCACAAGATCCAGATCAACGAGATGGCGAAGCTGCCGCCGGAGCGTCAGAAGGCGCTGATTGGCATGGAGCGCGATCTGGTGGCGGTCTTTGCCGGCGCGATTGCAGATGTGCTGCCGGCGATCGGCCGCAGCAAGACTTTGCTGAAGCCCGTGACCATGTCGCTGTTCGGGATGCTGAACTGGCACTATATGTGGTTTCGCGAGGGCGGCACGATGAGCCGCGAAGATTATGCCGATCTTGCAACCACATTGCTGATCGAGGGCGCGCAGGCGCTGGCGACGCCTGAGCGGACCGCCAAAATCTCACCGCTGGCGCTATAAAACCCCGTCAGGTCCGGCACGACCAGGTATCAACTATGATCGCAGGGAGCCTGGGGCCTTTCGTCTGGCTTCTGTTCTGCCGCAATTTTACCGTTGTCCGGGCTCACCCGTGACGCGCGAATTAACGCACACCAAGGGTCATGCCATGTCCAAGATAGGTCTTTTCGCTGCACTGCTGATCGTTTCATTTGCCCCTGCCGCTCTCGCCCAGGCTCCGGCGAAGCCAGACCAGTCCGCCATCCGTGCGAAGAAAGACGCCTGCCGGGCTGAGGCGAAGGCGAAAAACATCACCGACAAAACTCAGCGCCAAGCCTACATCAGCCAGTGCACAAGCAAGAAATAAAGACGGCTTTGCGTTGATGCTCTAGCCGCTGCGGCACAGTATCCGGCGGCAGGCGCAATGTTGCGTCCTGCCGTTCGGATAGGTGTTGATTGCAGGCGCGCAATGTCGGGCCTAGACCTCGTCGTAATCGACGACGATCTCCTTGCTGACCGGCCGCGCCTGGCAGGTGAGCACATAGCCCGCCTCCTGCTCCCAGGGCTCCAGCGAATAATTCAGCGCCATCTCGACCTCGCCGGAGACGAGCTTCGCCCGGCAGGTGCAGCACATGCCGCCGCGGCAGGAATACGGCATCTCGAGCCCCATCCGTTCGCCGGCATCGATCACGGTTTCGCCGTCCAGCATCGGGATATTATAGGCCGAGCCATGCAGCGTGACATGCGCATGTGCGACCGGCTGCTCCGTGGCGGAGGCCGCGGCGGCACGGCGTGGCGCGACCGGAACGCCATCGGTGGAAAAATACTCGACATGGATGTGGCCTTCCGGCGTACCGAGACGCCGCAGCGTTGCCCTCGCCTCCCCGATCATGGCGCCCGGTCCGCACAGGAACGCATGATCAATCCGCTCCGCGGGCGCGAAGGATTTCAGCAGGGCTTCGATCTTGCCTGAGTCGATGCGGCCGTTGAACAGCTCGATATCCTGCTGCTCGCGCGACAGCACGTGATGCACGACGAGCCGTCCAAGGAAACGATCCTTCAAGTCCTCAAGCGCTTCCTTGAAGATGATGTCCTTGGCCGTGCGGTTGCCATAGATCAGCATGAACTGGCTGCCCGGCTCGCGGGTGAGAACGCTGCGCATGAGCGACAGCACCGGCGTGATGCCGGAACCCGCCGCGATCGCGAGATAGGTTTTCGCCGCGCCCGGCGCCGGCATGACTCCGAAACGGCCCTGCGGCGTCATCACTTCGATCATGTCACCCGGCCTGATGATCTCATTGCACAGCGTGGAGAACACGCCGCCATCGACCTTCTTCACCGCGACCCGCAATTCGCGGTCGTCGAGCCCCGTGCAGATCGAATACGAGCGCCGGATGTCGTGCCCGTCGCAATCCCGCCGCAGCGTCAGATGCTGGCCGGGATGAAAGCGATACTCCTCCGCAAGCTCGGGCGGCACCGCGAACGCGATCGACACCGCGTCGGGCGTCTCGCGCCGCACGTCTGCAACTTTCAGGGTGTGGAACGCGACGGCCATGGGCGAAGCCTCATATGCACTTGAAATAATCAAAAGGTTCGGCGCAAGCCCTGCAGCGCCACAATGCCTTGCAGGACGTCGATCCGAATTCCGACAGACGCTCGGTGTTCGATGAGCCGCAATGCGGGCAGGCCACCTCGTCCTCGCCAAACAGCGCGCGGCGCGACGCCTTCCCGTTTGGCGGCGCGATCCCGTATTCCTTCAGCTTGGCCTTGCCGGCGTCTGTCATCCAGTCCGTGGTCCAGGCCGGCGACAGCACGGTCTTGATCCGCGGCATGTGGAAGCCGGCTTCCTCGAGCGCGAGTTCGAGGTTGAGCGCAATCAGGTTCATCGCCGGACAGCCGGAATAAGTCGGCGTGATGGTCGCCTCGATGAAGCCGTCGACGATGGTGATATCGCGCAGCACGCCAAGATCGGCGATGGTCAGCACCGGGATTTCCGGATCGACCACGGATTCCGCGGCCTTCCAGGCGCGCGCCACCTGCTCGCGAGCATCGATCGCTGCGACCGTCGCGATCACCACTTGGCTCCGGGATAGGTGCGCTGCAGGAACTGCAATTCGGTGAGAATGAAGCCAAGATGCTCGGAATGGCGCCCGCTGCGGCCGCCGCTCTGCATATAGCCGTCGCGCGGCCGGGTGAGCGCCGCCTCCTCGAACACATGATCGAGCGTGCTCGACCAGCGCGCGCGGACGCTGGCAGGGTCGACCGCGATTCCCGTCTCGATCAGGGCGCGCTCGATCTGGTCGGTTTCGAACAGCTCGCCGGTGAAGGGCCAGAGTTCGTCCAGCGCATTCTGAGTGCGCCGATGGCTCTCGTCGGTGCCGTCGCCGAGCCGGATGGTCCATTCGCCGGTGTGGCGCACATGATAGGCCATCTCCTTCACCGCCTTTGCGGCGATGGCGGCAAGCGTCGCATCCTTGCTGCGCGACAATTCCTCGAAATAGGAATGCGCGAAGGCAGAGTAGAGCAAGTGTCGTACGATGGTCTGGGCGAAATCGCCGTTTGGCTGCTCGACCAGCAGCACATTGCGCCAGTCCGCGGCGTCACGCAGATAGGCGAGCGCATCCTCGTCGCGACCTTTACCCTCGATCTCACCGGCGTATGTATAGAACGAGCGCGCCTGCCCGATCAGATCGAGCGCGAGATTGCCGAGCGCGAGGTCTTCTTCCAGAACCGGCGCATGCCCGACCCATTCCGACACGCGGTGGCCGAGGATCAGCGCGTTGTCGGCGAGCCGGAGCGTGTAGGCAAAGAGCGGAGTTTCGGTCATGTCCGTTTCCTTCACCTCTCCCCGCTGACGATTACATATGCCCGACTTCGTCCGGCACCTCATAGAACGTCGGATGTCGGTAGACTTTCGACGCCGTCGGCTCGAACAGCGAATCCTTGTCGGCCGGATCGCTGGCGGTGATCGCCTGCGACGGCACCACCCAGATCGATAGCCCCTCGCCGCGCCGGGTGTAGACGTCGCGCGCATTCTGCAGCGCCATCTCGGCATCGACGGCATGCACTGAGCCGACATGGCGATGCGCGAGCCCGGTGCGGCTGCGGATGAAGACTTCCCAGAGCGGAATGTTTTGTTCGGTCATTGATTC
>CAZXJZ010000070.1:0-2189 GCA_964641065.1 uncultured Hyphomicrobiales bacterium | reverse complement strand
CACTCCACTCCCCCCGCCCCCCGGGGGGGGGGTGGTGGGGGGGGGTGCGCCCAGAGGCGAACACAAATCTCGAAGAAGCCCCTCACCCGGACCGCTCCGCGGTCCGACCTCTCCCCGTAAACGGGGAGAAGTGAAGACTAAAACTACTCCGCCGCCACCTTCATCGCAGCTTCGCGGCGCGCCTTGCGTTTCTGCGCATAAGCCATCGCGGCCTCGCGCACCCAGGCGCCGTTTTCGGTCGCATCCTGCCGCTGCTTCATGCGCTGACGGTTGCAGGGACCATCGCCCTGGATAACGCGCTTGAATTCGGACCAGTCCGGTTCACCATAGTCCCAGTGCCTGGTCGTCTCGTTGAACTTCAGATCCGGGTCCGGGAAAGTCAGCCCGAGGTAATGGCCCTGCGGCACGGTGGCATCGACGAATTTCTGTCGCAGTTCATCATTGGTGAAGCGCTTGATCTTCCAGCGCATCGATTTGTCGGTGTGCTGTGAGTCCTTGTCGCTCGGACCGAACATCATCAGCACCGGCCACCACCAGCGGTTCAGCGCCTCCTGTGCCATCGCCTTCTGCTCGGGCGTCCCGTCGCGACACAGCGTCACCATGATCTCGTAGCCCTGACGCTGATGGAAGCTCTCTTCCTTGCAGATACGGATCATCGCCCGCGCGTAGGGACCATACGAACAGCGGCACAGCGGGATCTGGTTCATGATCGCGGCGCCATCGACCAGCCAGCCGATGATGCCGATATCCGCCCAGGTCAGCGTCGGATAATTGAAGATCGAGGAATATTTCTGCTTGCCGGCAAGAAGCTGCGCGACCAGTTCCTCACGTGAAACGCCGAGCGTCTCGGCGGCGGCATAGAGATAAGCGCCGTGGCCGCCCTCGTCCTGCACCTTGGCAAGCAGCGCAGCCTTGCGCTTCAGTGACGGCGCGCGCGTGATCCAGTTGCCCTCGGGATGCATGCCGACGATTTCGGAATGCGCATGCTGCGCGATCTGCCGGACCAGCGTCTTGCGATAGCCCTCCGGCATCCAGTCGTTCGGCTCGATCTTTTCCTCGGCATCGACCCGCGCCTGAAAGCGCGCCTCGCGGACCGGATCCTCCGCCGCATGCGCTTCGCGGGTATTGAGCGATTGCGTGTACATGAGCGTCTCTCCGCTTCGCCTGTCGCCGGGTTACGCCCGATCCATTGTTTTGAGAAGCCTTATAATATTACAACAATTTCAAACGTCAATGATTTTTGTAATATTCGAAGCTGCCGCCGCTTCAGTCGGCAAATCGCCGGTGAAACGAAGGTTCCGGCGGTGGCAGGGCGCCCTGTTCCGTCTTCCCAAGTCGATCCAGGATTCGTTCGGACGGCCCCGCGACCCGAGCATAGATGCGCCCGGCCAGAATTCGCGCGGCGTTGCCCTGCCAGTCCGGAGGCAGCAGGTCGGCCGGCAATCCGGGGTCGCGCAGCACCGCGCGCCTGAAGGCGTGGATCATCAGTGTACGCGCGACAAGCGCATCCTCCTCCGCCGGCGGCTTAACGGCCAGCGCTTCGGCCAGAGGCGAGAACAGGGCGACGAAATCACGATAGGCCTGCGAAACGTCGTCAAGTCTGAACGCTGCGGCGGCAAGTGCCTGCCGGTCCTGCCGACGCGGAATCATCACGAATATGCCGTCACGGGAGATGAGGTCGTCCGTCAACGCGTCGAAGCCGAGATGGATGACCGGCGACAGCGCGGCAAAGCCTGCGTCAGTCAGAGCGGCGCGCAGCGCTGCCGGATCGTCCGCTTTCGGGCCGATCACGACCGTTTGCATCTCGCCCCCCATCTCCGGCACTCCCGCATAGATGCGCTGCGTCGCCTGCAGGAATTCGGCTTCGCCGCTTCGCGTCAGCCGGTAATAGCTCGCGCGCCCGCGCTTGGTGCTGGCGAGCCAGCCGTCCGACGAGAGCCGCGAGACCGCGGTACGAACATGGCCTGCGTCAATGCCGAACAGCGCCATCAACTCGATCAGCGAGCCGATCCAGAGTGAGCCGCCACGCGGCACGATCGCATCACCATAAAGCGTGACGATTAGCGACCAGATGCGCGCAGGCTTTCGCGCATGGAATTGCTTGAGCAGGGCCGCGATGGGGGGTGACAGCGACATACTAACTGCGTTTATCACCTCTCCCCGCTTTCGGGGAGCGGTCAGTGCCCCAG
>CAZXJZ010000069.1:0-20758 GCA_964641065.1 uncultured Hyphomicrobiales bacterium | reverse complement strand
CGGCGGCATGGGGATCGCCATGTGCCTGGAGCGTACGTAGGACGCGACGGGCACGAGCGGGACCATGGGCCTGGAGCGTCCGTAGGACGCAGCGCCCCGGCGCTTTTCGCCGCAGTTTGAGTTGCGTCATGGCCGGGGCTTGCCCCGGCCATTTACGTCTCTAGTGTAGGCGGTCCGGATCGGTCGTCCGGCCAAGAAACAGGGGGAACAGATGTCTCGGGTGGCGCTGGTAACGGGGGGAACGCGCGGGATCGGCGAAGCGATCTGCAAGGCGCTGAAGGCGGCCGGCTACAAGGTCGCGGCGAGCTATGCCGGTAACGACGAAGCCGCCCAGAAATTCAAATCAGAAACCGGCATCCCGGTGTTTAAATGGGACGTGTCGAATTTCGAGGCCTGCGCCGCGGGCATCAAGCAGGTCGAAGCCGAACTCGGGCCGGTCGAGGTGCTGGTCAATAACGCCGGCATCACCAAGGACACGATGTTCCACCGCATGACAGCGGATCAATGGAATGCGGTGATCGGCACCAATCTCGGTTCGCTGTTCAACATGACGCGAAACGTCATCGAGGGCATGCGTGCGCGCAAGTTCGGCCGCATCGTCAATATTTCCTCGATCAACGGCCAGAAGGGCCAGATGGGCCAGGTCAATTATTCCGCCGCCAAGGCTGGCGAGATCGGCTTCACCAAGGCGCTCGCGCAGGAAGGCGCCAAGAGCGGCATCACCGTGAATGCGATCTGTCCCGGCTATATCGGCACCGAGATGGTGAAAGCGGTGCCGCAGGACGTGCTTGAGAAAAGCATCCTGCCACATATCCCCATGGGACGGCTCGGCGAGCCGGAGGAAATCGCGCGCTGCGTGGTGTTCCTCGCCGCCGACGAATCCGGATTCATCACCGGATCGACGCTGTCGGCGAATGGCGGGCAGTATATGTCCTGACCGCCCGAACGCGGCGTGACGAGCGTGGCGTCAGTCGCGCTCGTTTCGCAGCGTCTTGCCGCTGGTGGCGTCGATATGCAGTTCGCGGCGCTCGCCGGCCTGCGTTCGGCCCTCGATATCCCACTTGCCGTCGTCGAGCTCGATCTCGCGTATCATCACCAGACCGGCATCGCGCGCGATCTTGGTGGCCTGTTCGACCGAAATGGCGGGTGCCTGCTGCGCGGAGGCCGGCCATCCCGCCGCGATGGCAACGAATCCGATCATGGCGATGGCGAGTGCCGGCTTCAGCATGACTGTCTCCTGGTGTGCTTGGTCAGGAAACAGAACTCATCCCGCATCGGATGTTTCCACAGGCGGGACAATCCGTCGCGCGCCGACTGAGCGCTGTGCCGCAACGATGCGGCACATGGTCCATCGCGCGTCATTGAACCTTCGCTAAGCTTGCTGCGACTCACGCACATCAAGTGTGCCGGAGGCGCCGTCCATGTCCTATTCCTACGTCCTTCCGGGCGAGCGATCCTCGTCCGGACGAGCGAAGCGTTGGCTCCTGGCCTATCCGGTGGCGCAGGTCCTGTGCCTCGGCGCGGCTGCGGCCATTGGCGCATTGGGACGCAGCCTGAAGGACATCTCGCCAGACCTCGACGCCGCGACGGTGACATTCGCGACCGGCCTTGCGGTCGCCTGCGTCTATGGCCTGACCTTCGGATATCTGCGTGGCGGCCTGCTGCGCGAACAACTCGCACGCTTCTCGATGCTGTTGTGGTGCGGCGCGATCGCGGCGGTCAGCGTGTTCTTTCTCCCGCCGGCCCCGGAGGCGCTTCCCGGTCTCACCTCGGCCGTATCGAATCTGCAGACTGCCGCCCACACCGCGACTCCGATTCTGCTGTCCGGATTCGTTTATGGAATCGTCATCGGCGCTGCCGAGGCGCTGAGCCTGCGACGCGCGGCTTTCGGATTGTTCGGCTGGACCATGCTGTCCGGCTTCGCCTGGGGGATCGGCCATGTCGCAGCCACGGCTGCCGCCGCGTTCGCCGCGCCGGTTGCCGTGACCGCGTTCCAGGCCGGCACCGTCCATGCCGCCTGCATGGTGTTGCAGGCATCGCTCGCCGGGCTGGTGATGTTGCCCGCTTTGCGGTTGCTGACGCCGCGGCTCAGCTATTACGGGCCGCGCGTCTACCGCTCGGCGCTGCGCACGCGCACCTAAACATCTCGATCACGCTTTTTCGAGCGTGATCTTGTCCGAAAACCGATACCCACTTTTCGGGATCACGCCCTAATCCGGCGACCAGCCCTTCGGGGCCAGTTCGAAGCCGGAAAACTCAAATCCGGGTGCGACGGTGCATCCGACCAGCGTCCAGTCGCCCAACGACTCGGCGGCCTGCCACGCATTCGTCGGCACGACGCCCTGCGGACGCTCACCGGCCGCAAGATCGGAACCCAGGATAAGCGTGGTGCGCCTGCCGTTGTCATGGATGTCGAGCCGAAGCGGGGCGCCGGCATGCCAGTGCCACGTCTCGACCGCATCCACCTTGTGCCAGTGCGAGCGCTCGCCGCGCGCCAGCAGGAAATAGATCGCGGTCGAGTACGCGCGGCCGGTGTGATCTTTGCGGCTGTCGCGGAAGGTCTCGCAATAATGCCCGCCCTCCGGATGCGGCTTGAGATCGAGCAGGCGGATGATGTCGGCGGCGGTGACGGACATGGAATCAGGCCCTCAATACGAGCGCGGCAAGCCAAGCACATGCTCGGCAATATAGGACAGGATCAGGTTGGTCGAGATCGGCGCCACCTGATACAGCCGCGTCTCGCGAAACTTTCGCTCGACGTCATATTCCTCGGCGAAGCCGAAGCCGCCGAAGGTCTGCACGCACATGTCGGCCGCGGCCCATGACGCATCGGCCGCGAGCAGCTTCGCGATATTGGCTTCCTCGCCGATGTCTGAGCCGCTTTCATAACGCTCGGCGGCCTCGCGCACCATCAATTCGGCGGCACGCATCTGCGCATAGGCGCGCGCGATCGGAAACTGCACGCCCTGGTTCTGGCCGATCGGCCGGCCGAACACGTTGCGGTCTTTCGCATAGGCCGATGCTTTAGCGATGAACCATTTGGCATCGCCGATGCATTCGGCCGCGATCAGGATGCGTTCGGCATTCATGCCGGACAGGATGTAGCGGAAGCCCCTGCCCTCCTCGCCGATCAGCGAAGACGCCGGCACCCGCATGTTGTCGAAGAAGACTTCCGTGGTGGCGTGATTCATCATGGTGCGGATCGGGCGGAAGTCGAGACCCTTTCCTTTCACAGCGCGCATGTCGACCAGCAATACGGAGAGGCCGTCGGTGCGTTTCGGCACCTGATCGCGCGGCGTGGTGCGCGCCAGCAGCAGCATCAGATCGGAATATTCGGCGCGCGAGGTCCAGATTTTCTGGCCGTTGATGATGTACGCGTCGCCGTCCCGGGACGCGGTGGTGCGCAGCGACAGCGTGTCCGTCCCCGAGGTCGGCTCGGTGACGCCGAAGGCCTGCAGCCGCAACTCGCCGCGCGCGATCGCCGGCAGATAATCGCGCTTCTGGGCGTCGCTGCCGTGACGCAGCACGGTGCCCATCGTGTACATCTGCGCGTGACAGGCCGCGCCGTTGCAGCCGGACGCATGGATTTCTTCCATGATTGCCGCCGCGGCGCGCATCGACAATCCGCTGCCGCCATATTGCTCCGGGATCAGCGCCGCGAGGAATCCGGCATGGGTCAGCGCGTCGACGAATGCGGTGGGGTAAGTGCGCTCGCGATCGAGTGCGCGCCAGTATTCGCCGGGAAAATCGGCGCATAATGCGCGCACGCTGCTGCGGATCGCGGCAAGATCGTCGTCGTCGTCACGCATCAATCCACCTCCGCGCGGCCATTGTTGATCGCGACAGCATCGCGCTCGACCACCCGCGCGCGGAAACTCACGACATCGCCGTCGCGCCACATCTCCGTGCGGACGGTCTCGCCGGGATAAACCGGCGCGGAGAAGCGCCCGGCGATGGACCTCAAGCGCGCGGGATCGTAATCGCAAACGCTGCGCAGGATTGCATGGCCGGCCACGCCGAAGGTGCCGAGCCCCTGCAGGATCGGCCGCTCGAAGCCTGCGGCACGCGCAACCGCCGGATCGGCATGCAGCGGGTTCACATCCGCCGACAGCCGGTAGATCAGCGCCATTTCGGGGCGCGTTTGAAGATCGCAGATCAGGTCCGGCGCGCGGTCCGGGAGCGCATGAACCGGCGGCGATGGCCGCGTGCCACCACTGAAGCCGCCATCGGCACGGCAGAACACGGTCTGGCGAATAGTGGCGAGCGGTTCGCCGGTCGCCTTGTCGGAGATCGCGCGCTCCATCAACAGCAGCGCGCCCTTGCCCGCACCCTTGTCGATGACGTCGAGGATGCGAAGGCGCGCGAGGATGGTGCCCGAGGTGGCGAGCGATCGGTGCAGGGTGAGGTGCTCCTCGCCATGCACCGTCATTTCGAAATTCACGCCGGCATCGATATCGCGCAGCAGGAATGGCTCGAAGCCGAGCACCACCGGAAAGGTCGGCAGCACCTTCAGGTTTTTTTCATAGACGAAGGCGAGTTCGCGCTCGTCGACCGGATCGTGCCCGAGGCCGACGCCAAGCGCGTAAAGCATGACGCCTTTTTCGGTGTAATGCTGCTCGATATCCGGCAGCTTCAGCGACAGAAGCCTTTCGGGATCGAGCGGCATCGCAAGGCCTGCAGGCGCGACAAGGCGCTAGTTCGCGCCGAGTCCAAGCCGCTTGATCAGTTCGCCCTTGAACTTGTAATCGGCGACGGTCTGATCGTGGAACTCTTTCCCTTCGAGATAAACAATCGGCGTGCCAGTATTGCCAGCAACTTTCAGCACGCCGTCAGACTTGACCGCGGTCGCGCAGGCCTTCTCGAGCGCGGCCTTCACCTCGGCCGGCAATCCCTTTGGCGCATACAGCCCGTTCTGTCCGGGCGGCACCGACGTCTTCACACCGAGTTCGCCCGCGGTCGGCACATCCGGATAATTCGGGCTGCGCTTGCCTGCGAAGATCACAAGCGGACGGATCTGGTCGTTGCCGCGGATCGACGACAGCGCCGGCGCACCGAAATCGAGATCGCCCTTGATCAGCACCGGCAGCATTCCGGCATCGCCGCGGAACGGCAGATGCTGCACCTTGATCTTCATCGCATCGGCGAAATTCTCGACCGACAGATGCGGAATCGAACCCAGGCCCGCATGGCCGAAATTCAGGCTCTTGTCCTTGGCGGCGGCCAGCAGATCCTGCGCGGTCTTGTAGGGCGAGTTCGGCCCCACGGCGATCGAGAACGGATTCTCGAACACCTGGCAGATATATTCGAACGATTCCGGATTGTAGCGGACGCCCTTGACGAGATAAGGCGCATTGGCAATCGGCGTCGAGGGACCGAAGCCGAGCGTGTAGCCATCCGGCGCCGCGGCCGCGAGCGCGCCGAAGCCGATGGTACCGCCGGCGCCATCGCGGTTCTGCACGATGACGCTTTGCCCGAGCTGCTCGGCCAGCGACGCTGCGATGGAGCGGCCGATCAGGTCCACGCCGCCGCCGGCGGCGAAGGGAATGATGACCTCGATATTGCGGGAGGGATATTTCTGCGCGGGGGCCACGCCGGTCATCACCAGCAGGGCCGCTGCCGTTGACAGCATCGTCCTGATCATTGTCTCACTCCCGTTTCTCGTAAGGCTCGTATTCAGCTTGGGCGCTTGTATCCCTTCTCAGGCCGTGGTTTGCAAGCCTCGGAACGTTGAGGACAGGACATGCCGCGCCGCATCATCGATATCTCGATCCCGCTCGAAAGCGATGTCGCCAGCGATCCGCCGGTTGCGCTGCCGAAGATCCAGTATCTGCGGCATCATGAGACGATTGAGCGCATCCGCGGCTTCTTCCCCGGATTGCAGGCGGACGATCTGCCGGACGGCGCGGGCTGGGCGCTGGAGAAGGTTGAGATCACCACCCACAATGGCACGCATCTCGACGCGCCCTGGCATTATCACCCGACCATGGATCATGCGCTTGGCGCGCCCAAGCCGGCGATGACCATCGACCAGGTTCCGCTCGACTGGTGCCTGCAGCCGGGCGTGAAACTCGACTTCCGGCATTTCCCCGCAGGCTATGTGGTGACGGCGCAGGATGTCGAAGCGGAGCTGAAGCGCATCGGCCATACGCTTAAGCCGCTGGAAATCGTGCTGGTCAACACCGCGGCCGGCATGAAATACGGAGCGCCCGATTACGTCGATTCAGGCTGCGGCATGGGCCGCGACGCTACGCTTTATCTGACCGAGCGCGGCGTGCGCGTCACCGGTATCGACGGCTGGAGCTGGGACGCGCCATTCTCCTTCACCGCGCAGCGCTACGCGAAGGATCACGACGCATCGATCATCTGGGAGGGCCACAAGGCCGGCCGCGATATCGGCTATTGCCATATCGAGAAGCTGCACAATCTGGAAAGCCTTCCGGCGCACGGCTTCACGGTCTCGTGCTTCCCGGTCAAAGTGAAGGGTGGCTCGGCTGGCTGGACCCGCGCGGTGGCGATCCTGGAAGAGTGACAGCGACCTGAACGCATCCAAACAAGGGGATCATCGACTATGCCCGGCCTGATCGATATCCATGCGCACTTCCTGACCGAAAATTATCTGACCGCAATGCGCGCGGCCGGGATTGAAGACGTCGACGGCTTCCCGTTGCCGGACTGGTCGCCCGACAGCGCCCTCGCACTGATGGACCGGTGCGGGATCGATACCCAGATTCTGTCAATCTCCGCGCCGGGGATCGACTTCGTGACTGGCGAGGCGGCCCGCTCTTTGACGCGCGACATCAACGACGAACTGGCCGGCATTGTCGCGAGCCATCCGCGCCGCTTTCGCGGTTTTGGTTTGCTGCCGCTTCCCGATATCGACGCGGCGCTGCGGGAAACAGCCTACGTGCTCGATACCCTGAAATTCGACGGGATCGGCCTTTATACGAATTTCGGCGGGATTTATCCGGGCGACAGCCGTCTTGATCCGCTGTTTGACGAACTCGACCGCCGCAAGGCCGTGGTCTACGTGCACCCAGTCGCGCCGCCCGGTTTCGACATGTCGCAGTTGGGCTTTCCGGCGCCGACGGTCGAGTATCCGTTCGATACCACGCGGATGATTCTCAATCTGGTGTCATCCGGTACGCTGCGCCGGTTTCCCAACGTTCGCATGATCGTCTCGCATGGCGGCGGCACCTTGCCTCTTTTGGTGCCGCGCATCGCGCGGCACATGGTGCGGTTCGCACGCAGCCCGGTGACGGCACACGAGGTCATGGCCGATTTCCGGTCGCTTTATTTCGACGTCACCGCGGTATCGCATCCGCACGCGATCGACGCCTTGCTTGCCATTGCGCCGCGCGATCACCTGCTCTACGGCAGCGATCATCCCTTCATGTTGCCGACGGTGATCCCGCAGGGCATCGACTTCCTTGCGAAATCGCCGAAGTTCGACGAAGCCACCCGGCGCGCGGTGTCCTACGAGAACGCGCAGCGACTGTTCCCCGGACTTGCAGCGGGGTAGCTTATTTTTGCGGGGCGAAGCCGATCTGCTTTACGACCGGTTGCCACACCGCCTGCTCGTTGCGCAGGAAGGCGGTCGTGTCGGCCAGTGACATCGGCCGCACCTGCGTCGCCATCGCACCGAGCTTGTCCTTCACGGACGGCGAGTCCAGAACGGCATTCAGGTCGCGATTGACCTGCTGCACGATCGCGTCCGGCGTACCGCGCGGCGCCACCAGCGCGAACCAGCCGGTCGCCTGGAAGCCCGGCAGCGTCTCGGCCACCGTCGGGATATTCGGAAAATTCTCCAGCCGCGTCAGCGACGATACAGCTAGCGGCTTGAGTGAGCCGTTCTGGATCGATCCGAGCAGCGTCCCAAGACCCTCGACGATCACCGAGATTCGTCCACCGAGCAGATCCTGCAACCCAGCCGCCGCACCGGGATAGGGGATGTAGGTCATATCGATGCCGGCCTGCGATTTGATGCGCTCGGCAGTGAGATGCGGCAGGGTCCCGCGCGCATTGGCGGCAAAGTTCAACGTCCCTGGCTTCTCCTTGGAGAGCCTGACGAGATCGGCCAGCGAATTGACGTTCAACGATGGGTACACGGCGATCACGAAAGGCTGCTCGGCGAGCAAACCGAGCGGCACGAAATCGCCCAGCATGTCGATTTTCAAGGTTGGAAACATCTCCGGCATCACGATGAAGGCCGACGCAGCCGGGACGTATAGCGTGTAACCGTCCGGCTCCGCCTGGATGGCCTGCTTAGCGGCCACGCTGCCGCCGGCACCGGTCGCATTGAGGATGACGATCTGCTGCTTCCAGCGCCGCGACAATTCGTCGGCGACGATGCGCGCCACGACATCCGGGCCGCTGGCCGGCGCTCCCTGCGTGATCATCTTCACGGGAGCGGAGGGATAGGTCTGTGCCTGCGTTGCTGATGCTGGCGCAAGACCCAATGCGACACAAAAAAGGAGTTTTGGAGCGCAGCCACTCATGTCTTTCCTCCTGTGCTTGTCGGCGCGTGTGACGGCCGCCTATCTTCCGGAGGCGGCTGCAGCGTTTATTTCCCCCACACCTCCTCGGCGACCTCGACGCAGAGCCGCAGCTTGGCCCATTGCTCGTCCTCGGCCAGCACGTTGCCTTCCTCGGTCGAGGCGAAGCCGCATTGCGGCGACAGGCACAGCTGCTCGAGCGGCACCACCTTTGTCGCTTCCTCGATGCGCCTTTTGAGCAGGTCCTTGCTTTCCAGCGTGCCGGTCTTCGAAGTGACCAATCCGAGCACCACGCGCTTGTTGCCCTTCGGCAAAAATCGCAACGGCGCGAAATCGCCGGCTCGATCGGAATCGTATTCCAGGAAATAGCCGTCGATGCCGATCTTGTTGAACAGCACATCGGCCACCGGCTCGTAACCGCCGGACGACACGAAGGTCGAGCGGAAGTTGCCGCGGCACAGATGCATCGCCGTGACCATGCCAGCCGGCTTGTCCTTCAGCGCGGAATTGATCATGTCGGCCCAGGCATCGGCGAGCCAGATCGGGTCCTCGCCGCGCGCCTGCAGCGCCGCGCGCCGTTCCTTGTCGCACAGATGCGCGTAAGACGTATCGTCGAGCTGCAGATAACGGCAGCCGGCATCGCCGAACGCCTTGATCGCCTTGCGATAGGCGAGCCCAAGATCGTGCAGCAATTCTTCCGTAGACTTGTAGAGGCCGTCCTGAATGGGCTTCGGACCGACGCGATATTGCAGCACGGTCGGCGACGGCAGCGTCATCTTCGGCGTGACCCTGCAATTCGCCTTCAGGAATTCGAAATGATCGATCATCGGCGCGCCGGAATAGCCAAGCTTGCCGGTAACGGCGATATCCTCCGGACGGGTCTCGACGCCGGCAAACTTGATGCCGTGCGCGGTCCGCACCAGTTCGGCGCCATCGAGCAGCTTGAAGAAATCGAACTGCCACCACGAGCGGCGGAATTCGCCGTCGGTCGCAAGCTTCAAGCCCACCTCTTCCTGCTTCCTGATGATCTTCCTGATTTCTTCATCTTCGACCGCTTTCAGTGCCGCGGCGTCGATCTCGCCCTTCTCGCGTTTCAATCGCGCTTCTTTCAACGGCGCGGTGCGCAGGAGCGAGCCGACGTGATCGGCGCGGAAGGGTGCAGTGGTGTTGGTCATTTTCAGGTCTCTCTTTTCGTACTCACACTTCGCCGCTCTTTACCTCTCCCCGCAATGCGGGGAGAGGTCGATTTGCGAGCGAAGCGATGCAAACCGGGTGAAGGGCCGGCTTAGTACCCATGCGAACTCGCCCCTCACCCGGCTCGCATACGCTCGCCACCCTTTCCCCGCTGACGCGGGGAGAGGGAAGCTGCGGCGCTAATTCCTACCCCAGACCTCGTCGGCGATCTCCACGATCAGCCGCAGCTTGGCCCATTGCTGCTCCTCGGTCAGCGTGTTGCCTTCCTCGGTCGAGGCGAAGCCGCATTGCGGCGACAGGCAGAGCTGATCGAGCGAGATGTATTTCGAGGCCTCGTCAATCCGGCGCTTGATGACATCCTTGCTCTCCAGTTCGCCGGTCTTGGTCGTGATCAGACCCAGCACCACGCGGCGATCCTTCGGCACCAGCCGCAACGGCTCGAAGCCGCCGGCGCGCTCGGTGTCGTATTCCATGAAATAGCCGTGCACCTTGATGCGGTCGAACAGCACCTCGGCCTCGGCGTCGTATCCGCCCGCCCCCATGAAGGTCGATTTGTAGTTGCCCCGGCACAGATGCATGGTGATCGTCATGTCGGAGGGGATATCCGACATCGCCGCGTTGATGAGATCGCCGTAGAGCGGCCCGAGCTTGTCCGGATCGTCACCGCGCTTTCTCATCTGCTCGCAATAATTCGGGTCGCACAGCATCGCGATGAACACCTCGTCGAGCTGCAGATAGCGGCAGCCGGCATCGGCGAAGCCGCGCACCGCCTTCTTGTAGGCATTGCCGAGATCGTGCCAGAACGCGTCCATGTCCGGATAGGCGCTCTTGTCGATGGGCGTTGCGACCGGCCTACCGTAGATCGCCGACGGCGACGGAATGGTGATCTTCGGCGTCTGCTTCGTGTGCGCCGCGACGAACTTGAAATGCTCGACCATCGCATGCGGGCCCGACATACCGAGCTTGCCGGTGACCGCCACGCCCTCGTTGCGTGTGTTGACCGCGGCGAACTTGATGCCGGTGTCCATCACGTGCTTTTCGGCGCCGTCGAGGCCCCAGAGAAAATCGAGATGCCACCAGGAGCGGCGGAATTCTCCGTCGGTGATCGCCTTCAGCCCAACCTCTTCCTGCTTTTTGATGACGCGCTCGATCTCGCGATCCTCTATTTCCTTCAATTCACCGGCGCTGATCTCGCCTTTGGCGTGCTTGGTGCGCGCGTCATGGATCGCCTTCGGGCGCAGCAGGCTGCCGACATGGTCGGCACGGAAGGGGGGCTTGGTATCGTTCGTCATGTGAGGTTCCGCCCTATCGGTTTGCTGCTCGCTCCCGCGAAAGCGGGAACCCAGGGAGGCTTGTGAAGTAGCTCTGGGTCCCCGCTTCCGCGGGGACGAACGGAGAGATTGTTCTCAGCCCCCGGTCAATTCCTTGCGCACCATCTTCGTGCCATCGACCATCGCCTTCAGCTTCCCGAATGCCACCTGGCGCGGCAGATATTTCATGCCGCAATCGGGTGCGATCACGAGGCGCTCGGCCGGCACCAACTTGAGCGCGGCACGAATTCGGTCCGCGACGGTCTCCGGCCGCTCGACGACAAGATCGCCAAGGTCGATGACGCCGAGGATTATGGTCTTCGACGGCAATTGCTTCAGCACATTGAGATCGAGCTTCGGCGGCGCCGCCTCGATCGAGACCTGATGCACGCCGCTATTTTCGAGTTCGCCCAGGAACGAATAGCCGGTCGGCTTTTCATGCACGACCTGCGCATAGCCGAAGCACAGATGGATCGCGATGGTGCCGGTCACGCCGTCGAGCGCGCGGGCCAGCGTCTTCAGCCCGTATTGCCGCGCCTTCTCCGGATGCTGCTGCATCCACGGCTCGTCGATCTGCACGATGTCGGCGCCGGCCGCGAACAGGTCCTTGATCTCTTCATTCACGGCGGCGGCGTAATCCATCGCCACCGCCTCTTCGTTGCCATAGAAGTCGTCCTGCGCCTGCTTGCCCATGGTGAAGGGACCCGGCACCGTCGCCTTGATCTTGCGATCGGTATTGGCGCGCAAAATCTTGACGTCGCGCACCTCAACCGGATGCATGCGCCGGATCTTGCCGGCGACACGCGGCACCGGAATGGTCTTGCCGGTGCGGTTGATGGTGGTACCGGGCTTGTCGAGGTCGATGCCTTCGAGCGCGGTGGCGAAGCGGTTGGAATAGCTCTCGCGGCGCTGCTCGCCGTCGCAGATGATATCGAGCCCCGCCCGCTCCTGGTCGCGGATCGCGAGCAGCGTGGCGTCGTCCTGCGCGGCCTCAAGGTGCTTTTCAGGGATAAGCCACAGGTCGTGCATGCGCACCCGCGGCACCTGCTTGGACAGCCGCTCGCGGTCGATCAGCCATTCGGGTTGGGGATAGGAGCCGACGAGACTTGTGGGCAGCAGCATCAAGACGATCCACCATTTCTTGGTCATCCCCGCGAAAGCAGGGACCCATCATCAGCGCTCCGGAATATGGGTCCCTGCTTTCGCGGGGACGACGAGAGACTTGCAGGCTTGGGTTCAGAAGAAAACGGCGCCGCACGATGGCTCGCACGGCGCCGCGATGGTTTCAACCCTCAGCGCGTTACTGCTGCTGCGCCTTTTCGAACGGCAGCACCGCTTCACCGGTCTTGTGCTGATCCGGCGTCAGGATGATCTGGGTATCGAGGCCGCGGAACTGCTCGAGGTCGTTACCCTTGATGCCCTTGTACTGAACCTGCATCATCCCAGACTCGGTCCATTCGCCATTCTTGCCGAACTTAACCGGACCCATGATGGTGTTGATGGTGTTCTGGCGAAGATATTCCGCGATCTTGTCGTCGTTCAGGCTCTTGGCGCCTTCGACCGCCTTGCCGAGCAACTCTGCATAGGCATAGCCCCAGGTACCGAGATAATAGCCCAGCGGATCGACGCCCTCGGACTTGGCGCGTGACTGATATTCCTTCAGGAACGCCTCGGCGTCCGGATTCAGGAAATGCTTGGTCGGCGCCCAGGTCTCGTAGTTGATCCAGCCATTCATCAACGGGCCAAGCTGGGTCTTGATCGCGCTGATCTGCAGGCCGACCATCGAACCGCCGATCATCTTCGGCTTGAATCCGATTTCATTGACCGCGCGCACCATGCCGACCGAGTCCGGCGGATAGGAGCAGATGACGACGGCTTCCGGATTCGCCGCCTGGATCGCGCGAACGATCGGCGTGAAGTCGGTGGTGGCCGGCGGATATTTGCGATCGTAGACCACCTTGATGTTGTGCTTCTTCGCGTTCGTCCGCGCGCCCTCGCAGGCGTTGTTCGCAAATTCAGCGTCAGCCGCCACCAGCGCAACGGTCTGGATCTTGTTCTTGGCGGCGACTTCGAAGAAGCCCTCGGTGAAGGACGGCTTGGTGTTCTGCCCGGTCGGGATCATCGCGAAATATTTCGGATAGTTGAATTCGCTGTTCACCGCGAGGCCGAACAGGCCGATGATCGTCTTGCCCTTCTGCATGACGACCGGCATCGCCGGTGCGATCATGTTCGTGGCATAGGGTCCGAGGATGAGGTCGACTTTGTCGACGTCGATCAGCTTGGTGTAGATGCCCGGCACGGTCGAGGCATTGGTCTGATCGTCGTACGCGATGATCCGGACCGGACGCCCGAGCAGGCCGCCCTTCTTGTTGATCTGATCTTCCCAGATTTTAACGCCGAGCAGCGCCTGCTTGCCGGGGCCGGCCAGACCGCCGGTCATTGCGATGCCGAGACCGATCTTGATCGGTTCGCCGGATTGCGCGTTCGCTTGCGGGCTTGCGAGCAGCGACAGAGCCGCTGCACCCGCCGCAAGCATGCCGGTCAGGTTTCGTAACATGGGTTCCTCCCTTAAAGGCCCTTATTGATTTATGGGGGGATTCTTCCCGATCCGACCGGCGGCTTCAAGCTCTAAAACTCGACACCGCGCCAGCGCGGTTAATCGGCTCGCCCCGAAGCCCTTGGGATCGTTGCCTCCCGCCGCCTCGCGCGGTGAGGTTATCTTTTCGAAATACGGAGGAGCTGCCGGGTGGCCGCGAGCCACCCGGCATGGATCACACCCTGCCGGCGCGAAGCCGGGCTCGGCCTATTTGCCCCATACCTCGTGGGACAATTCGACGATTTCCCGCATCTTGGCCCATTGCTGGTCCTCGGTGAGGATGTTGCCCTCCTCGGTCGAGGCGAAGCCGCATTGCGGCGACAGGCAGAATTGCTCCAGCGGCCCGAATTTCGTCGCCTCGTCGATGCGGCGCTTCACCTCGTCCTTGCTTTCCAGGGTGCCGCTCTTGGAGGTGATCAGCCCGAGAACCACCTGCTTCTCGCCCTTGGGCAGGAAGCGCAGCGGCTCAAAGCCGCCGGCGCGATCGGAATCGTATTCCAGGAAATAGCCGTCGAAATTCACCTCGCCCAGCAGCACCTTGGCCACCGGCTCGTAGCCGCCCGAGGAGATGAAGGTGGAGCGGAAATTGCCGCGGCAGGCATGCATGGTCACGGTCATGTCCGCCGGCTTGTCCTTGAGCGACAGGTTGATCATGTCGCGATATTTCTGCTGCAGGTCGTCGGTCTTGTCGCCGCGCTCGCGCGATTGCGCCAATTCCTTCTCCGAGCAGAGATAGGCCCAGACCGTGTCGTCGAATTGCAGATAGCGGCATCCGGCGTCGTAGAAGGCCATCACCGCCTTGGCGTAAGCCTTGCCCAAATCCTCATAGAAGAGGTCGAGATCGGGATACACATCCTTGCTGATCTTGGCCCGCCCGCCGCGGAAATGCGCCACCGTCGGCGACGGGATCGTCATCTTCGGCACGACCTTGGTGTTGGCCTTCAGAAAGCGGAAATGGTCGAGAAACGGATGATCGTCCGGAAAATCGATCTTGCCCGTGGTGCGGATGTCCCAGGCCTTTGTCTCGGCACCCTGAAACTTGATGCCCTGCGAGTGGTCGTAGAGATCGATGCCGGTCATGCCGCCGAGAAAGTCGAAGTGCCAGAAGGTGCGCCGGAACTCGCCATCGGTGGCGAGTTGCATGCCGACGTCTTCCTGCTGCTTGATGACCTTCTTGATCTCTTCATCCTCGACGGCCTTGAGCTGCGCCGCGGTGATCTCGCCCTTGTCGCGCCTGGCGCGAGCCTCCTTTAGGCGCTCGGGGCGCAGGAAGCTGCCGACCTGGTCGGCGCGGAAAGGCGGCCTTGTACGTTGCGTCATGAAGCATTCACTCCCATTCTTTTGTGCGTGTTTTCTTGAAGGTCAGTAGCGCGCCGGCACGGGCTTCCTGATGAGAACCGCGCCGGGCACGAGATCGCGGGTGCCCTGGTTGCGGAAGGCGAGCTGCAGATTGCGATGCGCCAGCCGCGCATGCTCGCGCATCAGCGCTTCGGCGCGCGCGCCTTCGCGTTCCTCGATCGCACGCACGACGCAATGATGATGGTCCTGGGCGATGGTCAGAATCTTTCGAGCTTCCGGCAACATGGCCTGAACCATAACGAAACCGCTCGGCGAAGCGAACGGAAGATTGAGTGCGCGATCGATCTGGCGCGCGAGCACGGGCGAGTCCGCGGCATCGATCAGCAGCGCGTGAAACTGCCCATTCAGTCCCACATATTGCGAGAAGTCGTCGACGCTCAGAGTGGGCCGGCCCACCAGTTCGTCGAGCTGCGCCAGCCGGTCCTTGATCTCCAGCATGACAGCATTGCGGACGCCGCGTTCGGCCGCGAGCCGCGCCGCGAAACCTTCCAGCGTGCCGCGCATTTCGATCGCGTCGTGAATATCGCGCTCGGAGAATGCCTTCACGGCAAATCCTCCGGACGGTATGGCTTCGAGGAACCCCTCTTCTTCGAGCCTGACAAGGGCCATGCGGATGGGAGTACGGGAAATGCCGAGCCGCTCGACCACGGAAAGCTCGGAAATCCGGTCCCCCGGCTTCAGTTCGCCGGACAGGATCAGGTCGCGCAGCGACAGCTGCGCCTTGACCGTCTGCGACGACGACCGCTCGTTGTCGGCTGCCTGAACCGGCACAGATGCCTCCCCGTTTTCCCGGCCTTGAGATTGCCGGGAATTCATGCTGTATACAATACAGGCAGGAGGGGTGGTTAGTCCATCCGGAGCGCCAAGAAACGTCAATCCAACGCTAAGTTTTCGAAACAGGGACGAAACAGGCAGAGGGTGGGAGCGGCGGCTTTTCGCGCCTCTGTATACAGACACAGACGGATTTGCCGGTCTCAGGGCCAGGGCGGAAACGCCTCGCCTCGGGCAACCGGCCGCCTTGCGGTCCGCCACGCAACACTATCGAACCATCATTCGGAGGAACATCAGATGGCTTACAAGAACCTGGAAGAGAAGTTGAAAGCGGCCGGCAATACGGTCGAGATGATGCGCAATTCGCAGATCGGCGCCTATGTGTATCCGGTCGTTGCGCCCGAATTCACCAACTGGCGCGACGAGCAGCGTGCATGGCGCGAGACCTGCGTGCTGTTCGACCAGTCGCACCACATGGTGAACCTGTTCGTGCGCGGCAAGGACACCGTGAAGCTCTTGTCCTATCTCTCCACCAACTCGTTCAAGAATTTCACCGTCGACAAAGCGAAGCAATTCGCGCCGGTGACGCCGTATGGCCATGTGATCGGCGACGGCATCCTGTTCTATCTCGCCGAAAACGAGATGGTGTATGTCGGCCGTAACCCGGCGGCGAACTGGATCGAATTCCACGCCAAGACCGGCGGCTTCGACGTGCAGACCGAGTACGACGATCGCTCGCCGTCGCGCCCGATGGGCAAGCCGGTGACCCGCAGCTATTATCGCTATCAGATCCAGGGCCCGAACGCGGAAGGCGTGATCAAGAAGCTGACCGGCGGCACTTTCCCGGACATCAAGTTCTTCAACATGGGCTACGTGACCATGGCCGGCCGCAAGATCCGCGCGCTGCGTCACGGCATGGCCGGCGCGCCCGGTCTCGAAATCTGGGGTCCGTATGCCGAGGGCGACGAAGTTCGCAACGCCATCCTCGAAGCCGGCAAGGATTTCGGCATTGTGCCGGTCGGCGCCCGCGCCTATGCGACCAACACCCTGGAATCGGGCTGGATCCCGTCGCCGGTGCCGGCGATCTATTCCGGCGACAAGCTGAAGGCCTATCGCGAGTGGCTGCCGGAGACGAGCTACGAGGCGGTTGCCGGTCTCGGCGGCTCGTTCGTGTCGAAGAACATCGAGGACTATTACACGACCCCGTATGAGCTCGGCTACAACACCTTCACCAAGTTCGACCACGACTTCATCGGCTCGGATGCGCTGAAGGCGATGGAAGGCAAGAACCACCGCAAGAAGGTGACCTTCGCGTGGGATAACGACGACGTGAATCGCATCAACGCGTCGATGTTCGCTCCGCATGGCGAGAACTTCAAGTTCATCGACCTGCCTCTGTCGAACTACGCCTCGTCGTCCTACGACACCGTGATGGCGAAGGGCGGCAAGATGGCCGGCGCCTCAATGTTCTCGGGCTATTCCTTCAACGAGCGCAAGATGCTGTCGCTCGGCTGGGTGGAAGCCGAATACGCCAAGCCCGGCACCGAACTCACCCTGGTGTGGGGCGAGGAAAACGGCGGCACCAAGAAGACCACTGTCGAGCGCCACAAGCAGACCGAAGTAAAGGTCGTGGTCGGCCCGACTCCGTATGCGGCGGAAGTCCGCGAGGGCTATGAGGGCAAGTGGCGCCACCAGGCGGCATAAGCCTTCGTCTCACGTACCGGAATGACGAAGCCCCCGTGCGATGCACGGGGGCTTTTTTTATGCGAACCTTTGGACGTCGAACCCAGCCGCTGCAGAGGGCCGTTTCGAGCGGGCCCGTCTTATCCGCTATTCGACAGCGGCCGGCATCCTCGCCACCGACATGAGCGGCTGGGCCACCTGGTCGAGAAGCTGATCGGCGTTTTGCTCCTCACCGAGGGACTGGGTCAGCAGATGAACAATCACTGGCAGATGCAGCTGCGATGCCAGATTTCTCGCTGCGGTATAGGCCGCGATCTCGTAATGCTCGACGCGCTGGGCCGCTCCGATGAGTGCGATGTCAGCCGGCGCATCTTCCTTCTCCTTACCCTCGCCCATGACCTCTTCGCCTTCGTCGACCAGCCCGGCCATCCCCTTGCATGGCTTGGCTCTCGCTGCGCCTCCCAGCATTTTGAGACATTCGGTGAGACGATCGACTTGCAGCTCCGTCTCGGCAAGATGGGTTTCGAACAGCGTCCTGAGTTGAGCGGTACGCGCAGCTTTCGCCATTTTTGGCAAGGCTTTCAACAACTGCTTTTCCGCATGGAGGATGTCTCTCAACTGGTCGACGAGAAGGGCTTCCAGAATGTCGGAGCTGCCTTCCGAGCTCGCAGCATGAATTGAAGGGTTTTCACCGCCGTCAGCGAAATCCTGAAAGGCAGGAGCCTCCACATATTCCCACGGCTCTCCTTCGTTCCAGGGACCACGCGCATCGACTTCACCGTGATCGCCTTCTCCGGTCGAGTCGTTGAAATACTGATCGACCAATTGCGGCGTGGGCGCAATTCGACCAATCGAGAAAGGCGGTTTGCCCATGCTCTCCAGTGCAGCGGTAAACGCCCGCATATGCGTGATTTCACGCGTCATGAGAAACTGAAGGGCATCCTTGGTTCCGGAGTCCCGGCAGAAGTTGATCAGGCGCTCATAGACGATTTTGGCACGAGCTTCGGCAGCGATGTTGCTGCGCAGATCGACATCGAGCTCGCCCGTGACCTTCAGGTAGTCAGCCGTCCACGCGTTGCCCATCGAATTGAACAGGTTTACGCCGCCGCCGCCCGCGATTGCAATCAGGGGATCGGCCTCCGCTTCTTCCCGGATTGATTTCATCGGCTTGAGATGCATCCGCGCCAATGTCCCGACAATCTCCAGATGGCTCAACTCTTCGGTTCCGATGTCCATCAGCAGATCCTTGCGAGCAGGATCTTCGCAATTGAGACCCTGGACCGAATACTGCATCGCCGCAGCGAGTTCACCGTTGGCGCCGCCAAACTGCTCCAGCAACATGTTGCCGAATCGGGGGTCGGGCTCATCCACGCGAACCGT
The DNA here is from genome assembly GCA_964641065.1 of uncultured Hyphomicrobiales bacterium. Taxonomy (GTDB): domain Bacteria; phylum Pseudomonadota; class Alphaproteobacteria; order Rhizobiales; family Xanthobacteraceae; genus Pseudorhodoplanes. The sequence goes on along the minus strand of CAZXJZ010000069.1, from coordinate 1,973 downwards.
GTACATGAGTTTTTTGACGTGATGATACATGACGTGACCTTGCGATTGCGGAGACGGATAGTGGACTTAGGCGAACGCGCCCTGGGCCTGCTCGTTCCGGCTGCAGACTTTATATTGCAGTTCCAATGAGCCTGAATTCACGTCAAAAGACGCACGTCGTTCGTAAGGCGAGGACATTGCCTCAGCGCCGCTGCAGGACAGATTTTTTGTTTTCATCAATAGAGACGCTATAACAAGTTGTTAGCGGATCGCTCTCGAAGTGCGGACCGCCTGATCAGCTTTCGCAGCCACGCCGCAGGATCCCCGACGTGCAAGACCACTCACTACCTCCCGACGCCCACGCCGCCGATTTCTGGCTGGCATGCGGGGCCATCCTCACCGTCGCGATCCTGCAATTCTTTCTGATCAACGATCTCTCGCTCGGGCCGCGCTGGCTCGCGCCGGCTATGGAGATCGCCCTTTTGATTCCGCTCGCCGTGATGTTCCGGATCGAGGAGAAACGGGCGCCGGTTGCGGTCGCCGATGGCAAGATCGTTGACCCGAAGCGCCGCACCATCCGCCACTTCGCGCTGGCGCTGATCCTGGTCATGACCGTCATGAATTTCGTCGCGCTGAGCGAGCTCGTGCAGGCGCTGCTCGACGGAAAGGCGGAGAACGCGCGGACGCTGCTGGTCGATGCGGTGATCATCTGGGTGATCAACGTGATCGTTTTCGGATTGTGGTTCTGGGGACTGGATGGCGGCGGCCCGGCGATGCGGCATGCGCTGGGCCAGCCCTATTACGAGTTCGTCTTCCCGCAGGCGACGGTCCATCGCGCGAAAGCATCATCGTTTTCGCCCGGCTTTATCGACTATCTGTTCCTGGCATTCACCAACGCGACCGCGTTTTCGCCGGCCGATACCATGCCGCTGTCGCAACGGGCCAAGCTGTTGATGATGGCTGAGGCCATGATCTCGCTGCTGACGGTCGCGTTCGTCGCAGCGCGCGCGGTGGGAATATTGCAGTAGCACCGACCGCGTAAATTCGCAGGGCAATGCACCTCCTCTCGAAGTCGTGAACCGCGATGCGCCGCCCGCTGTAACAGCGGAGCAACCCGCCACGAATGATAGTTCGTCGACTGCATATGCGCCGGTCGGCCCTGCGATCTCAGGCATGTCAGCGTATGGGAGGTTTACGAATGCGATTTTCCGCTTTGAATGCAGCGCTTGTCGCTGTCGCCGTGCTGTTCTTTCCCGCTACATCGGCGCTCGCGGCCGACGAGCATTACGTCAGGGATGGCGCAGCCGTAGCCGGCTACGATGTGGTTGCCTATCACACCGTCGGGCAGCCGACGATGGGATCGAACCAGTTCACTGCCGAATATCAGGGCGCGACCTGGCGCTTTGCGTCTGCTGCGAACCGCGATCTGTTTGCTGCGGACCCTGCGAAATATGCTCCGGCTTATGGCGGGTGGTGCTCGGCCGGGGCCAGCAAGGGCAAGAAAGTCGCGACCAAGCCGGAATTCTGGAAGATCGTCGACGGCCAGTTGTATCTGAACAGCTCGGACGCGGCGCATACCAAACTGTTTCTCGCCGATACGTCGAATGTGATCCGGAAGGGCGAATCCAACTGGAAGGTGATTTACGCAACCAGCGCCGACAAGCTCTGATCGAAGAGCGAGTTATAGCCGAAACGCATACGGCCCGGCGCCTTGAGCCGCCGGGCCGTTCGTATGGACTCTGAAACAACAGATCCGCTGGAGCAGCCGCTGCGCTGGGCGCAGCGAATTACACCGCGAAGAACACCGTCTCCTTGTCGCCCTGCATGTGGATGTCCCAGCGCCACACGTCGCCTTGCTTCTTCGCCATCAGCGTGGCGCGGCGATCGGCCGGCACGAGGTTGAGCACCGGATCGGTTGCATTTGCGGCCTCGCCGTCGAAATAGACGCGGGTATAGACCTGCCGCAGCATGCCGCGCGCGAAGATCGCGACCAC
>CAZXJZ010000068.1:0-20835 GCA_964641065.1 uncultured Hyphomicrobiales bacterium | reverse complement strand
CTGGACGGCCGCTCCGCCATTGTCCCGAAAGGGCGGCGGGGAGGAAAGTCCGGGCTCCACGGACGAACGGTGCCGGATAACGTCCGGCGGGGGCGACCCCAGGGAAAGTGCCACAGAAAAGCAGACCGCCGGCTTTTCGCCCCGCTTGCGGGGCAGCGAAGCCGGCAAGGGTGAAACGGTGCGGTAAGAGCGCACCGCGTTTCCGGCGACGGGAACGGCATGGTAAACCCCACCGGGAGCAAAACCGAATAGGAGCGGTGCGGAGCCAAGTCTCCGGGTTCGTCCGAACCAGCCGCTCGGGTAGGTTGCTTGAGGCGCCGGGTAACCGGCGTCCCAGATGAATGGCCGTCACGTCCGTCGCCTCGGCGGCGGGCCATACAGAACCCGGCTTACAGGTCGACTGATGCGTATGATGAGGGCTCGGGGCGGACACGCTCCGGGCCCTCGCCACGTTATCGCGGCGGGTGCATAGTCCGATGCGCGCCTCCTGCCGTCAGCGCCGGAAAACGATCATGAATGACCGGATCAACGACGCCCGCCGGTCAGGGATCCGGAACCTGCTCGGTCCCGGCCTCGTAACCGGCGCCGCCGATGACGATCCTTCGGGCATCGCGACCTATTCGCAAGCGGGTGCGCAATACGGCTACAGCCTGCTGTGGACGGTCTTCCTGACCACTCCGCTCATGATCGCCATTCAATTGGTGAGCGCCCAAATCGGCCGGGTCACCGGCAAGGGGATCACTGCAAACGCCAGGGAGCTATACGGCGCTTCCGGGGTTTCGGTGCTGATCGTACTTCTGGTGGTCGCCAATACGATCAATATCGCCGTCGATATCGCGGCCATGGCCGAAGCCCTGTTCCTGGTCGTCGGGGGCTTGAGGCACGAACATGCCCTGATATTTGCCGCGGTGTCCGTGCTGTTGCAGGGTTTCGTGCCCTACCGGCGCTATTCACCGATCCTGAAATGGCTGACCCTTGTCCTGTTCCTCTATGTCGGCGTGGTTTTCACCGTCGATATTCCGTGGCGCGAGGTCGCGGTTAAGACACTGCTTCCACAGGCGCAACTCACCCCGGACTATCTGATGCTTCTGGTCGCCGTACTGGGCACCACGATCAGCCCCTACTTGTTTTTCTGGCAAGCCTCTCAGGAGGTGGAGGAAATGCGACGGCAGAAGAAGTCGCGCCCGCTCAACAGGCTCTCCCGCGGTGGAGGCAGCGAAATGCAGCGCATCAAGTTCGATACAAGCATCGGCATGATTTTCTCGAACACCATTGCCTTTTTCATCATGCTCACCACTGCGGCCACGCTGCATGCAAACGGCGTGACGAATATCCAGACCGCAGCCGATGCCGCGAACGCGTTGCGGCCGATCGCAGGCGAGTTTGCCTTTCTTTTGTTTGCGCTCGGCATCATCGGGACCGGCCTCCTGGCCATTCCTGTGCTCGCGGGTTCCGCGGCTTATGCGGTCGCCGACCTTTATCATTGGCCATCGTCGCTGGAAGCCAAGGTCCCGCACGCACTGGGCTTTTATGGGATCATTGCCGCGGCGACGCTGATCGGCTTCGGCCTCACTTTCACACCATTCGATCCGATCCGCATGCTGATCTGGAGCGCTGTCATTAACGGCGTCGTCGCAGTTCCGATCATGGCAATCATGATGCTGATCGTGACCCGCCGAGAAGTCATGGGCCGCTTCGTCGCCAGCCGCCGCCTGAAGATCGCAGGCTGGGCGGCGACCGGATTCATGGCGACGGCTGTAACGGCGATGCTCGTGGCGATGCTTGGGTAGAAGCGCCGCCGCGCCTGCAACAGGCGCCAGTATTGTTAGTGGTCGGCGGCCCCTACGCCATCCGCCGGATGCCGGGGGGCTGCCAGGTGCCCGAACCCGCCGGCAGGATCGACGGCGCCGCCGTCTTCGGCCAGTACAGGCGCATCACCATGTAAATCGGCCCGTCGGGCGCGGGCAGCCAGTTGGCCTCCTTGTCGCCGCCGGGCGACTTGCTCTGGATGTAAATCGGCAGCGAGCCATCCGGATTGGTCTTCATGTCGGGCAGCATCGGCGAATTGATCAGGTAACGGTCGATCGGATTGTTGATCAGCAATTGCGATCTGCCGTCATACATCGTGATCGACCAGAACGAATTCACCGGCGGCAGCTGGCCCGCCGGGAAGGTCAGCACATAATTGTGCTTGCTGCCGTCGAGAGTCTGACCGTCGGCATCGACACGGGTGAAGGGGTACATCGCTTCTTCAGGACTGTTGCCGTAGATCCCGGCCTTGGCGGCAACCGCGCGCTTCATCCAGTCGCCATTGTAATGCGCAGCATCTCCCGGCAACCCACTCACACGCCAGCCGTTGATGGCTTGGCCGGCGTTAGCGACCGCCTCATCGACCTTTCGCTCGCCTTCCTTCATGCCGAGCCCGACCTCGAGTTTCTCCTCGAGCGTAAGGTCCTTGAAGTCGAAGGTCTTGCCCGGTCCGATGCCCATGCGCGCGAGCTGCGCACGGATCTCCTTCTCGTTCTCCTGCGCCGGTGCGAATTGCAGCGCGAAGTCGAGATAGCGGAAGAAATCCGTCTTCACGAGCTCCTTGTCGAATTTCGGAAAATCGACTGCGGCCGTGGAAGACGCGAGCATTGGCTGCTTCAGATAAGCCGACAATGGCTGAGCATGATAACCGGCCTGAACCTTGCGGACATTACCGATGTCAGCCGCATCGAAGAGCTGGGTGCGGAAGATCGCGAGCGACATTTGCGTGCTCGACCGGAACATCTGTTTGATGCCGGCCGGCATCGTGCCCTTCCAATCCGGGCCGACCACCATGTAATCGCCAGCGGCAATGCCGGTCGCCCGGCTACCGATATAGCCGTAATTGTACGTATTGCCGTCGACGAGTTGCACCGAATAATAGCGCTTGGGATCCATGGCTGGAACGGAAATAACCATCGGCTCCGCCCGCAGGTCGACCCACAGCATCGAATACGGCGTGTCGCTGTTCGGTGTCGGGACCGCCGTATCCTTGTAGGTGAATACGTTCGACTCGTTCTTGATCTGGTTGAACGGCGCCTTGTATTGCGACGAGTTCTTGTCGATGACGAACTCGTACATGACGCCGTAATTCATCACGATCGGCAGGCCGTAGATGAAGCCCTTCTCGGCAATGTCTTTGGCTTCAAGAAAGCGGGGACGGCCGCTTTGCGCGAACGCAAGATAGGGCTTCGCCACGGCGGTGGCGGCGGCGGCGCCTGCAGCCGAGCGCAAGAGGTCGCGTTTGGTCAGCATGAAATGCACTCCCAGGAAGGGTGATTGGATGGCCGGTCGCACGCGTCCCCTGAGTGCGGTGTCGCATCCTACATGACAGTGAGCGGCAGCACAGACCGCTCCGTGAGTGTGACTGGCATTCCGCCGAACACATTTTCGCGACCGGCAATCCGGAGCACGGGGGCCGCATCCTGTAGATTAACGCGCCCCTCGGCACCTGCCATTTCGAGACAGAAACGCAAAAATTTCCGAAAGGTGATACCTTTGCGGGAGCCGTAACGGATTTTCCGATGTCGCATTTCGATCTCGCGCTGTCTGTCGCACTTGGCATTGTCCTGGCGGCATCGACAGGTTTCCGCGTCTTCCTGCCGATGCTGATCGCCAGCGGTGCGGCCTATACCGGCTACCTGCCGCTGGCTGAAAACTTTGCCTGGCTCGCCACGCCACTCGCATTGACCATGCTCGGCGTGGCCGCGCTGGTCGAGATCACCGCCTATTACATTCCCGGAATCGACAATTTGCTCGACACGCTGGCCGCGCCCGCGGCGCTGGCCGCAGGAACGGTACTGTCGGCCGCGGTGATGACCGATGTCCCGCCGATGGTGAAATGGACCGCCGCGATCATCGCAGGTGGCGGGGCCGCCAGCGTCACCCAGCTGGTCACCACCATGCTGCGCGCGAAATCGACGATCTTCACCGGCGGGATCGGCAATTCCGCGGTTGCGACCGCAGAACTCGGCGGCGCTTTCATTCTGCCACTGCTGGCACTCGCCGCACCACTGCTCGCCCTCGGACTTGTATTGTTGTTGCTGTGGATGGCGCTCCGCTTGCTGCGACGGCTGCGCCAGAGCGGCAAAGGTCCGACCACATCATCGCCGGACGGCAGCGGATGATGTGCGTCGGACAGTAGTTTAGGCTGCTTCAACCCGCAGCCGCAAGGCGCTCGGCACGTTCCATGTCACGGATCAACGTGTCAGCAAGCGCGGACGCGGCTTCGACATGGGCCATACAGGCTTTAGCGGCTGCGTCGCCGTCGCCCTTGCGGATTGCGTCGACGACCGCCTGCATCTGGATCGGACCGGACCGCGAGCGCCCTGGCGTCTGGATGGTCAGCGCGCGCAAGTGATTGATGCGTGAATGCAGTGACGAGATGATTGTCCAGGCCACCGGCTTCCCGGCGCACTCAAACAGCAAGCGATAAAAACTGGTCGTCTCCGCGAGCACATCACTGGCCGAGCCCTTCTTATAGCCACGACGCATCCGGGAAAGGATCGTATCCAGAGCGTCAGCGATGTGCGGATCGCGGCTTTCGGCACAGGCCCGCGCGGCAAGGCTCTCCAGCGCCCCGCGGATTTCGTAGATCTGCCGCGTCTCGGCGATCGTCGGCCGTGCCACCACCGGACCGCGCTGCCCCTGCGATTGCACCAGGCCTTCGGCTTCGAGATGACGCAACGCCTCGCGCACCACCGTTCGGCTGACGCCAAGCTGCGTGCACAGATCGCGTTCCACTAGCCGGTCGCCCGGCCGGTAGCGCTGGCTCGCGATCGCCTCGCGCAATTTTTCGAGCGTCAATTCACGCAGTGTCTTGGCGCTCCGGTCGACCAGCATCGGTGAGTTCATGGCTCCTCCGCGCTCCTGTTAGCGGATTCCCCCGGCGCTCGCACCGCCCGGGTTGACTTGGTCCCCGCCCAGCCATAATTTTTATATTACGGTATACCAAAACGGATTTTAAGCCTAGATATGACCGACGCTGTCCGCAAGATCGTCACTTATATCGACGAAACCCTGATCGAGGGCGGCCGTACGGCGCCCAAGCCGTTGCAGCTGTTCGCGGTCGCCGCGGTGGTGCGCAATCCCTGGGCGGGCCGCGGCTTTGTCGACGATCTGGCGCCGGAGATCCGCCAACTCGCGCCGGTCCTGGGTGAGATCCTGACGACGCGCATTCTGTCGCTCGCGGGCTCGGGCGACGCGGTGGAAGGTTACGGCAAGGCCGCCATCGTCGGCACCGGCGGCGAAATCGAGCACGCGTCCGCTCTCATCCATACGCTGCGCTTCGGCAACATCTTCCGCAAGGCGGTCGGCGCCAAAAGCTATCTCAGCTTCACCAATGTGCGCGGCGGCCCCGGCTGCGCGCTGGCGATCCCGATGATGCACAAGCACGACGAGGGCATGCGTTCGCATTATCTCACGGTGCAATTCTCGATCGCCGACGCGCCGGCCCCGGACGAGATCGTGGTCGCGCTCGGCGCCTCGATCGGCGGCCGGCCGCATCATCGCATCGGCGACCGCTATCAGGACCTCAAGGAGCTTGGCGCGATCGATGCCTGACACCGTCACTGTCCCGCATACGATCGGCACAGCGCGCGAGCGCGGCACCACGCATGTCCGGCGCAGCGGTAAAGGCAGCCCCATCATCCTGCTGCACGGCCTCGGCATGCAGAACACCGTCTGGCAGCCGCAGATCGAGCTCCTGCAAAGCGAATTCGACGTCGTCACCTTCGATATGCTGGGCCACGGGCAATCGAGCCTGCCGCCGGAGAAGCCACAGCTCTCCGATTACGCCGACCAGGTGCTGAGCGTGATGGATGCACTCGACATCACGTCCGCGCATCTCGCCGGACATTCGATGGGCGCGCTCATCAGCCTTGAATTCGCGCTCTCGTATCCGGACCGGGTCCGCGGCGTCACGCCGATGAACGGTGTCTATTGCAGATCGCCGCATCTTCAGCAGACTGCGGAGAACCGTGCGCGCGAACTCGAAGCCAATGGCGGCATCACCTCCCCTGATGAGACGCTGAAGCGCTGGTTCGGCGAACCGATCCCTTCCGAACTCGCGGAGGCCGCCGCAATTTGCCGCCGCTTTCTCATGTCCGTGAATCCCGTCGGTTACATGCGGACCTACCGGCTGTTCGTCGAGAACGATCGGCGCCATGAGGGCCGGCTCGAAAGCCTGGCCGCGCCTGCGCTGTTCATGACGTCGGAGAACGATCCGCACTCGACACCGGACATGTCGCGCGCGATGGCTGCCGCCGCGCCTGACAGCCGCTGCGTCATAGTACCGAAAGAACGCCACATGATGACCCTCACCGCACCCGCTGAGGTCACAAAGCATCTGATTTCGTTTGTCCGGGAAGTCGAGGCGCGGACATCGCGCCAAACCCTCATGACGGAGACTGTGACATGAGCCTGTTCCGCTTTGCGCGACTTATTCCCGCCCTCGCTGCCACGCTCGTTGCGATCACCTTCGCGGCGACCGGCGCGCAGGCGGCCTATCCCGACCGCCCGATCCGACTGATCGTGCCGTATCCCGCAGGCGGCTCCTCCGATATCGTGGCGCGCAGCTTCGCCGAATATTTCGAACGCGCGATGGGACAGCCGATCGTGATCGAGAATGTCGGCGGCGCCGCCGGGCATAACGGCGCGATGCGCGTCGCCGGCGCGGCACCCGACGGCTACACGCTGCTGATCGGCGCTGGCTCCGAACTGCTGATCCGCAATCTGCTGCAGCCCACGCCGACGGCTGAGCCGATGCGGCCCTACACGCCGATTTCTCTCATCGGCGCGGGTCCGATGGTGATCGTCGGCAAGCCGGACATCAAGGCCGCCGACCTGAAGGCCGTGATCGCACTCGCGGGCCAGCAAGCCGCCGGCCTCAATTACGGCAGCGCCGGTCACGGCTCCTTCATGCATCTGGTCGGCGAAGCCTTCAAATTCCAGACGAAAGCCAAGGTGACCCACGTGCCCTACAAGGGCGCCGCTCCGGTGATGACCGACCTGGTTGGCGGACATGTCGATCTCGGCGTCTCGTCGCTCGCCGCCGCGCTTCCCTTCATCAAGGGCGGCCAGGCACGCGCCTTCGCGGTCACCTCGGCCGGCCGCACCGAGTTTGCACCGGACGTCCCGACTCTTGCCGAAATGCCGGAGATGAAGGACTTCAGTCTCGAACTCTGGATCGGCCTGTTCGGACCGGCCGGCTTGCCCGCCGATGTGGTGACCAAGCTCGAGCAAGCCGCTCGTGCCGCACTCGACGAGCCGGAGCTGAAGACCAAGCTTGCGCGAGCGTCGATTTCGGTCCGCAAATTGTCGGGCGCGGAGTTCAAGGCATTCCTTGATGCCGAGAACCAGAAATACAAGACGATCATCACCGATTCCGAAATCAAAGGGCAATGACGGCGGCTGGATTGAATAGAGCTGGCAGCGCCGTCAGAACAGCGTCGGCTGCCGGTCGTCCTTCTTCGCCTTGCGCGCAGGCTTGGCCGGTGGCGGCGTCTCGCTGGCGGGTGGCGCAGTATAGCGCGCGATCAATTCCGGGCCGTCATGGATGGCGCGGTTGACGGCTGGCGCCACTTCGTAGACTTCCAGCTGATCGTCCTGCGCTGGCGCAATCAGCGCGGCCGCCATGGTCTGATCGACCCGCGCGGTATCGAGCCACATATCCCAGGCCTCCGGAGGCAGGATCACCGGCATCCGGTGATGGATCGACCTGATCAATGGACCAGCGTCGGTGGTAACAATCGCCGCGGTATCGAGTTCCTCGCCGTTGGGCCCGATCCAGGTTTCCCATAAGCCCGCAAAGGCCAGCGGGCCGCCATCCTTGCGCTGGATGAAATAGGGCCGGTTCAACGAACCATCGCGCTTCCATTCATAGAAGCCGTTGGCGGGGATCAGGCAGCGCCGCCGCTTCATGGCATTCTTGAACGCGGGGCGCTCGTTGACGGTTTCACCGCGGGCGTTGAACAGAAGCGAGATCGTCTTCGGGTCCTTCACAAAACCCGGGATCAGACCCCAGCGCATCAGCACGAATTGCCGCTCGCCATCCCACAGCCGCACCACCGGGATCGGCTGGCTTGGCGCCACGTTATAGCGCGGTGGAAAATCCGGCATCTCCTTGTACTCGAAGAGCTGCCGCATCGCCTCCGGCGCGGTGGTGATGGCATAGCGTCCGCACATCGTTGCAAGATAGTCTGGATCGGCGCGGGCGGAAGTCGAAACCGCCGCACGGCTGGGACAATTCGGTGGATGACAGTCATGGATGACCGTGCCTACCCGACGCGACCGTTTCTCGCGGCTAGCGCCGCCATAATTCGTAACGGGAGGGTGCTGATCGTGCGGCGCGGCGGCACCTTCGGCCGCGGCATCTACACCCTGCCGGGCGGGGTGGTGGAAGCGGGCGAGACACTGACCGACGCCGTGATTCGTGAGGTGCGAGAGGAGACTCAGGTCGCGATCGAGCCGGTGGCGCTCGCAGGTTACCGGGAAATGATCATGCGCGACGATGGCGGAAAGACCGCACGGCATTTCGTGATCGTGTGCTTCGCGGCGCGCTGGATCGCCGGCGAGCCGGTGCCGGATGCGACCGAGATCGCCGAAGCCGCCTGGCGGCTGCCGGAGGAACTTGACGGCCTGAAGACCACCGACGGCCTGCGGGAGATCATCGCCGACGCGATGGGGAAGCTATGACCCTCTTCCCGACGGAGGACGACAGGGGAAATTCGCGGGCGGCCGCCTTGCCCTCGCCGCAGAGCCGGCGCATATCAGCCGCGCCATGATCCGCTCCCTGATCCTGTGTCTCGCACTGAGTCTCCCGCTCGCAGCGCCCGCGCGCGCGGTCGACAGCGGCGCGCTGTTCGAAACCGAACTGGAGCGCCTGTCGGAAATTCTGGGTGCCCTTCATTACCTGCGCCCGTTGTGCGGGGCGAAGGAAGGTCCGAAATGGCGCAATGAGATGCGGGCCTTGCTGGACGCCGAGGCGCAGGCTCCAGAGCGGCGGACCAAGCTGATGGCCAGCTTCAACCGGGGTTACAACGGCTTCCAGCAGACCTACCGGTCCTGCACCGAAGCGGCCGATCTCGCGATCCGCCGGTATCTGGACGAAGGAACCAAGATTTCCCGCGAAATCACGGCGCGTTACACCAATTAGGCTCGAAAATTAGGCTCGAAATCCCCGGGGCCGAGCCGCGCCGGGCACTTGTCCCAGCCACGTTAACCTTTCCTAAAGACGATGGTTTGCTGACGGCACCTGCATGTTAACCTGCCGGCTCCTTGGGGCGGGCGCTGCGAAGCGCGGGAATTCGATTGCAATGACAACATTGACGCGCATGTACTCCGACCGTGATCCGATTCCGGATAACGAGCAGAAACAGGTCGCGCTTGGTTATGTGCACGAAGCCTGGGCGGAGGCTCGGCTCGATGGCGTCGATGGCGATTGCATGGCCCAGGCCTGCCTGTTCGCGGCGCTGATTGAGTTCGTATCGACCTATGGCGAAGATGCCGCCTCCGCCTTCGCGGAAGGGCTGCCCGCCCGCATCCGCAACGGCGAATTCTCGGCCGACCTGTCGCGGCAATAGGTCAGACGCGGGGGATATTCGCGTCCGCCACCACCTTGGTCCATTTGGCGACGTCTTCCGCGACGCGATCGCGGAAGCCCTGCGGCGTGGTCGGCACCACATCGCTGCCGAGCTTGCGCAAGCGCTCGATCACTTCCGGTTCCGACAGGATCGCCTTGATCTCCTCGTTCGCCTTGGCAACGAAAGCCGGCGGCAGCCCGGCCGGGCCGGCAACGCCGAGCCATGAGGTGACGGTATAATCGGGTACCGTCTCCCCGATGGTCGGCACGCCGGGCAATAGGAAGAACCCCTTTGGCCCGGTAACCGCGATCGGCCGCAAGCGCCCGTCGGAAATAAACGGCATCAGCACCGCTGGCGTATCGACCTGGAAATCGACGCGCTGCGCTAGCAGGTCAGTGATGCCCTGCGGCGACCCGCGATAGGGAATGTGCTGGATCTTCGCCTTCGCCATCGCGGCGAACAATTCGAACGCCAGATGCATGCCGGTGCCGTTGCCGGCGGTGGCGCAGGTGAGCTTGCCGGGATCGGCCTGCGCCAACTTGATCACGTCCGCCACGGTCTTTGCCGGATGGTCCGGATAGGTCACGAGGATGAACGGGAAATCCGTCAGCATCGAAATAAAGGAGAAGCTGTCGACTGCGTTGTACGGCAGCTGCTTGTAGATCGCGGCCGACACCGCATGCCCGCCTGGCAAAATGGTAAGCGTGGTGCCATCCGGTTCGGCGCGTGCCACGGCGGCAGCCGACGTGGTGCCCCCTGCCCCCGGCCTCGGCTCGACCACGATCTGCCGATTGAGCCGCTTTCCGAGATGATCGGCGATCAGCCGCGCAACGATGTCCACATTCGCGCCCGGGGTGAAGCCGTGCATCATGGTGATGGTGCTGCCACCGCTCTGGGCAAAAGCGGGCACTGCTGCAAAGGCGGACAATCCGGCCAGCGCGGTGCGACGGGTAATCTGCGTGGTCATTCCAGTCTCCAGAACGTTCTGCTGATGCTCAGTGTGGCGCGGTCTCGACCCGATATCCAGCCTCCTTGAGGATGCGCTCGCCGGAGGCTGCCAGTTCTGCGAGACGGCGGCTGAGCACGTCGGCCGGGATGGTCAGCTTGCCATCCTTCTTGCGGACGATGCCATCGATGATCACGGTGTCGACATTGCCCGCGCCGGCAATCTCCACGATCGAGAAGATCGGATCGTAGACCGGCGCCATATTGATGTCGTTTGCGCGCAGCATCACGATATCGGCCTTCTTGCCCGGCGTGAGCGTGCCGATGCTGTCTTCCATCAGGAAGGCGCGGGCGCCCCCGATGGTTGCCCATTCCAGCGCCTCCCGCGAGCGCACCGGCAATTCCTTCAAAGGCGAATTTCCGCGCAGCGCGTTGTTGCGAACCTCCTTGCCGCGCGCGAACAGCAGCGCGGCCTGCATCTCACGGAACATGTGTCCCGAGCAGAATGGCTCGACATCGATGCCAAGCGACGGCAACCCGCCAGCTTCGCGGAACGCCGCAACCTGCGCATCGCCGATATGATGATGCAGTTCGACCAGCACCGTGGAGGTGAGCGAGGCGCCGTTGTCGACGATCAGCCTCAGGTCGGCATGTTTGTAGGTGGTGCCGTGCACCAGATTGTGGTCGGGCCCGAGCAACCCCTCCTTTGCCATCCGCGCATAGCCATCCGGCACCACGCAATGTTCGCGCGGACGCGTATGCGACGAAGACACCAGACCGAATTCGCGTGCCATGCGGATATCGTGCTCGACCACTTCCCAGGCGCCCCAGTCCGGGCCGAGGATCGCCATGGCCAACGTGACGCGGCCGTCGTCGCTGGCGAGCCTGCCCTTGCGCAGCGCCTCGATCCGATCGCGCGGATGCGGGACATGGGTGAACGGCACCCCGCCCTCCTTGATCGGCGGCTTTGCCGTGCCATGCGCGAACACAGCGCGGATGCCGCTGTCGACCAGGCCGTCGACGGCGCGTTCGGCCATCTCGAGACTGGTGATGTTGTGGCACCAGTCGACCAGCGTGGTGACGCCGGCATCGATCTGCGCCAGCGCGCCGATCAGATTGCCGAGGTAATTGTCCTCGGCATTGTAGCGGGTGGCGAGATTGAGATGCATATGTTTGAGGTAATCCGGCGTGGTCCATTCGACGCCGATGCCGCGCAGCGCAGTTTCCCACGTGTGCATATGCGCGTTGACGAGCCCCGGCATCACGATTTTGTCGGTCGCGTCGATGGTTTCGTCAGCGGCGGCGTTCAGATTCTTTCCAACCCCCTCGATGCGATTGCCTTGAAGGAGGATTTCGCCGCCCTTGAAGTCGCCGATCGCCGGATCGAGCGTGACCAGCCAGCCGCATTTGATCAGAACGCGTTTCATCATTTCCATTCCATGCTTGAAATTGTTACGCGGTCAGCGTTTCGAGGAAGCGCACGCGCTCGCCCTGCGAGGGCGTCACGAGTTCGCCGTCCCACATCACGCGGCGGCCCCGCACGATCGTGCCCACCGGCCAGCCGACAACACTGACGCCGTGATACGGCGTCCAGCCGGCCTTCGATGCCACCCATTCGTTTGTGATCGTCTCGCGGCGCTTCATGTCCACAATCGTGAGATCGGCGTCATAGCCGACTGCGATCCGGCCCTTGCGCGCGATGCCGAACAGCCGCGCCGGCCCCACGCTCGACAGATCGACGAAGCGCGCGAGCGACAGCCGTCCGGCATTGACGTGATCGAGCATCAGCGGCACCAGCGTCTGCACGCCGGTCATGCCCGACGGCGTCGCCGGATAGGATTTCGATTTCTCGTCCAGCGTATGCGGCGCATGATCGGATCCGAGCACGTCGACGATGCCCTGCTCCAGTCCGTACCAGATGCAGGCCTTGTGCGCGCCGTCGCGCACCGGTGGATTCATCTGCGCCCTGGTCCCAAGCCGATGGTAGCAATCCGGCGCCTCCAGCGTCAGATGATGCGGCGTGACTTCGACCGAGGCGACGTCCTTATGATCTTTCAGGAAATCCATTTCCTGAGCGGTCGAGATGTGCAGCACATGCACGCGTGCGCCGGTCTCGCGGGCAACCCGCACCAGCCGCTCCGTCGCGATCATCGCGGCTTCCGCGTCGCGCCAGACCGGGTGGGACGACGCATCGCCTTCGACCCGCAGCGACTTGCGTTCGTTCAGCCGCGCCTCGTCCTCGGCATGGAACGACGCCCTGCGCCGGATCACCTTGAGAATGTTGCGCAGGCCGTCTTCGTTGTCGACCAGCAGCGAGCCGGTCGACGAACCCATGAAAACCTTGACGCCGCAACAGCCGGGCAACCGCTCCCATTCAGGGAGATGTTTGTAATTATCGTAGGTGCCGCCGATGAAGAAGGCATAATCGCAATGCATGCGATGATGGCCGCGCCGGACCTTGTCGGCCAGTGCCTCCGGCGTGATCGTCAACGGATCGGTGTTGGGCATCTCGAACACGGCGGTGACGCCGCCCATCACGGCGCTGCGCGACCCCGATTCCAGATCCTCCTTGTGGGTGCCGCCCGGCTCGCGGAAATGCACCTGGGTGTCGATCACGCCGGGGAGAACATGCAGTCCGGTGCAATCGACCACGTCGCCTGCGGAGGCTTTTGACAGGTCGCCCAGAGCGGCAATGCGGCCGCCGGTCACCCCGACATCGCGAGCGCCCTCCCCGTCCTGGTTGACCACAATGCCGCCGCGAAAAATCGTGTCGAAGGTCTGTGTCATGATGCCCGGTATGAGGCTCTTGAGCGGCCCTGTCGAGCGCCTTACGTTTCGGATCGAAATCTGGCAAGACCCCGGCCATGAAAGCAGCCTTGCTCACAGATCGCGGCGTCCTGCGGGTTTCCGGCGAGCCCGCCCGCGCCTTCCTGCACAACCTGGTCACCGCCAATATCGAGACGCTGACGCCTGGACATGCCCGCTATGCGGCGCTGCTGACCCCCCAAGGCAAGATCCTTGTGGATTTTCTCGTGATAGAAGCGCCGGCCGCGGATGGCGGCGGGTTCTTCATCGACGCACCAAAGGCACTGGTTCCGGACCTCGTCCAGAAGCTTACATTCTACAAGCTGCGCGCCAAGGTGACGATCGAAACGCTCGACTCGCTCGGCGTGCTCGCAGCGTGGGACGGCGTCGGCGCGACCGAGTACGGCCTCGACTATCGCGACCCACGGCTGCCGGCGCTGGGCCAGCGCCTGCTGGTTCCGGCCGACGTCGTCAGGGAGGCAGCGGCCGATCTCGGCGCCACGCTGGTGAATGAATCCGAATACGATGCGCACCGGATCGCACTCGGTGTGCCACGGGGGGGCGTCGACTTCATCTTCGGCGACGCGTTTCCGCACGATGCCAATCTCGACAAGCTTAGCGGCGTCGATTTCAAGAAGGGATGCTTCATCGGGCAGGAAGTGGTGTCCCGGGTCGAACATCGCGGCACGGCGCGCAACCGGATCGTGCCGGTCGCATTTGACGCGCACGCGGCCGAGGACGGCAGCACGGTCATGGCCGGCGACAAGAACGTCGGCACCATGGGCTCGTCCGCGGGCAATATCGGTTTGGCGATGCTGCGTGTCGATCGCGTTGCCGATGCGCTGGCCGCGGGCGTGCCGCTTCTGGCCGGCGGCATTCCGATGACGCTGCGCGAAGGCCGCATTGCGGATTTCATGAAGGACGCGAACGGCTGATGAAAGCGATCACGCACGCAGACGGGCTCGTCCGCTGCCCGTGGCCGAAGGACGACCCGCTTTACGTCGCCTATCACGACACCGAATGGGGCGTGCCGGAATATGACGACCGCGCGCTGTTCGAAAAACTGATCCTCGACGGTTTCCAGGCCGGGTTGTCGTGGATCACGATCCTGCGCAAGCGCGACAATTTCAGGAAAGCCTTCGACGATTTCGACCCGCAAAAGATCGCGCGCTACACGCCGCGCAAAGTCGAAACGCTGATGCAGGACGCCGGCATCGTGCGCAACCGGCTGAAGATCGAAGGCACGGTGCGGTCGGCGCAATCCTGGCTCGACATCATGGACAAGGGCGGATTCTCAAACCTGCTCTGGGACCGTATCGACGGACGGCCGAAGGTTAACACCTTCAAGACGCTGAAAGGCGTACCGGCAGAGACACCGCTGTCGCAAGCGATCTCAAAGGATCTCGCCTCGCGCGGTTTCAAGTTCGTCGGCCCGACCATCGTCTACGCGTTCATGCAGGCGGTCGGCATGGTCAACGACCATCTGGTAACGTGCCACCGGCATGAGGAATGCGTGAAGCTGGCGCGGAAGGTGTGATGGACGTGAAGGCTTCGCGCTCATCCGCCAAACCGCGCGCGTGGCAGCGCATGCTGTCGGGGCGACGGCTGGATCTGCTCGACCCCTCCCCGCTCGATGTCGAAATCGAGGACATCGCGCATGGCCTGGCACGGGTACCGCGCTGGAACGGACAGACCAAGGGCGCACACATCTTTTCGGTCGCGCAACACACGCTGCTGGTCGACACCGTTGCACGCCAGCAGGGACCCCTCGATGACAAGCTGCGGCTTGCGATCATGCTGCACGACGCGCCGGAATATGTGGTCGGAGACATGATTACGCCCTTCAAGGCGGTGATTGGAGATTCCTACAAGGCGGTGGAGGCGCGGCTGCTCGCCGCCATCCATCTGCGGTTCGGCCTGCCGCCGCAGCTTCCCGCCGGGCAGCAAAAGACCATCAAAGCAGCCGACCGGGCCGCCGCCTATCTCGAAGCGACGCGGCTCGCCGGTTTTGCGGAGGATGAGGCGCGCAAGTTTTTCGGGGCGCCGCCGAAGCTTTCTCCGGCGCTGGAACGCGACTATCTCGCACCCTGGCCCGCCGAAACCGCCGAAGCCCGCTATCTGGAGCGGTTCGTGAAGCTTTGCGGGTGACACTTTTCCGTCCGGTACGGTGTGGTTATATCATTCCCGAATCGGACATTGCCCATGATCCACGTCTGTTCACTCGCCCGCCTGCATCCGACCGTCGCCGAGACCGGTGCGAAGCATGTCGTGACGCTGATGAAGGACGTCGCCATGGTGCAACGTCCGCCCTCGATCGAGGAGGCCAATCACCTTCTCCTCGACATGGACGATATCGTTACCGTCATGGACGGTTATGTGCCACCGAACGAAGCTCATGTCGCCAGACTGATCGAGTTCGTCACCGGCTGGGATCGGAGTGCCCCGATTGTCGTGCATTGCTATGCCGGCATCAGCCGTTCGACCGCGGGCGCCTTCATCACCGCCTGCGCGCTCAATCCGAACCGTGACGAAGAGATATTTGCGCGCGCCATCCGCTCGTTCTCGCCCACCGCGCAGCCGAACATCCGCCTGGTTTCTCTGGCGGACGAAATTCTCGGACGGGGCGGCCGCATGACGAACGCCATCCGCGCGATCGGGCCGGGCATCGCCGCCTATGAGGGCCATCCGTTCCGGCTCGACCTCGAGTGAGCGGCAACTTGCTGACGCCCATCGAAATCGGACTGACTACCGCGATCGTCGCGGTCACCAATGAGGAGCCGCAGGTTCTGGTTGCCGGCGAGACCGGCGAAAAGCAAACGCCGGCTGGACTGCCATCCGGACCGTTCGACCCGGTCGCGCATCGTACCTTCGAGATCGGCCTGCGTGAATGGGTGGCGGCGCAGACCGCGTTGGAGGTGGGGTACGTCGAGCAGCTGTACACATTCGGCGATCGCGGCCGCCATGCGCGCGCCGACGACACCGATCCGCATGTGGTGTCGATCGGCTATCTCGCGCTCACGCGCGTTCCGGATAACGTGGCCGGCCTGCGCGAAGCGGGCGCCGGCTTCAGGCCCTGGTACCGGTTCTTTCCGTGGGAGGACTGGCGCAATGGTCGCCCGGCCATCATCGATGAAACGATCCTGCCGCCCCTGACCGACTGGGCAAAGAAAGGCCCGCGCCGCAGCGAGCGGCTGCGACTGTGTTTCGGGGGCGGTGGGATGAGCTGGGACGAGGAAAAGGTGCTCGAGCGCTATGAATTGCTCTACAGCGCCGGCCTGATCGAGGAAGCGCAGCGCGACGGCAGGGTCAAATCGCTGGAGCCGGTGCTCGGCAAGACGAGGCTTGGCGAATCGATGCGGCTCGATCACCGCCGTATTCTGGCCACCGCCATCGCCAGGCTGCGCGGCAAGCTGAAATACCGGCCGGTGGTGTTCGAACTGATGCCGAACGAGTTTACCCTCACCGAATTGCAGCGTACGGTGGAGGCGATTTCCGGCCGACATCTGCATAAGCAGAATTTCCGCCGGCTGGTGGAAGGCACCGAGTTGGTCGAACCGACTGGAGAGATGGCGACCGCGACCGGAGGCAGGCCGGCCGCCCTCTTCCGCTTCCGCCGCGAGGTGATGCAGGAGCGGCACGCGCCGGGATTGCGACTGGGCGTGCGGCGCTGAAGGCCGACGCTCGGGTAAGCTGCGGCCCACCAACAGAGCCGCCCCGGCCGTTTCGCGATTGACCTCGTGAGGATAGAGTTCGCCCGCAAATCGGTGGGCGATTCTCATGGACTTCGTCGGCTTCATCGCGCTGGTCGCATTGCTTGTCATCGTCGTGCGAATGCGCAGCAGGCTCACGGCGCTGGAGACGGCAGTGGGCCGGCTCAATGCCTTGATCCCGCAAGCCGCAGCGCCTGCAAGTCCAGCGGTGCACACCGAGCCCAAGGAAACCCAGCATCCGCAGAGCGGGGCGGCTTCGCCAGTGCCAGTGTCCGGCGAACCTTCCGAGGTGGACCGGATCGCACCGCCGCCCGCGCAAGATATGGCTGGCCCGCCCGACCCGGAGACGGCATCCGCACCCGCCGGGCCTCGCGAATATGGCGATTTCGAACGCCGCTTCGGCACTCAATGGGTGGTCTGGGTCGGCGGGCTTGCGCTCGCGCTCGGCGGCATTTTCCTGGTGCGCTACAGCATCGAAGCCGGCCTTCTCGGACCCGGCATGCGCATCATTCTGGGCGGGCTGCTCGCGCTGGTGCTCGGCGGCCTTGGCGAGTTCACCCGCCGGCGCGAAGTTCTGACCGGCCTCGCACGGTTCAACACCGCCCATATCCCCAGCGTGTTGACCGCGGCTGGAACCACCGTCGCCTATGCGGTGATCTATGCCGCCTTCGCTCTCTACAACTTCCTGTCGCCAGGACTCGCTTTCCTGCTACTCGGCGCGGTGGCGCTGGCCACGCTCGCGGCAGCGCTGCTGCACGGACCTGCTCTGGCGGGGCTTGGTCTGGTCGGCGCCTTTGTGACGCCGGCCCTGATCGGATCGACGCAGCCGAATTACTGGGCGTTGTATCTCTATCTCACGGTGGTCACCGCAGCCGCCTTTCTACTGGCCCGCGCGCGGCTGTGGCGCTGGCTGGCGATCACCGCATCGGTCTTCGCTCTGGTCTGGCTGATCCTGCCGCTCGGCGCGGGCGGCGAATTGTATCCGCAAATGGTCTACCTGCTCGCGGGCTTTGCGTTGGCATTAGCGCTGATCGCTAGCGGCGTTCTCTTTGGTCCCGATGCGGAACTCGGACGCTTCGACCTGGTCTCCAGCGGCGTGCTCGCGTGCTATCTGTTTGGTGCATTGCTGGTGGTGATTGCAAATCGCCACGGCAACCCGACGCTGGTGATGCTATTCGTGCTGTGCGCTGCGACCGTTGCCGCCGCCTGGCGCAGCGAAAGGGTCACGCCCGCGCTGGGCGCCGCCGCGCTCGCCGGAGTTCTGGTCGTCGCGCATTGGTCAGTCTCGGATTTTTTCGTGCTGATCTCTTCTCCCGGCGGCCCCTATTCCGCCGTTCCGCCGGTCGCCAGACTGGAAGGCCTGCGCGCGCATTTGCTGTTCGGCGCGGGTCTCGCCCTGATGTTCGGCGCCGCCGGCTTTTTCGCGCAGGGGCGATCGCTTCATCCTTATGCGTCCATCATCTGGGCCGGAATGGCAGTGCTGACGCCGCTGCTGGTGCTGATCGCGCTGAATTTCGGCGTGGCGCAATTCGAGCGCTCGATCCCGTTCGCCGGTCTCGCGCTGTTGCTTGCGGCCGTATTCGGCTTCGCCACCGAAAAGCTGGACCGCCGGACGCTCGCACCCGGCGGCGCTGCGGCGACTGCGGTCTTTGCCTCGGGCACGGTCGCGGCCCTGGCTCTCGCCTTCACTTTCGCGCTCGAACGGGGCTGGCTCACGGTTGCGCTGGCGCTGATGATACCGGGGATCGCATGGATTTCCGACAAGCGCCCCCTGCCGATGCTACGCCAACTTTGCATCGTGCTGGTCGGACTCGTGATCGCGCGCATCTTGTGGGACCCGCGCATTGTCGGCGAGGATGTCGGCACGACGCCGATCATCAACTGGCTGCTCTGGGGCTATGGCGTGCCGGCGCTCGCTTTCTGGACCGGCGCGATGATCCTGCGCAGGCGCAGTGACGACCTCGCCTCCCGCAGCGTGGAATCCGCGGCTATTACATTCACCGTGCTGGCCGTGATGCTGCAGATCCGGCATGCCATGAACGATGGCGACATCTATCGCCCGTCCGCCAGCCTCGCCGAAATCGGCCTTCAGGTCTCGACCCTGCTGGCCATGACAATCGGCCTCGAACATGTCCGCACCCGCACAGGCAGTGTCGTGCACGACGTTGCGGCTCGCGTCCTTGGCGCGCTGGCATTCCTTAGCGCGCTGATCAGCCTCGGCATCCATTTCAATCCGGTCGTAACCGGCGACCCGATCGGTGGCGTATTCTTCAACGCGTTGCTGCTCGGCTACGGCATCCCGGCGGTGCTGATGGCGGTTCTCGCTCGCATGATCCGCGACTCGCGGTCGGCGCTCGTCTATCGTCTCGCCGCGGTAACAGCGATCGGATTCGCGCTCGTCTATCTCACGCTCGAAGTGCGCCGCATCTTCCAGGGGCCGGTGATTGCAGGCTTTGCGTCAAGCGACGCCGAGCAGTACACTTACTCCGCGGTATGGCTCGCATTCGGGGTCGCGCTCCTGCTCGCCGGCATCGCGCTGAAATCGCAACCGGCGCGCTTCGCGTCGGCCGCGGTGGTGATCCTCACCGTCGCCAAGGTGTTCCTGTACGATCTCGCTGGCGTGCAGGGCGTATTCCGCGCGCTTTCGCTGATCTGTCTCGGGCTGACGCTGATGGGGATCGGCTGGCTGTACCAGCGGCTGCTGTTTCCGCCACGGCCGCGCGGGGAAAGCGCTGCCGCGCAGACGACATCATGATCAAGCTGGACTGTCCGGATGAACGACATCACCTACGGCGTCGTACCGATCGAAACGCTGCTGCAATATGACGGGCTCACATTCGTGCGCGGGCTCCTGACCGGGCAATTTCCTGCGCCGCCAATGACGCAAACACTCGGCTTTACGCTGACCGAGGCCGATACGGGCCGTGCGGTGTTTACCGGCGAGCCGCAATCCAGGCATTACAATCCGATCGGCTCAGTGCATGGCGGCTTCGCGATGACGTTGCTCGATTCCGCGCTTGGCTGCGCCATCCATACGACACTGGGCAAGGGCGAAACGTACACGACGCTCGAGATCAAGGTAAATCTGGTCCGTCCGCTGACGAAAGAAACGGGACCGGTTCGCGCAGAAGGCCGCGTGATCCACCGCGGCCGCACGGTGGCCACCTCGGAGGGCGACATCAGGGATTCAGGCGGCAAGCTCTATGCGCATGCCACCACCACCTGCATGATCTTTCCGGCGCGATAGTCCTCTTTGCCAAGAGGACAGAGATCGCCGGCACCTCCCGGCGATCGTGCAGCGCGGCTCAGTCCTTGGTGGAGCGCAATTCCAGCTTCTCGTCAGCAGCGGCTGAAACCTCGGCTTTGACTTCCAACGAGTTCGTGTCGGCGGATTTGATCTCAACCGGCTTGGTCGCGGCCGCGCTTAGTTCGACCGGCTTTGCCGCCAGAGCATTCGTCTCCACCGATGCCTTTGCTTCAATTCCCGCCTTGGCTTCGGCCGGACTTGCGGCTGCTGCCTTTTCGTCATCCGGATTGTCGTCCACCGGCGGAAGATCGCTGCTATCGATCGGCTTGGGGAAGGCTGCCCGCGCGCTGCCGGTGTGCAATTCCATTGGCGCACCGGCACGGCCGCGCGGTTCCACCGACGCGACCATCGGACGATCGCGGCGCACGAAATCGCAATAGGCGAAGCCCATGCCCGAGACCGATCCGCGGAAGCTGTTATGCGAGGTCTTGATCAGATTGAAGCAGGGCTCGAACGGCAC
>CAZXJZ010000067.1:0-20865 GCA_964641065.1 uncultured Hyphomicrobiales bacterium | reverse complement strand
ACAGAAGCAACCTGAAGAGAAGGCTGCTCCGAGACCCCGACTGGTGCTTGTTCAAGGCGGTTTGATTCCGCCCAGCGCTGAGGAAACGCTGTCAGCCTGATCCCTTCGTTGCGAAGGCCGCATACGTCCTTCCGATCGACACTCATTCACGTCAATCTTCTCAGCGACAAAGGCCTGAGGGGTAGCTGGCCTGTGCCGGGTCCGGCGGTTCACCAAAGCCTTTGCGGCATAAGCCGATTCCCTGACATTCGGGCAGCAACTTTGCTGGCGAAATCAGGACTGGCGCAAGGCGCCTGTTCAAGCGCCCCGAGTCGATCAGCCTTGAAGCATCGGGCGTCGTTTGCGTTACCGCGGCGCGGGTAGACCGCCGTGCTGGGAGGAATCCAAGTGAGGCCGGTGAACCGCGCGCCGGGGCCAAGTACGTTTTTCACCATTGCCCCAGCAATTCTTCGGCCTCTTCCGGAACCCTTCAACGTTCAACTCCACATGCGGCCAGCGGATTGCGCTGAGAGTAGGTTCGGGAGTGCCTCAATCTGAGGCCGACTCCCCTGTCCCATCGCTGTTGACGGGCATACACCGGCATCGTTGAGGCATTCCGCAAGCTTGATGACCGTGGCCCCATGCAAGGATCGCCGGCCCGTCGGCAAGCGCTCTTAGCCTCTGAATGGTTGCAAACCCTGTCTTGGACCGTTGGCTCGTTCGTTCTGGCGCCATCCCGGCAGTGCGCCGGCGGCCTGAATATGGGCTGAATACAGCATAAACAGAGTGTTTTTAATTTGATTACACTTGACAAGCCCTCGGTTTAGAGCGTCCATGCATCATATTGGAGGTAATATAGGAGTGCATCAATGGACCAACTGGCCGTGTCACGGGCGCGATACCAGGCGATCAAGCTTCGCGTCGCGGAAGCCCATCCGGACCTCGACGAACAGACCCTCTCGGATACGGTCGAGGGCCTCACCGACCTTCATGACATCGTCGCGGCGATCATCCGCGCAGCGGTGACCGATGAAGCGCTTGGCGAGGGCTTGAAGGGCCGTATCGCCGAAATGCAGCACCGCCTGACGCGGTTCGAGGATCGGGCCGCCACAAGACGGCGGATCGCCCGCGATGTGATGGTCGAGGCGGATATCAAGAAAATCTCCGCTCCCGATCTCACCATCTCCATCCGGGCGGGAACGCCATCCGTTGTGGTGACCGATGAAGCGGATATTCCGCCCAAATACTGGGAACCGCGCGAGCCGCGGTTGAACCGACACTTGCTGACCGCCGATCTCAAAAGCGGAGAACCGGTCAGCGGCGCAACCCTGAACAACCCCGAACCTGTCTTGAGCGTGAGGACCAAGTGATGAGTTTCTCCACCGCACAACTGCGCAAACTGCAACGCGACGTCGATAGTGCCGATGTTCGCAAGCGCGAAGTCAATGGCCGCGAATTGTCTTACATCGAAGGCTGGCACGCGATCGCCGAGGCCAATCGAATCTTTGGGTTCGATAAGTGGAACCGCGAGACGACAGAGTCACGGTGCATCATCGCCCGCGAGAACCGCGGTGAGTTCAATGTGATCTACACCGCCAAGGTTCGGATCACGGTGCGCGCCGATTCCGAACTGGTGGTGCGCGAGGGCTTCGGAACGGGTGATGCACGATGCGCCACCTTGGGCGAAGCGCACGACAAGGCCATCAAGACAGCCGAGACCGATGCCACCAAAAGGGCGCTCGCGACCTTTGGCAAACCCTTCGGGCTCTCGCTCTATGCGGGCGCGAAACAGCGCGGAAAGCCCCGCCCGGACATCGAGCGCCGCAGAACACTCCAGCGAGTGGGTCCCAACGGCCGCTTCTACGTGCCAACTCAGCCGAAGCCACACACCGTCATGCAGATGCTTGTGGAAAGCCCAGGCCCGGCCGCGAAGAGCAGGGACGCGTCCGCGGATGAGCCTGGCGAACCGGACGGGCCACCTCCCCTGCCCGCCACGGTGCCGCCGGCCGACGGTGCTGAGCCGCGGCTGCTGATTGAGAAGCCGACGCGCAGGCGCGACCGCGATCACCTGAAGTTCGTCGCCGCCCAGCCCTGCCTGATCTGCAGCAGGACACCCTCCGACGCGCATCACCTGAAATTCGCCCAGCCCCTCGCCATGGGTAAAAAGGTCAGCGATGAGTTCACGGTCCCGCTCTGCCGCACCCACCACCGCCAGCTTCACCACGGCGGCAGAGAGGTCCATTGGTGGATCGATATGGACATCGATCCTCTTCCGATCGCCCGGGACCTCTGGGAGCAATCCAAAGGGAAGATCCGGGCAGCCATTGAGTAGCCTAAAAAACAATCACCTGCGTTTGACGTCGAGCAGCGGTCTACTCCATGCCCGCGATGGTCTCACATGACTGAAGACGAAGACCTCTACGCCAGGCTCGGGGTCGCGCCCGACGCGGCCCCACTGGTCATATCCGCCGCCTATCGCGCTCTCGCGAAGCAACACCATCCGGACACATCTTCCGAGAGACACGATGATGCAGCTCGGCACTTCCGCGCCGTGCACGAGGCTTATGTGACGCTTTCGAATCCCGAACGCCGAAGGCGATATGACTACGCCCTGCGAAGCGCCAGGCCCTCTAAACCATCTGAACAAACCGAACTGGGACCCGCAGACGAAAAGGAGACCGCCGAGGCAGAGCCCATGATCGAGCGCGCTCAGCGCGGTGCCGCCATGCTGCTCCTGTTGATCCTGGCAGCTTCCGCCCCGCTGCTGCTGATAACCTTGGGTGCAATCATAGCCGCTGTTTTTTCCCGCTAGAGCGGGATGAGTTCAGCCTGAACCGACTTGGAATCAGCACTCGGCAGATGGCCTCGCTTTATCCTCAGCCCGGTGCCATTCCGGATTTGCGCCTGCGCCCTTCAACGAGCGGTGTGCAGAGAGTCAGCGTTCTGACTGCAGTCCTGATCACCCATGACCTCGTCTTGCAGACGCCGTCTTGGGTTGAAGCCGGTCATCAACAGAAAACTAACCTGCCGCCGATCATGTGGCTTTGAAGACCGCTACAATTCCTGAAACTCAGGATGCAAGAGCAGCATGACCACGCAACGAACTCGCCAAAAAAGGCACCGGAACAAAACCGCGAAGAAGACAGGTTTACGACGACGTGGCAGACCATCTGCCATCAAAGACGAAAGCGATATTGCTCGAAAACTCGTAAAACTCGGAAACATTCAAGCCACCCGGACGGAATGTCTTGCAGTCCTCGGGATTTCAGAATCAACCCTGCTGCGACTTTTCAAGCGCCGACCCGACATCAAGGAGGCATATGAGAACGCATACCTGCATGGGCACATATCGCTGCGGCGCAATCAATTTAAGCTAGCGAAAAAATCGGCACCGATGGCCATTCAACTCGGTATCCTACACCTCGGCCAGACGAAGTTGGGCATCCCCGCAATGCGCGACCAGGATCCAAAAGTAGCTCTGGCGAAACTGCTGGAAGAGATCAAGAAGCGCGAAAATGAAGCCAGGATAATACGAGCCGAAAGGTCGCGAACCGGGCCGGAGGGTGAGATCAAAAAGCAGGGTACTTGATGCCTCTTTTGCTGCTGTTACTCGCGTCCTTTGCGTTTTCAGATCCCGTACAACGCCGCCTCCAGCTCAGCCTTTCGCTCCAATAGTCGCTGACGATTGCGCCCCCTTGCAGGGCCCTTTGTCGCGCAGCCATCTAGCTGGCGAACCACCTTCTTGTACTCGACATGCAGCTTGTCAAAGCGCCCCATCGATTGGCTGCGATACGATAAGCGCGCGCCTGCCCGCGACAGCAGCCGAGGTCCGGCTAGATACAAGACCTCTCTGCGTCGGAAGTGTTCATCAACGAAGAACCAGCGCCGACCGCCAAACTTCTCAGGCCGTCCAACAAGTCCGACCCTGATTGAAGCGTCTTCGGTTTGCAACTCTATGTAAGCGTGGTCGACCCGTTCCAGATTTGCTATAAGGGTGAGGTCTGGGTTGTTTGGGTTGACGAACGTTTGAACCGTTCCTGCTTGCAAAAGCCCCAGTTTTCTCAAAACGCGGATATCGAGCGGAAGGGCTTGCTCAACGTAGCCCGCGTTTCGAGTTTTGAAGTTGTTGCTTATGCGTGCGGCCATCGGTCAATTTTGACAGGAAAAGGGGGCCTCACTGCCCGAAATTCTGTGGCTAAGGCAATTAGGACAGAATCTTGGACACGGCAATGAGATAGGCGAATCCAGACGCGCGTTCTTCGTAGAATTGTTGCAGGCACTTTCTTCACTGCCACGACCAGCTATGCCGGCACCGTCACGCCCTTCTTCAGCAGCGCCACCATGGCTTTCAGCGCCGCTTCGTCCTCCACCTCCGGCGGATGCGGAAAGCGGTGGATCAGTCGATAGATGTAACCGAGCTTGACCACGATCGCGGGCGCGATCACGAACGGATAAAGATCGTTCTGTCCCATCGAGCGGTTGAGCGCGTTGATCGCGAAGGTCAGCGGCAGCCACGCCTCGATCAGTTGGTCGACGTTTGCGCCATAGGGGTCGAAATCGACAGGACTTTCCAGGCCGGCAGCGCTCGCCACGCGCGGCTGGGTCGAGACGCCAAAGGCCCGCGCGGTCTCGAGCGTGTCGACGATATGGAAGTAATGCGCCCAAGTCTCGGCGAAATCCTCCCACGGATGTGCGCTGGCATAGGCCGAGACATACCGCTGCGACCAGTCCGCGGGCGCGCCGTCCGCATGATGCCGGCGCAATGCCCCTCCATAATCCGCGCGCTCGTCGCCGAACACGCTGCGGAATTCCTCGATCGAGGCGTCGTTGTTGACAAGCAGGTCCCAGTAATAATGCGCGATTTCATGCCGGAAATGGCCGAGCAGCGTGCGATACGGCTCTCCCAGCGCGCCGCGCTGACGCTCGCGCTCGGAATCGTCGGCTTCTGCAAGATTGATGGTGATCGCGCCGTTGAGATGTCCGGTCATTACGGGCTGATGGGTCGGCGCCAGAAAGTCGAAAGCCAGCCCCGCCGTATCCTCGACCCAGGTCACCAGCGGCAATTGCAGGCGCAGCAGGCTGTAGAACAGCCGGCGTTTCGCCACCTCTAGCCTCCGCCAGAGCATCAGATTATCGCCGTTTGCGAGGTCGGGGATGATCCGGTTGTGCCGGCATGCAATGCAGAACCCGTGCGGACTGGGATCGGCGATCATCCAGTTGCAGCTTTCGTATTCCGCATTCGCACAGAACCGGTATGTCTTGTCCGGATCGGCCAGCGCGCGAAACCCGCCGTCGGTCGGCTCAAGCGCACTCATCCGCGTCAGCCGCGGCAGATAGCCGACCCGCCGGCCGCAACTGCCACAGCTTGTATTCTCGAAATGAAGAGGCTGACCGCACCCCTGGCACACAAACAGCCGCATCTGACCCCGCCTGGCTCGCAAGCGTTGCAAACGAACGCGTCGGGCCGAAGGTTCCGCCTAAAGGCGCTCAGGCCGGGACGACGTCGACCTCGACCTTCAGTTCGTGCTCGCCCGAGCCCACGAACACGCCATAAACCGGCGACACGTCGGAAAAGTCGCGCCCGATCGCCAGGGTGATGTGGTCGGTTCCAGCCTGGATCGCGTTGGTCGGATCGAACCCGATCCAGCCATTCTCCGGCCCGGCCCAGACCGAGACCCAGGCATGGGTGGCGTCGGCACCCTGCAGCCGCTTCTTGCCCGGCGGCGGAATGGTCCGCAGATAGCCGCTGACATAGGCCGCCGGCAGCCCTAATCCGCGCAGGCCCCCGATCATGATCTGCGCGAAATCCTGGCAGACCCCGGCGCGCTGCGCGAAGGCTTCCGCGATCGAGGTCGAAATTTCCGTTGCCTCCGGCTGGTAGGCGAATTCGTTGCGGATCCGCGTCATCAGATCGGTGCAGGCGTCCACGATCCCGCGGCCCGGCGCAAAGCTCGCACGGGCATAATGCGTCACTTCACGGGCCAGCCGGATGCGCGGGCTGGTGAACAGGAAATGCGAAGGCCCCGCGGCGCTCAAATCGCGTTCCGACAACGCCATCGCGCCGACATCCTCCCAAGCCAGATCGGGACCGGCCAGACCCGGCCGAGGCATCACCTCGACGCGCGCCAACGACCTGATCTCCAATTCGGTATGCTGCGTGTCGATCCGCACGAGTTCGACCACGTTGCCGAAGAAGTCGCGATGCGACGTGGCATGATCCGGCGCGGGCGAAATCCTGACCTCATGCGCGAGGCTACGCTGCGTCATGGTGTTACGCGGCGTCAGTCGCAATGCCAGCGAGGCGGACGTCACCGGCGCCGCGTAGGAATAGGCGGTCAAATGATCGATGTCGTAGATCACGCGAGACTGCTGACCCCTGCCCCGACCATGCCGGTCTGACGCCGCAGGAAATAGCGCGCAGCCACGGCTTGGGCAAAGGCCGAAATGCGCTGTTCGATCGAAAGCACCACCGTGTTGTCGAGATCCCGTGCGGTGGTGGTTTCGAGATCGATCGCCAGCCGCGCGGCCAGCCGCTGCGGCTCTTCCGGAACCCCGTCAAGCTGAAGCGCCGGCAACGTGGCGACATGCTCGCTGATGGTCATCAACTGGAAGCCGACCGAGCGCGGATTGTACGGATCGAGCATCGCCATGTCGCGCACAGGGTCGATCGCGATCCCGGTCATATAGCGCGAGCGATAGGTGATCTGGCAATCGATCAGATCGAGCATCACGTCGAGGTCTTCGGCGGTCGCATCGTCCGATGCAAACAGGCGCGCCAGCCGGCACGTGTTGATGGCACGCTCGGTACGCCGGCCGATATCCAGGAAACGCCAGCCGGCGTTGCGGTTCATGTTCTCCTGGCCGAGGCCGGACAACGCCGCGAGAATTTGCAGCGCCCGGTCGGCTGCGTCCAGCACATCGGTCTCGCTCGGCAACTCGCCGACGCTGGACAGGAGTTCGTCAAGACGCCGCGACAGCTTCGAGGCATCGACCGAGATGCGTTCGCGGATGACGGAGCCGGCACTACGCGCCATGCGCACGCCCGACAGGCCCGACCCATAAGCGTTCTCGTCCGCAAGTGCGGTGCGCGCGATGACCAAAGTCGACGCGTCTTGCTGCTCCTCCGGCACCGCGCCCCAGGCAACCAGCTGGCGGGTCAGCTTCTCGATGGTTGCGGGCACATTGCCGGAGATGAAATCCATGTCGATCGCGCGTGCACACAGGCAGCGCACCACCCGCAGCGTCGCCTCCGCGCGTTCCAGATAGCGGCCATACCAGAACAGGTTGTCCGCCGCCCGGCTCGGGATATTGCCGAGAATGCGCTGGATATGAATGTCGGTACTGGCCGGCAGCAGCGTTTCGGGCGCCACCGGCTTGCTCGACAGCACCCAGACATCGGCTGACTGCACGCCTTCGCGCATGCTGATGGCGCGCGCATCGGACTGCGCCGATATCCGGCAGAAGCCGCCCGGCATCACCTCCCAGCCGTGCGCGGTCGCGGCTGCGAACACCCGCAGCACGAAGGGTCGCGGCACCAGCTTGTCGCCGGCACGGACCGGCGTGGTCGAAAGCTGCACCACTTCCTGACCGACGAAATCGATCCCTCTCTCCTCGATCGCTTCGCGCAGGGCCGCACGCTGGGATTCTTCTAGGTCTGCGGGCAGCACTTGCGTCTCGCCCTGCAATTCCGGAAGCCGCCCGGCAAAGGCGCCGGAAATCGCCATCCGGTTGAAATTGTCCAGCACGCGGCGGCGGCCCCTGTCGTCGCCACACCACCAGGTAGCGATATTGGGTAGCGCGAGATCCTCGCCGATCAGATGCCCCGCAATGGATGGCATGACGCTCATCAGCGCGCGCGACTCCGCAAAGCCCGCGCCCGGCATGTTGGCGACGACGGTTCCGCCGTGGCGCAACGCCGATACCAGTCCGGGAATGCCAAGGCGCGAGCGCCCGTTGAGTTCGATCGGATCGACATAGTCCGAATCGACGAAGCGCCAGATCACGTCCGCACGCTTCAGGCCGGCGATGGTGCGCACATGCGTGACGCCGTCATGAACCACGAGATCGTCGCCTTCGAGCAGCAGGAAACCGAGATAGCGCGCCAGATAGGCCTGTTCGAAATAGGTCTGGCTGTACGGACCGGGCGTCAGCAGGCAGATGCGGGGTTGCGGACGCTCCGCGGCATCGGCGAGCGCCGAGCGAAAGTCTCTGAAGAACGGCGCGAGCCGGCGCACATTCATCCGCCGGTAGCCGGTCGGTAGCGCCCGCGACATCACGAGTCGATTTTCCAGCGCATAGCCCGCGCCCGATGGCGCCTGCGCACGATCGCTCAAGACCCACCAGCGGCCGTCCGGTCCACGGCCAAGGTCAACTGCATAGATATGCAGCCAGCGTCCGTCAGGCGGCTCGACGCCAACCAGCGGCCGCATGAATTCGCTCGAACCGGCGACCATGGCGGCTGGCAGCACGCCGTCCTTCACCAGACGGCCCTGGCCGTACACGTCCGCCAGCATGGCCTCGATCACGCGCGCGCGCTGAGTCACGCCGGCGGCGATCGCGTTCCATTCCTCGTCCTCGATCAGAAGCGGCAGCCGGCTCATCGGCCAGGTGCGTTCGCGCGCCTCGCCATGCACACGATACGAGACGCCGATATCCTGCAGATGCTGATCGACCGCAGCCAGCGACCGCTCGTCGGCCGAGAGCTGATTCAGGAAATTCAGCCACGCCCTGCGCGGGCGCCCATCCGGTCCGATCAATTCGTCCGGCACGCCATCGAGCGGCACGTAATCGTCGTACCAGGCCGGGCGCGGCATGTCGGCCGAAGCCGCTTTCTGCATAGGTCGGTCCACCGATTCAGTTCGGACGCCGCACGCTCCGGCGGAGGTCGAGCGTCAACGGAAATTCACTCGCCGACTCTTCCGGCGGCAAATCGACGATTCCCGGAGTATGTCCGTGATCCTGGAAACGCGCCAGCCGCCGTGCCTCCGCTTCGTAGGAATTCACCGGGAAGGTATCGTAATTGCGGCCACCCGGATGCGCGACGTGATAGACGCAGCCGCCCAGCGAACGCCTGTTCCAGGCATCGATAATGTCGAAGGTCAAAGGCGCATGCACCGGAATGGTGGGGTGGAGCCCTGAAACTGGCTGCCAGGCCTTGAAGCGCACGCCCGCGACCGCTTCTCCGGTTTCGCCGGTGGACGTCATCGGCATCCGCCGGCGGTTGCACGCGATGACATAACGTTCGGGTACGAAGCCGGTCACCTTGACCTGCAGGCGCTCGACCGACGAATCGACGAAGCGCACGGTGCCGCCTGCGGCGCTCTCTTCAGCCAGCACATGCCACGGCTCCAGGGCCTGCCGGAGTTCGAGCTTGACCCCCGCATATTCGACCGCGCCGTAGAATGGGAAGCGGAATTCCCATTGCGCCTTGAACCATTCCGGATCGAAGTGATAGCCGGCGCGACCGAGATCGGCGAGCACGCCGAGAAAATCCTGCCAGACATAGTGGGGCAGCATGAAGCGGTCGTGCAGCGTGGTGCCCCAGCGCGTCAGCTTGCCGAATTGCGGCTCGCGCCAGAACCACGATACCAGGGCACGGATCAGCAATTGCTGCGCCAGCGACATGCGCGGATCGGGCGGCATTTCGAACGAGCGAAATTCGATCAGACCGAGCCGTCCGGTCGGTCCGTCAGGTGAATAGAGCTTGTCGATGCAGATTTCGGCGCGGTGGGTGTTGCCGGTGACATCGGCGAGGATGTTGCGGAACAGCCGGTCGACCAGCCACGGCGGAATATTTGCCTCGCCCTCGGGCATGAGGTCGAGCGCGACTTCGAGTTCGTAGAGGCCGTCATGACGCGCCTCGTCCATGCGCGGCGCCTGGCTGGTCGGCCCGATGAATAGCCCGGAAAACAGATAGGACAGCGAAGGATGCCGCTGCCAATAAAGGACCAGACTGCGCAGGAGATCGGGCCTGCGGAGGAACGGTGAATCCAGCGGCGTCGCCCCTCCGATCACGACGTGATTGCCGCCGCCGGTGCCGACATGACGGCCGTCGATCATGAATTTGTCGGTGCCAAGACGGGTCTGCCGCGCTTCTTCATAGAGGTCGGTGGTGATCTCGACCGCCTCGCGCCAGCTCGATGCGGGATGCACGTTCACTTCGATGACGCCGGGATCGGGCGTGACCTTGATCACGTTCAGCCGCGGATCGTGCGGCGGCGGATAGCCTTCGATATGAACCGGCGTACCGGTCGCGCGCGCGCTCTGTTCGATCGCAGCGAGCAATTCGAGATAATCTTCAAGCCTCTCCACCGGCGGCATGAACACGCAGAGAATGCCGTCCCGCGGCTCGATCGAGATCGCGGTGCGCACGGCGCCCGCGACCGCGACCTGCTCGATCCGGGTCTGGCGATCGGCATTGGCTTCGGCCGAACCGCCGCCATCGTTATAGATCTGCGCCAGCTGCTCGCGTGATGGCAGCGGCTCGCGCGGCTCGGTCGGGTCCTGCGGATGCAGATAGGGATAGTCCGAGCGCGGCACCCAGGGCAGCGCGCCCAGCGGCAGCCGGAAGCCGACCGGAGAGTCGCCCGGCACCAGAAACAGCTTGCCGCGCCGCAACTTCCATTTCTCGCTCTTCCAGCGGCGGTCGGTCGATTGCGATTGCCAGGCCTGGATCGGCAGCACGAAGCCCGATGGCTTCGACAGGCCGCGCTCGAATGTTCGGACCATGCGCGCGCGGGTCTCCGGATCCTCGATCTTCGGATCGGTCGGATCGACATTCTCCGGCAGTTCGGCCTCTTTGAGCGCCCAGACGGCAGGATCCTCAAAGGCCGGAAGCGCGAATTCCGCGCCAACACCCAGCCGGTCGGCAAAGTCGGCAGTGAATGTCTCGGCTTGCTCGATGGCAGCGTCGCGGGGGCCTGCCTCGCGCGCGATCAGGGTTGCGTCGCCCCAGATCGGCTCGCCATCCTTGCGCCAATACAGCCCGAAGGCCCAGCGCGGCAGGCTTTCGCCCGGGTACCATTTGCCCTGCCCGTAATGCAGGAAACCATTGGGCGCGAAACGTTCGCGCAGCCTGCGGATCAGCGTGTCGGCGAGCGCACGCTTGGTCGGGCCGACGGCGGCCGTATTCCATTCCGCGCTTTCGAAATCGTCGATCGAGACGAAGGTCGGCTCGCCACCCATCGTCAGCCGCACGTCGTTCGCTTTCAGGTCCTGATCGACCCGCTCGCCCAGCGCATCGAGCTTGACCCAGGTCTCATCCGAGAACGGCTTGGTGACGCGCGGCGCCTCGTGAATGCGGTCGACACGCATCTCGAAATGGAAATTTGTATTGGCGGCGTCGACGGTGCCGGTGATCGGCGCCGCCGATTGATAATGCGGCGTCGCCGCCAGCGGAATGTGACCCTCGCCGCACAGCAAACCCGACGTCACATCGAAACCGATCCAGCCGGCGCCGGGCACATAGATTTCCGCCCAGGCATGCAGATCGCAGAAATCCTTGTCGGTGCCTTTCGGGCCCTCCAGCGGATCGACATCGGCCGTCAACTGAATCAGGTAGCCCGACACGAAGCGCGCGGCGAGCCCGAGATGCCGCGCGACATTGACCAGCAGCCAGGCGGAATCGCGGCAGGAACCGGACCCGATCGACAGCGTCTCCTCCGGTGCCTGCACGCCCGCTTCCATCCGGATGAGATAGCGGACGCGCTGCTGCAGCCTGTGATTCAGGCCGACCAGGAAATCGATGGTCCGCTCGGCGCCTTGCGGCAGCGACGCGATGAAGTCCGATAGCAGCGGTCCAGCCGGCTCGGGCGTCAGATAGGCAGCGAGGTCGAAGCGCAGGTCGTCGGAATAGACGAAGGGGAAATCCTGCGCATAGGCTTCGACGAAGAAATCGAACGGATTGATGACCGACAGATTGGCGGTCAGATTGACCTCGACCCGGAACTCCTCTGTCTTCTCCGGAAAGACCAGCCGCGCCAGCCAGTTGCCGTGCGGGTCCTGCTGCCAATTGATGAAATGCTGGCTCGGCCGCACGTTCAGGGAATAGCTCGGAATCTGGGTCCGGCTATGCGCCGCCGGACGCAACCGTATCACCTGCGGCCCGAGGCCGACCGGACGGTCATATCGGTAGGAGGTAACGTGGTGCAGGGAAACTAGGATCGCCACGGCAAATTCCGAAACGACACAATCCGAAACTCATGACCCATCGCGACCGATCCCCGCATCCTTGCGTCACCGCAGTCTAGCAAGCCGGCGGATCGGCCCTCGCCTACTTTTATCGCATATCCCGCCCAATCTCAGGCCAGTCCCCGCACCGAAACCCCTCGACGCGGGCGGCTATGGCCGTGTGGCGACCCTATTCCGATCCCGGCCACGGCTGATCGCGGATAACCATTTGTTATCCCAGAAATCGTATTTTGACCGCCTCCGGAACCTAGCTGGCACCGCGTGCGTCATGACCGACATCAGTACGAGTAAGCGTGGAGTGATCATGGCACACCCTCAGCAGCACGGGCTTTCGCGGCCTTTGCCCGGCTCCGTGGCGGAAGGCGAATCCGAAGCCTGGACAATCGTCCTGGCCATCGTGGTCTGCTCCGTCGCAGGCTCTCTCTATCTCCTGGCCTGACCGAAGCCTCTCTCAAAAAGCCAATTCGTGACGCTCTGAAGTCACGCGACGGCTTCGACCAGCGATAGCGGCGCTTCAAGGCTCCAGACGACCCCGGTCGTATGGAACACGTAGTGGATCCGGGCCTGTGCGACCTGTGACGCAATCCGCTTGAGCACGGTGGAGCCGAATCCGTCGCGCTCTGGCGGCATGACAGCCGGGCCGCCCTGCTCCCTCCATTCGATCCGGAATTGACCGCCGGTCACTCCCCAGCGGATCGCGACACGTCCCCCCTCCGACGAGAGCGCACCGTATTTCGTGGCGTTGGTCGCCAGTTCGTGGAAGGCCATCGCGAACATCTGGGCGACGTCGGGCTTCAGGAACACGTCGGCGCCTTCCGCGTCGACCCGGTCGCGATTAGCGAACGGCTTGAGCTGCGACTGCACCACCTCCGCAATCGAGGCGCCCTCCCAATTGTGTTCGATGAGAAGATCGTGCAGCGCCGCAAGCGACTGCAGCCGGCTGTCGAACGAGTGCTGGAATTCGTCGAAGCTAAGGCTTTGCTTGGCGGTTTGACGCGCAATCGACTGGATGACCGTCAGCAGGTTTTTCGAGCGATGCGAGAGTTCGCGCATGATGAACTCGACATGCTGCGCCCGCTTCTCCCGGTCGGTCACGTCGGTCGAGACACCGACGACGCCGATGACCTCTCCTGACTGATCCAGCAAAGGCGTCTTGGTCGACAGAAACACCCGGCGTCCGTCGATCCCGGTAAAGGCCTCCTCGAACTGCATCGACTCGCCCCGCGCCATGACGAGG
Organism: uncultured Hyphomicrobiales bacterium; assembly: GCA_964641065.1. Lineage (GTDB taxonomy): Bacteria > Pseudomonadota > Alphaproteobacteria > Rhizobiales > Xanthobacteraceae > Pseudorhodoplanes. The sequence continues at coordinate 7,460 of CAZXJZ010000067.1, read as the reverse complement.
CGATCGTTCTCGACGATGCGCTCCACCTCTTCCAGATTCGGATGCCAGTCGATCGCACCGCGGCCTTTGACGTCGTCCAGTGTCTTGCCATAGAGCCGCAGCGTCGCCGGATTGGTCAGGATGGTCTTGCTGTCGACATCCTTGACGTAAACGAGGTCCGGCGTGAGCGTGATGATCGACTGCAGCAGGTCGGATGTCCGCTTCAATTCGGCAACCGCCCGATCGCGGTCCTTGATGATGCCCTCCGCTTCCATCAGGGTCTTTCCGACATCGTTGAATTCGGAAATCGAATGCGGCTCCCAATGCAGCGGCTCGCCCTTGGCAAGGGCGAGAGCGTTGCGCTGCAGGGCCTGCACGGCGGTAATGGTGCTCCGTCCTGCGATGGCAGCCAGCAGCAGCGCAAGCGAAACGGCTGAGATCAGCGATAGCAGCACGATGATCCGGCTGCGGTCCGACGCGGCATTCATCAGCGTCTCGGGAACGGCAACCACCGCGGTCCAGCCCGTCAGATCGGATCGATGAAACGAACTTTCGACAGGCACACCCTCGTGCGTGACGTTCTTGAAGCTTCCGCTTTGCCGGCCGCCGCGCGCCGTCTCGATCAGTTGTGGCCGCGCCGGCTGGCCGACATTCAATTCCGGGCTATGGCTTCTCGCAACAAACAGACCGTTGCGGTCGACGATGGCGGCGACCCATTCGTTGGGCAATCCCGCCTGCTTCAATGTCGAGCTCAGAAGGCTTGGCGAAATGCTCATCGACAGCGCGTAGCCCTCCTGCTCCCCTGAAAGCGGCACGGTTACGATGGCCAGAGGCAGGTCCGTGAAGGCGCCGGTGATCATGTTCGAAACATAGGGCTTGCGGTCCGCAAAAGCCGGCGCGACTGGCGGGAGGTCGGTGCGCTCCGGCAAAATCCCACCGGGAGGCAGGCGTGTCGACCAGATGAATTTGCCGGTGCGATCGATAAGGACGACCGCCTCGCCAAATCGTTCGGCAACGCTTGCGGCGCGCTGCTGCGCCTCCGGCGAGTCGAACCGCTCGCGGGACATTGACGACGCCAGCGTTTGCAGCGCCCCTATTCGTTCCGCGATCAGCCGGTCGATGATCAGCGCCGCGTTGGTCGCGATGTCCGCCCGCCGCGCCTCGATCACCCGCCTTTCGGCGTCGGAATAAAGAAAGCCCAGCGCGCCGATCGCGATCAGCATCGGCAGCAACACCAGCCCGACGATCATCAGCGACCGTGCATAGGCAGTCGAAAGAATCTCGCGCAACCGCAAATTGTCCGCCCGTCTCCGCAATTCCTTCGAGGAAGCTAGCATATCCCCCGGCCGCATCGCCTTCGGGCGACGCCGGAGATCGTCCCTGCGGCGCAGGCCGCCGACGACCATGCCGGGGTTGGGTCCGGAACGACCTCCTCCGGTGCGCCCCCGGTCAAATTGCCCCCGCCGCGCGCAGCCGCTATAGCCATTGTTGCAACAGCCATTAGATTTAAACCAGTTTCAGGTCAGTCCGACCGATTTATCAGAGAAAAACGGTGTCCCAGGCCTCCAAAACGCCCCTCCTCGACCGGATCACTATTCCGTCCGATCTGCGTGCCCTTCCCGAATCCGACTTGCCGCAACTGGCGACGGAACTCCGCACCGAGATGGTCGATGCCGTCGCGGTGACCGGTGGCCATCTGGGCGCGGGGCTTGGTGTCGTGGAACTGACCGTTGCGCTGCACTACGTGTTCGATACCCCCAACGACCGGCTGATCTGGGACGTCGGCCACCAGGCCTACCCGCACAAGATCATCACCGGACGGCGCGACCGCATCCGGACGCTGCGCCAGGGCGGCGGCCTGTCCGGGTTCACCAAGCGCGCGGAGAGCGAATACGATCCGTTCGGAGCAGCGCATTCGTCCACCTCGATTTCGGCCGGGCTCGGCATGGCAGTGGCCCGCGACCTGAAGGACGAGAAGCGCAACGTTATCGCCGTGATCGGCGACGGCGCGATGTCGGCCGGCATGGCCTATGAGGCGATGAATAACGCCGGCGCGACGCATTCGCGATTGATCGTCATTCTCAACGACAACGACATGTCGATCGCGCCGCCGGTCGGCGCCATGTCGGCCTATCTCGCGCGCTTGCTCTCCGGCAAGACGTATCGGGGCCTGCGTGAAATCGGGAAGCAACTCGCGCACCGGCTGCCCAAATTCTTCGAGGAGCGCGCGTTGCGCGCGGAGGAATATGCCCGCGGCATGGTGACCGGCGGCACGCTGTTCGAGGAGCTCGGCTTTTATTACGTGGGCCCGATCGACGGACATAATCTCGACCATCTGCTGCCGGTGCTGAAGAATGTCCGGGACGCCGAGAGCGGGCCGATCCTCGTTCATGTCGTCACGCAGAAGGGCAAGGGCTACGCGCCTGCCGAGGGATCGGCGGACCGCTACCACGGCGTCACCAAATTCGACGTCGCCACCGGTGCGCAGGCCAAGGCCAAGGCCGCGGCGCCGGCCTACACCAAGGTGTTTGGCGATGCGCTGGTTGCGGAAGCCAAACGCGACGACAAGATCGTCGCCATCACCGCCGCCATGCCGTCCGGCACCGGGCTCGATCTGTTCGCCAAGGAGTTGCCGAAGCGCTTCTTCGATGTCGGTATCGCCGAACAGCACGCGGTGACGTTTGCCGGCGCACTTGCGACCGAAGGTCTGAAACCGTTCTGTGCGATCTACTCGACGTTCCTGCAACGTGGTTACGATCAGGTCGTGCACGATGTCGCGATCCAGTCGCTGCCGGTGCGCTTTGCGATCGATCGTGCCGGCCTGGTCGGCGCCGATGGGCCGACCCATGCGGGCTCCTTCGATGTCGCCTATCTGGGTTGTCTGCCGGGCTTTGTGATCATGGCCGCGGCGGACGAGGCCGACCTCGTCCATATGGTTGCAACCGCGGCAGCGATCGATGATCGTCCCTCGGCCTTGCGCTACCCGCGCGGCGAAGGCATCGGGGTCGCGTTGCCCGAGCGCGGCATTCCTCTCGAGATCGGCAAGGGCCGGATTGTTCGCGAAGGCACCAAGGTCGCGCTTCTGTCGTTCGGCACGCGCCTGTCCGAATGCCTGAAGGCCGCGGACGAGCTTGCCGGTTACGGCCTTTCGACCACCGTCGCCGATGCGCGCTTTGCCAAGCCGCTCGACACCGATTTGGTTCTGCGGCTCGCGCGAGAACACGAAGTGCTGATCACGATCGAGGAAGGTTCGGTCGGCGGATTTGGCGCTTATGTGTTGCAAGCGCTGACCGACAACGCCGCACTGGATAACGGCCTTAAAGTACGTTCGATGACTCTGCCTGACACCTTCATCGATCAGGACACGCCGGCAGCCATGTATGCAACGGCCGGACTTGATGCGAACGGTATCGTCCGCAAGGTATTTGAAGCGCTCCAGCGCGATATCGGGAGCGAGAAAAGCCGCCGGGCCTGACCCGTTCGGTTGATTGTTCGGCACAACCGTCGGCCCGGCAATTTCGGTTGCAAAGCGGTCAATAAACACGCTTCATATTGCCAAGGGACCGCCGCGAATGTTGCGAGCGGGCCTTGCTGGAGCCCCCTGACGTCCAGCTCAGATCTTAAGGGCGGGTATCGGTTGCGTGACCATGAAGGATTTCTCGCTCCATAAGAATCCTCAGCGTGGTCTTCGGTACCAATCCAACGAAGGTATCTGGTGGTCGGACGAGCTCAGGCGGTGGATGATCTCGGATTCCGAATTAATTTTGCAAGTATTATGGAACTCCGATTTTGTCGTGCACGAGTATCGCTTCGATCTCGCCCTGAGCCGGCATGGGGTGGACCTCCCCCATTTGACCCGCATGCGCGATTTTTTGCCGTTGGCGGTCGAAGGCGAGCGACACACATTCCTGCGCGACCGGATGGTCAAGGAGATCTCCTTGAACACCGTTGCGGCGGTCGACGCCTATGACGCGGCCCTTGCTGCCGCCCTGAACGAGACGATCGTCAGAAGCCGCAACGGCAAAGCGTGTTTGGCTCAAGACGTCTTTCTGCCGAGTCTGCGTAGAGCCAGCATAATCCTCGCCGGGCTCGCGCCTTATCTGAATTCGATTGATGCTATCGATCGATTGATCGATCTGCCGCTTTTTTTCGACGACATGATCTCCCTCAGGAAGCGAGAGCAACTGGAGATGATTGCGTCACAGGTCTTGCAAGCCATGCCGGCGGACATGGATCTCGACGAAAAATATCTGAGATTGTCCATGTTAACGCTGGCGGTCGACACCCTTTCGGCGTCTATGACGCTCTCGGTGAAAACCATTCTGGAACGCGAACCGGGGGTGCCTTTGAATCAGATCAACTGGGACCCTGAACTGACGACGACGGGCCTGCCGTATATCGAAAGAAAAGCATCAAAAAGCATTCGTCTGTCGGACAAGGTCATATCGGAAAACGACCGTGTACGCCTTTTTGTCGACGCCGCCGGGGTTCAGGGCAATGCATGCCCTCGCTATTCAAACTTGTATTTCGCCGTTGGCGCGCACCAATGCATCGGCAAGGCGATTAGCCGGAAAATATGGAAATCGACCACGAAACATCTGTGCACGATAGATCGCACTCTGCACGTAACCGCCCATTCGTTTCGCAGCCGCGATTGTGTTTTCAGCCTCCTCGAGACCCTTGAAGTTGACATCCATGAATGACGCAGAAAGCCGTTTGTTTTCAGTAATCGCAAAGATAAGGGGGTCTGACGCTCCCTTGGACCTGGATACCAAGCTTGCCTTGTTCATTCGCGACAGCATCGACTTCTTCGAGTTGCAAATCGCTATCGAGGACGCATTCGACATTGAAATCGAGACCGAGCGATACGTAGACGTAAAGACGGTTCGGGACTTGCTCGAACTCCTGCCGGACTAGCCATTGGCGCATCTTACAAACCGAGCTTTGGACGCAGCACTTCGATATCTCCCCACTGAGATATCCGGAACGCTGCGAAAGCTTTCGCGGCCGCCCCGGCGCGCTGCACGATTTTGCCTGAATGGCGGCGACAGCTATGATTGTCAGATTGCAACAGGCGCATTCGCACGCGCGCTGACGCGCCACATCGCGACTTTTGAAGCCGGCGGCGGAAATCTGCTTGCGGGTGATTTTTCCGAACACTTGCGGTATTTCAGCGGACGGCCGTCACTGAAAATCATCCATCCGTATGTTTTTGATATTTTCGGTCTGCGGTATCGCGACTACCTTTATTTCAAGATCGGCGCACTGCTCGTCGAGCGCGGCATGACAATTCCGCAACTGGAAGCGGTGCATGCCAATCCGGACTGCTTTGCGGAAATCGCCGGCCGACCGGAAGCTTGCGTCGTCCTCACGCTGCATAGCGGGTTTCCTCACAGCGCCCGGCTACTGACCGCTTCCGGTCGAAATCGTGTCACAGCAATTGTTGGCGATACGGATTGGGCCGAAGCCCATTACAGAAACAGTCGCGTCACCGATTATCAGAACATTCGCATGGTCCGCGCTGATCGCAATACCCTGATCAACCTGCATTCGTCGGTCAGGGACGGCCACGCGATCTTCTGCAACCCCGATCACATCAATCCGGTGACCTCCAAATGCGACCTGATCAGCCCCGCGATATTTGAATTTGCCGCGCGCAAGGGCGTTCAGACCTACTTCCTTGACTACGCGGTAACCGATCAGGGCCGGTTGAAGGTCTTTGCGGAAGCGGTCGCGCCCGGCACCAGTCCCGATCAGGCGATCGAACAATTTTGCGCGTTCTGCTTCCAATCGAGCGGGCGACGAGTCAGCCCCATGACGAAAAGCCGATAATGGGTCTGCGGGTCAAAGCATCCCTGTCTGATGGCCGGGCCCGGTTGCGAGATATTTTATATGTAAAACATATTGAGCGGGCCGGTAATGTTCCTTACGATGCCGACAATCGTCGATCATCGCAGACGCTCTGGCCCGACCATGCCGCCACAAGAACCGAACGCGCCGCTGGGAGTCGTTTTCATTCACGGCGTCGGAGGATCGGCGCTGGCATGGCAGCGGCAGGTGGAAAGCTTTCGCGCGGCCGGATACGCGCCGCTGGCCCTGGATCTGCCCGGCTATGGCGGCCGGCCGGCCATCGGAGCCATTGATTTCGAACAGTTTTCGGACGACGTGGAGGCGCAGATCGCGGCCGCGGGATTGGTACGCCCGGTGCTGGTCGGGCACTCACTCGGCGGCATGATCGCGCAAACCATGCTGCGGCGAAAACCCGATGGATATCAGGCCGTTGTACTGGTGGGGACGAGCCCCTCCTTCGGCAAACCGGACGGCGATTTCCAGAAGAAATTCGTCGCCGACCGCCTCGCCCCGCTGCGCGCCGGCAAGTCGATGCCAGAGCTCGCAGCCGGAATGATTAATGAAATCATGGGGATAAACGCAGATCCGAAGGGCCGGGAGATCGCTATTCGCTCCATGGCCGCAGCTCCGGCCGAGACCTACAAGGCCTGCGTGGAAGCCATCGTAACCTTCGAAGAACGTGCGAACCTCGGCCAAATAAGAGTGCCGACGATGTGTCTCGTGGGCGAGCTCGACACCAATGCTCCGCCCGCCATGATGGAGCGCATGGCCTCGAAAATTCCGGGCGCCACATTCGTGGTCCTGCCCGGGCTGGGCCACCTGCCCAACCTGGAAAACCCCGCCGCCTTCGATGCGGCCGTGCTCGGCTTCCTGCGTGGCCTGGATGCGAGCGCTACAAGGAGTGCTGCCGGATGAAACCGATTGATCTGGACAAGACCGACACCGACGCGCCTCTCTTCGCGCCGGATGCCTTTAATCTCAGCGATTTCCAGGCAGACCTGATCGCCAAGAGCCGCCGCTTCGGCAAGCAATATCTGGCGCCGCGCGCCGCGCAGCACGATCGCGACGCCACCTTCCCGATCGAGAATTTCCGCGACATGCATCCCGAGGGCCTGCTCGGCATCTGCATTCCGAAATCGTCGGGCGGCACCGGCGCCGACTACAAGACCTATGCGCTATGCGCGTCCGAACTCGGCCGCTATTGCGGCGCGACCGCGCTGTCCTGGAACATGCATGTGTGCTCGACACTCTGGTCGGGCCCGATCTCCGACGAGATGGAGATGCCAGCCGACGTGCGCGCCGAACACCTCAAGCGCCGCGAAGTGCATTACCAGCGCATCCTGCGCGACGGCGCGGTGTATGCGCAGCCCTTCTCCGAAGGTGGCGCGGCGGCCGCAGGCGCAGTCGCATTCGGCACCGAAGCGCGTCCGGTCGAAGGCGGCTACATCGTCAATGGCAAGAAGATCTTCGCCTCGCTGTCAGGCTCGGCCGATTATTATGGTGCGCTCTGCACGCGGCGCGCCGAGGGCGAAGACGCGATGCGACGCAACACGCTCTATCTTGGCATCCCTGCCAATGCACCCGGCGTCAGCGTCACCGGCGATTGGGATCCGCTCGGCATGCGCGGCACG
>CAZXJZ010000066.1:0-20885 GCA_964641065.1 uncultured Hyphomicrobiales bacterium | reverse complement strand
GGTCCGACCAGGTGGAAAACGTCCAGGTCCCGGCGATGTGGCCGACCAATATCCGCAGCGAACGGGATTGGGGTGATACCGCCGATCCGAGCGCGAGCGTCAATGGGCGTGCGCTAATCTTGCCGATGGGCAAAGTGGTCGGCGGCGGCTCCTCGATCAACGCGACCGTTTGGGCACGCGGGCACAAGAATGATTTTGACTTCTGGGCGTCGGAAGCCAGCGATGACGCCTGGAATTACCAGAGCGTGCTCAAAATCTACCGCCGCATCGAAAACTGGCAGGGTGCGGCTGACCCCGAGCGTCGCGGCAAGGGCGGACGGCTCTGGATTGCTCCCGCGCAAAATCCCAATCCGATTGCGCCGGCGATGCTGCAAGCCGCAACCTCGATCGGCATCCCGGCCTTCGAGGATCAGAATGGCTCCATGATGGAAGGTGCGGGCGGTGTTGCCATCGCTAACTTGCGTATCAAGGACGGACGGCGGCGCAACCTGCCATCGGACTATCTCTATGGCGTTCTCGCCAAGCCCAACGTCACGCTGGTGACGGGCGCACACGTGACGAGCCTCGCGATGAACGGTTCGAAAGTCACTGGAGTCAATTTCACCAAGGACGGTGCCGCGCAGACAGTCTCGGCGGCCAGGCAGGTGATCCTGTGCGCCGGCGCCATCAACACGCCGAAAATTCTGATGCTTTCAGGCATCGGCGATCCGACGGAGCTTGCCAAGCACGCTCTCAAGACCGCCGTCGCGCTGTCGGGCGTCGGAAGAAACTTCCAGGACCATGTGCTCGTTGCTGGCTGCATCTGGGAGTACAACAATCCGCTGCCGCCCGCGAACAATCTCGCCGAAGCGACGTTCTTCTGGAAGAGCGACAGCGCGCTCGAGACGCCCGACTTGCAGCCGTTCCAGATCGAAGTCCCCTACGCCTCGGAAGTCACAGGCAAGCAATACAATGTCGTTCCCGGCGCCTGGTCGATCGCGCCGGGGCTGGTGCGGCCGAAGAGCCGCGGACGCGTAACGCTCGCCTCGGCCAATCCCGCCGACAAGGCGAGAATCGACGGCGCCTTCCTCACGCATGCGGACGACATCACGGCGCTGCTGCGCGGTATCGAGCTTTGCCGCGAGGTCGGTGCTGCGCCCGCTATGAAGGAGTTCGTCAAGCGCGAGATCATGCCCGGCAAGCTCGACAAGGCGGCGATGACCGATTTTCTGCGCAACGCTGCGGGCACCTATTTCCACCAGAGCTGCACTTGCAAGATGGGTCGAGACGCGATGTCGGTCGTCGACGGCAAGCTTCGGGTTCGCGGCGTGGAAGGGCTTTCGATCGCAGACGCTTCGGTCATGCCGCGGGTGTCGACCGGAAACACCATGGCGCCGACAGTCGTCATCGGCGAGCGGATGGCGGACATCGCGTTGTCTTGAGCGCCTCGCAGACGATGAAACTTATAACTCCAGGACTGGAGAGGATACTTGTGATGCGGAGAGAGCAAGTACGGGCGCTGTGTGCGGCAACGTTTGCGGTGCTGCTAGTGGGTGCCGCCCAGGCGGCGAGTACGATGAACGTGCCAGCTGCGAAGTTCGAGCCCGTCGTAGTGCCGGGGACCAATGCGTTCGCGGCCTCGCCCGAGAACCTCGCCGAGAAAGGCTATGCCGAGCAGGAATATTTCGTTAGCGGCGAAGCGAACCGCTACGTATTCTCCGACGCGATGAACAGCGCCACCGTCGTGGACGGCGGTTTCGCTTACAAGACGCGTATGATCGTCCGCCGGCCGGTGGACGCCGCCAAGTTCAACGGCACCGTCGTCGTCGAGTGGTACAACGTAACACTCGGGCAGGACATCGACTTCAACTGGGCGACGTCACGCGACTACTTCATGCGCAATGGCTATGCGGTTGTCAGCATCTCCAACCAGAAAGTGGGCGTCGAGCGGCTGAAGACCTGGAACCCGGAGCGGTACGGCAGCCTTACCGTTTCGGCGCCGGACACCACACCGCCCGATCCGTTACGAACCGGCGACGTGCTCTCCTGGGATATCTTCTCCCAGGCGGTCAAGGCGCTTCGCGAGCCCGGGTCCGTGGATGCTCTTGCCGGCATGAAAGTCCGGCAGGTGATCGCGACCGGTGAATCGCAGGCCGGCAGACGTCTGACCCAGTACTACAACTCGCTCGACCCGCTGCACCGGGTTGTTGACGGGATGGTGCTCTATGACCCGGGTCTGACTGACATCAGCGGTCAGAGCACCTGGCACCTTTTGAGAACCGACAATCCGACCAAGCTCATCTCCGTCGGCGCCGAGGTCTGGAGCGACGGGCGCAAGGTGGTGCCCGATAGTCCGACGACTCGCCGCTGGGAAGTGGCAGGCACTTCACATCTTAGCCGTTGGGACATGCAGTATGTCGACGCCATCACAACGCGGGACAAGGGTCTGAGAACCCGGCAGGGAACGCCGGTCGCGACGATCCAGGATCTCATTGTCGGCTGCGCCCATTACCCGCTGTGGAGCGCAATCCCCATGCACAAGGTGCTGAACGCGGCGTTCGATCAGGTCAACAAATGGGCCGGCGGGAGTCTCTCTGCGTCGCCCGGCAAGCCTTTGGAGCGAGACTCCGATGGCACGGGTCTGCGCCATGATGCGCAGGGGCGGACCTTCGGAGGTATTCAGCTCGCCGAGTACGTCTTCCCGACGGCATTCAATCTCGGTTATCTGAACCCGGGGCCGGGTTTCTGCCGCAACGGCGGCCATCACCGGTTCTACACGGAGGCAGAACTAGCGACTCTGTATCCGGATCCCAATGCGTATGTCGGCGGCGTCGCCGAGACCACAAAGGCGAACTTGGCCGCCGGATACATCACTTGTGACGACGCAGCAGAAACCATTACGGCGGCGTACAGGCTGTTTGACCGGAGTGCGCAAAGTCGACCCGAAAAGAAGGCACTGTGCCGCAATGGCACTCTCATCGATGACGGTAGGTGACCGGGCGCTGCGGCGAACCTGGTTGGCTTAACGTCCACGCAGCTGCCTCTTCGAGAATCCGACGTTTGTCCGCTTCACTGAATCGCCGCCGATGACCGTCACGCGGTGGCGGAACAACCGGACCTTCAGACAACGAGGAGGGATAATGACTAAGAGGGTGACTTAGACTGTGACTAAAGGGGTGACTTAGGGTGTGCCTTAGCTCGCCGTAACGCTGCCGGTGTCGGTCCACTATCTCGCTCTCCGATTCTGCAAATTGAGAACGAGAACAGATCGCGGTCCTGGCCAGGATAGTCCCCGCCAGACGCTGCCAAAACCTTGCCGCTTAACCGCGGCCCCTCAATCAACCCATGAGCCACCGAGGTGAAACCGCGGGTGGTCCCGCTGGGGCCGGCGCCAAAGCGATGTCGCTCGCCCATGTAAATCGTTATGCGAAAAGCAAAATTCAATTCGGGTTTAGAAGGACCACCGAAGGGCCGTTTTTCTTGCACGCACTACTCCTTCGAACTTGCGAACACACCCGAGAGACCGCGTGCCTATGAAATGCTGAGAAGTCGCTTCGCCTCCCCCGGACCCGCAACATTTCCGCCGAGCAAGGCAATTATATTCGCAGCTTTCTCGACCATGGATGCGTTGGAAGGTGCGAGCACACCCTTTTCGAGATAAAGGTTGTCTTCAAGGCTGACTCGCACGTGTCCGCCAGAGATGGCGCATTGTGCGACCATCGGAAACTGCTGAGCGCCGATACCAAACGCCGCCCAGGGTGACCCTTGGGGCAATAGGCTCTTCAAGTAAAGAAGTGTCTCCGGGGTCGCCGGGCTGCCGCCAGGCACACCCAGGCAAAGCTGAAAGAATGCAGGAGATTGCACCTTACCTGCGTTGATCAATTCCTTTGAAAATTGGATCTGTCCGGCATCAAAAACTTCGAGCTCAGGGAGCACGCCCGCGCCGGCGCTTAATTCAGCCAGACGCGTGACATCGAATGTCGTATTCACAAAAATATCCTGGTCAACATTCATCGTCCCCATGTCGATCGTGCACATTTCCGGCAAGTTGTCAGCAACATGTGCGAAACGCTGTTCTGGCGCGCTCACCTCATTGTCAAGGATGTCATCGCTAAGCGCCCGGTTGCGGATCCCCAGCATACCGCCTTCGCCTGTCGTCAGATTGAGAAGGGCGCCGCACCCGCTATCCCTTATGCGCGCGACAACTTCCCGAAACAACGCGGGATCCCGAGACGGCAGACCGGTGTCAGGACTCCTGACGTGGATGTGGATAATGGCAGCCCCGGCTCCCGCAGCCTCAATTGATGACTGAGCAATTTCCTCTGGCGTTACCGGGACAGCTCTACTCTTGCCCGGGGTATCTCCAGCGCCTGTCACTGCGCAAGTTATGATCGTGGCATTGGTCATAGCGGCTTTCCTTGCTAGACGCACAGATATTGTGTTCATAAATCGCTAGACCAGACTTCTGTCTCAGTCGTTTGAGGAGTGTAGAACCGAACGCGCGTCTGCTGTCGGTATGCCGGTGACCTTTGCGACATCGACATCCTGGTTGCGGCCCTGACGAAGATACGGAAACCGATCGACGCGTGCGCGGATGTCTTTGATCGGACCGCCAAAGTCGCCCCACTTGACAATCACCTCTGTACCAACATCCGCGCAATCACGATCGATCGTGCAGAGCGATATCATCTTCCGGAAATAGTAACTGTAAGTGGTTCCCGACGATATGCCCACGGGCTTGTCGGCATGCAGGACGTGATCGGCGTGCGCGATCATGCGCCGGAAGTGCGGCGTCGTCGGGAGTTCGAAGGTCTTGTATTCGCTTCCATCGCGGAAAAGCGAAGCATAGACGTCAAGGACGTCATCGGCATTCCAGACCAAAGTGACAATCGTTTTTCTACGGTCGGCAATCTCTCGTTCGATCGCATCGCGCCCCTGAAACTCGTGATCGAGTTGCACCGACTTTTCCCATCCGACTTCGACGGGCGTACGATAGCGCGCACGCATGTTTCCAGGATCGACGCTCCCGGTAACGTCCGGTGACATCCAGCGCAGTTTGTTCGGATGCAACAAGAATCCAGGATCGTCTTGAGCCGCGCCCAAGAACGTCCAGTTCGCCTGCGGAAATCCGCCCTCGACGTGATTGACCGGATAGGTTTGCCAACCGAGGCGTTCAAGCCCAAAGGCACGGCCAGCCTCGAACACCGCGTCGTAGACGCCCGGACCCTCACTCGTCGGGCCGTGCAATTCGTATGCTAGCGTCCCGGCCATGCCGATTCGCATGACCTGCACAGCTTTCCCAGCAATCTTGCTGTCACGGAAACGCAGAAACTCTACATCACGAAGCGACTCTCCGGCAGCTGCTTCCAGCACCTGAAGTGACGACGGGCCCGCGACTTGAAAAAGGTAGCGGTCTTCCACGACTTGTTCGACATCGAACGTGGTCTTGCTGTGCAGGTATGGCGCCCAAGGCCCGCTCGCGAAAAGCCGAAATTCGTCATCCGCCATGCGCTGAAGGACCCCATGTGCTGCAACTAACCCCTTATCGGTGCACATGACCGCGTGTTTAGCGGTTCCGGACTTGAAGCGTGAGAAGTTGTTAACACAGATGGACGCCAGGAAGTTTTCCGCGTCCCGGCCACGATAACGAACTTGGCTACCACGGCCTGACAAGCCACCGTGTATGTAGCAACCGTTTTTCCACGAGAGGCTCTCCGGCTTCCACCCCCTGAACTCCCAAGGACAAGGCATTTCTCGCCGAATGGCGTAAATGCCGAACTCGGGATAATGAGCCGATGCGAGCGGAATACTGAACGGTGAAGGTGCAGGCGGCACGACTCTCTCCAACACTCTTGGTGTGCTACCGGTCGAACCAGACGTCAGCCATATCGAGGTTCATTACTGTCGTCGGAGGTGTCTTCCAGCCTTTCACCTCTTTGAGTACAGCGGTTGTACGATTACTTCCAATGAGCGGGATGGAGTAAAGCTGATCCATCATTCTCTCGAGAAATTGCCGTACGATCTTCCTGCGCTCATCGGGATCGTCCGACAGAGCCTGCTTCTCGTAAAGTTCTGTGAGCAGCTTGTCATCAACGCCGGAATAATTGATGGGGCTGCCGGGCACAAATTTGATCAGCGTTTCGTTGGGATCGACGCTGACGGTATTGTTGAAGTCAAGCGCGACGTCGTAATTGCCAGAGGTTATCGCGGCGAAATACTGCGGCGTTTCCGCCGGAATTTGGTCGACCTCAATGCCGATCTGCCGCCACTGATCCATAACGAACACTCCCACCGGCTGCCAAGGTTGGCGAACATTGCGGTTGAGCAAGGTTAGCTTGAGGTTGGAGACGCCGGCTTCAGCGAGCAATTTCTTGGCTTCGGCACGGCGAGCTTCGATGTCGCTGCTGAAACCAGGGAGCTTTGCCATTTCCTGTTCTGTAAAATTGCTGAGGCCTCCCGGCGGAACAAGCACCGTGAGAAAGTCTACGGCAGCGAGGCGCTTCAGGCCGTCGAGCCCACCTTGTCGATCAATCGCGAGGCTTAGCGCGCGTCGAACACGTGGATCGTTGAACGGAGGTTTGCGCAAGTTGGGAGTAAGGAAAAGTGTCACATTGAACACGTTCGTGTCCAACTGAATCGCATCCCTCTTGAGACTCTTGAGGCGCGCCTGGTCCGGCGCGACGACCATAAACAAGACCCCGTCGAACTGACCGCCGGCGAGGCCATTGATGACACTCGCGCCCGAGATAAAGAATGCCCGAATGCCGTCGAGATATGGCTTGCCGGGAATGAAATACTGATCGAAACGCTTCGCAGACCAGTGAGAGCCTTTCGCGTATTCTTCAAACACAAAAGGACCGGTCCCCATGACGTTGCTATTGTACCAAGTCTGATCTTCCGCAAGTTTCTTCGCGGAATACACACAGTTCCACGGGCTCGCGAACATGAACAGGCCGGCTGGGTTTGGACGGCTCAGCTTAAATACGACAGTGTCTGCCGATGGAGTTTCGATCGATTCAATCCCGGTGAACTGCCCCCTGCGCGCGGACGTGATGCCGGGCGGCGGATTGCGCAGCCGCTCAAACGTCGCCTTGATATCGGCCGAAGACAGCTCGCTGCCATCATGAAATTTGACGCCGGGCCGTAGCTTGAATGTGTACACCAGGCGTTCCGGAGATACCGTCCAAGACTCAGCGAGATCGCCAATGATTTTTGAGAAATCGTTCCGGTCGTACTTGAGCAGCGTCGAGTAATGCGGTGCAAGAACTTGCAGCGCGAATGAAGTCGCTGCTGAATGGCAATCAAGGTTGGCAGGCTCACCCTCTACCGCGTGCCGGAAGATACCGCCGCGTTTTGGCGCCTGCGACTGAGCATCGTATATGGATGCGGTGGTGATTAGCCCTGCCAGGAGGAAAGTTGCAGCCCGAGCGAGACTGAGCATGGTTCCCTCATTTGCTTGGTACAGCGAAACAAGCTGCGCGATAACCTCCCAACGTTCCGTTCACCGGAACGATATTTCTTTTAGTGGAAACAATCTTAGTGCTTAAAGTAGAATGGGCAAGAGCTATCTGAGCTCGCTATACAGATGCCGCTTGACAACCACATAGTGTGAAACGCGGAATTGAATTCCGATTGTGTCGTTGACGATCTGCGAATTGTTTTGACAAACGAAGAGCGTTTCCGCTCAAGCCTCATCTTGGAAAAATATGGATCTTCGAGGGAGTGCCTCGCGAGGCCGAGGGGATTTGGGGCGCATGAGCCCCATTCTGGAAGTCTTTGCTAATGTCCGTTCAGTGCACAAATCGGACCTTTCCAAACTCGTCAATTCCCAGCATCGGCAGGCCGCGACGTACAGAACGGAGACGCGGCCGCCTGTTCGAGCGCGACCACAGTAAGTCCCATGAGTGACAAGCTTGCAGCGGCCTCCATCAGAACGATCTGGGAAGGCTGGGCACATGTTCGGGCAACATAGCTGAGGATCAAATTGGTCGAGATCGATGCGACCTGATAGAGATAAGTCTCGCCAAAACTCGCACTCAGCATATCGCCGATCAACGATCCGTACCGCCACCGGACGCCGCGGCCGGTTTTTTGATCTCGGTCTGCGCCAGCGCCAGCAGCGTACCGGCATAGTCGCGTGCCATGTCGGCCGAAAGATCGCGCGCCTTGCGTTCATATTGCTTGATCGTCTGCAGGACCGCCCGCGGCCGGCCGGTCATTTCCAGAAGGAGCTTGTCGTACTCGGCCGTAAAATCGCTGGCGGCAAAAACCCTGCTGACCATACCCATCACGAGCGCTTCGTCTGGGCCGACCTGACGTCCGGAATAGATCAGGTACGAAATAGCCTTTGGCGGCACAGCCCTGACCAGGGTCGACCTAGAGAGCGCATTGCGAATGGATGACGGGACAGTATGCGTTTCCTATCGAGCGACAAATTCGTTCAATGCGGTAATACCGGGAAATGCTATATTCACCGAGGTTAAGATAATCACATCAGAAGACAGAAATGCCTTCACGGCCGAGTGGAACAAGCGGCGCGCTAACAAGAGCGGAATTAACTTGCGTGGGCTGCGCTGGTTCCTCGGAAAGTTTTTGGCCATCGGATGTCCGCCCGAATAGGGCCGCATGAGGTTAGGGCGGCATCAGGTCTGGCTTTTCCATTACGCTGTTGGCCTCAAGCGCAGGTGCTGGATAATGCCAGCCCCGTCGTCAGGCAAAACGCTCCAGTTGCCTGACCGCCGTCGAAGCGGGACGTGAACATTTGTGGTTTGTGTCGTCTTCACCAGTCTCGACTCCACGCATAACGCAGCAGGTACGAGTTGAAGCTATTGTAATTGTCAAGTGCTTCGTGAGATCAGCGCCTCGGCATAGGGAAAAATCAAATGTCCTGACGCCAGCGTGCTCGGCGCGACGACGACCTGTCTTGATCCATCCTTGAACTGATCGGCGTCATAACCGTCTATACCTTGAAACTGAACCTGCAGAACGCGCGGATGCGCCCATTCACCGTTCTTGCCGAACTTGACGTCGCCCATGACTGTGTTGAAAGTCGCATCTCTCGTGAAGGTCGACAGGGCGGTGTCATCAAGACCGCCGGTGGCTTCGACAGCCTCAGCAACCACCTGCATCTGGGCATAGGCCAGCGGCGCCATGTAATGTCCCAAGAGGTCGACGCCGTCCTCGTGGGCTCGCGCCTGATAGGTATTTAGAAATTCCTGAACCCCGGGAAACATCATCCTGGGGACCGGCACCCAATATTCGTAGTTTACGAAACCGTTGAGCAGCGGGCCGAGCGCGGTTTTCACCGCCGTATTCTGCGGACCGATCATGCCGGCGCCGACCATCTTCGGGCGGAAGGGGTGTGCATGGATGGCGCGCACGAGGCCGATCGAGTCTTCGAGATAGGAGCAGAGAAACAGTAGATCGCAGCCGCTTTTGGCGACAGAGTCGATGACAGGCGCGAAATTCTCGGTCGTCAGCGGATAGGTAGCTTCATGGACGATACGGAGACCGTACTTCTCCGCATCGGCTTTTGCGCCAAGGATGGGGTTGTGCGCGAATTCCGCATCCGCCGAGACCAGCGCCACGGTCAAAGGCCGAGGCGTCTGCGCAGCGGCAAGCTCGAAAAATCCCTCGGTCAGTGCTGCGTTCGGATCTGGGCCGGTCGGAATCATGGCGAAGTAGTTCGAATAGGCGAGTATGTTGTTGACGCCCAGGCCCATCAGTCCGACGAAAAAGCGCTGCCGTTCCATGATCAACGGCATCGCCGGCAATAAAGTGTTGGTGCCGTAACCGCCGATCACGAGATCGACCTTAACTTCGTCCATCAGTCGCTTGTAGATGCCGGGAACGAGTGAGGCGTCGGCTTGATCATCGTAGCAGACGAGTTCGACAGGACGGCCGAGCAGGCCGCCCCGTCTGTTGACATCTTCCCGCCAAATGTCATGGGCGAGCCGAGCCGATTTGCTGTTACTTGCGAGCGGACCGGTCAGCGACAGGCAGTACCCGATACGGATTGGCGCTGGCGCAGTTGGCATTATCAGACGCCCGCGCCGGCTCGCCCGGCAAGAAGTTGCAATTCCCAGGCCAGAGCTACGGCGCTGGCTCCGCCGTGCTCGAGAACGACGGCCGATACGCCGGCCGCCGTTTTCTCGCGTGCCCAGTCGCGTTGCCATTCGCCGAGCACGGCAAGCCAGGTGATCGGCACTGCGCCAGCGGCGACCATGCGGCGCACGGCCATGTCATGGGCTTCCAGCGAGACGCCGCCGGAAGCGTCGGTGACGATGAAAACGTCATATCCCTCGGCGAGCGCCTGGATCGCCGGCATGGCGAGGCAGATCTCGGTATAGAGCGCAGCTAGCACGAGCTGCTTGCGCCCGCTCTTCTTCACGATATCCGTAACTTTCGGATCTTCCCAGGTGTTGATGAAGGTGCGGTCGATCGGCTTCTGGTCCGGGAACACGTCCTGCAGACCCTTGATGATGTAGCCGCCGCGCTCTTCGATCACCGTGGTCAGGATCGTCGGTACGTTGAAGACCTTCGCCGTCTTCGCGAGGCCGATGACATTGTTGATGATCATCGTCGGCTCGTGGCTGTTCAGGTTGGTGAACTGGTACGGCTGATGGTCGATCAACACGAGAATGCTGTTTTCGGGGCGAAGCAGGGCTTCGAGGCCGGTCTTGGGCATGGTAGCTCCTTGGGATATGCAGGCGGTGGCTCAGGCCCCGGCAGGGTCGAGAAAGACGTGAAGGGTCTGGATGCGGCCGTCTTCGAACCGGGCGACGTCGGTTCCGGTCACAGCTACGGGACCGTTCGGTGGCCCGGCCTGCCAGCGCAGCCGTCCCATTCCGTGGTGGCCGACAGCAGGACCAATCGCGGTGAAAATGAAGTTGGGTGGCAGGTGCGTCAGCAGTGCTTCCACCGCTTGGCTAATTGCGGCATGGCCCGTCGCCGATGCATCTGGCGGCTCGTATAGTGTTGCATCGTCGACATAGAGTTCTGCGATCGCATTCAT
Source organism: uncultured Hyphomicrobiales bacterium (assembly GCA_964641065.1). Lineage (GTDB taxonomy): Bacteria > Pseudomonadota > Alphaproteobacteria > Rhizobiales > Xanthobacteraceae > Pseudorhodoplanes. The sequence goes on along the minus strand of CAZXJZ010000066.1, from coordinate 9,892 downwards.
GCGGCGGGAGCCATCGCGCTCGCCGAACACCCGCGCGAGATTTGCCTGCATGAGGCCGTCATAGTCGATGGATTTCGAGTTCATATTCTGCCCTCCTTGTGCATGTTTGGGTTCTTTCTTTCTACAAAACTGCACGTTCACGCTTGCGGGTGATCATCGGTGTTGACTGCGCCGTACGCACGATCGGCGCTACCTCGGTTCCCAGCAGATCGATCGAGCGCATCATCGCATCCGTTTCGAGGGATGCCGTACTCATCTGGAAAGTAATGCGTCCGACGCCGCCGAGTGCACCGCTTGCATCGAGCATTTTTCCGGCGACGGTCGCCGGATCACCGATCAGAAAGGCGCCGTCCGGGCCACACATCGCCTCGAACTGCTGGCGCGAAGGCGCCGGCCAGCCGCGCTCGCGACCAACCTTCGTCGTCAGATGCGCCCAGCCTGGAAAGAAAGCATCCTTGGCTTCAGCGTTAGTCTCTCCGACGAAGCCCATTGCATGGACGCCGACGGTGAGCTGCTCAAGGGAGTGCCCAGCTCGCAGCCCGCTGTTGCGGTAGAGATCGACGAGCGGGCGGAAGCGCTGGAAGTTGCCGCCGATGATCGCGACGATCAGTGGAAGGCCGAGCACGCCGGCGCGGACGAAGGATTGTGGCGTGCCTCCGACGCCAAGCCACACCGGGAGACGCTGCTGATGGGGTCGAGGGAAAACGCCCTGACCCGAGAGCGCGGGACGGTAGCGCCCCTTCCATGTGGGATGGGTCGTCTCGCGGAGCTTGAGGAAGAGGTCGAGTTTCTCCTCAAAGAGCTCGTCATAGTCCCGCGTGTCCAGACCGAACAGCGGATAGGCTTCGCCAAACGAGCCCCGGCCAACGACGATTTCGGCGCGACCTTTCGCGATCAGGTCGAGGGTCGCGAACTCCTGAAACACCCGCACAGGGTCGGCGGCGCTCAATACGGTGACCGCGCTCGTGAGACGGATCGTCTTGGTGCGGGCAGCCGCGGCGGCCAAGATGATCGCTGGTGCGGAATCCAGGAATTCGGCGCGATGGTGCTCGCCCATGCCGAACACGTCGAGCCCAACGCGATCCGCGACTTCGACCTCTTCGAGGAGATCGGCCATGCGATCGGTCGCCGAAGGCGGTTTGCCCGTCGCCGGATCGGGGAGGATTGCCGCAAAACTGTCGATACCGATTTGCATAATACGTCCCTCACACAGTCTTCAGTCGGCAGGCGTAACGCGCGACGGATCACAGGGCAGCGGAATGAACTCCGTCTCCCCGGCGATCTCGGGGAAGCGACCCTCCCGCCAGTCGTTCTTCGCCTGCTCGATCCGATTCTTCGAACTCGAGACGAAATTCCAGTAGATGTAGCGCCGCTCGGGAAAGGGCTCGCCCCCAACCAGCATCAGATGGGCGCCACCGCGCGCGCGCAGCACGATCTCCGCGCCTGGTTTGAAGATCACAAACTGCGCTTCGCCGAAGGTTCCGCTCTGGCCTGCGACTTCAATCTCGCCCGAGACGACAAATACAGCGCGCTCGATATGCTGGGCGGGGACCTGCAGTCGCGCGTCAGGCTTGAGTACGACGTCGACATACATCAGGTCCGAATAGACCGGCACCGGAGAGCGTTCTCCGAAGGCTTCACCCGCGACGATGGTGAGCGAGACGCCGTCGGCCTCGAGCCCAGGCAGCGTGTCTTCGGCATGATGCGAAAAGCCCGGCTGCATCTCCTCGATCGCCTTGGGCAAGGCGACCCAGATCTGCTGACCGAACACCGTCCCACCCTGGGCCTGGACCTTGGCAGGCGAACGCTCTGAATGGACGATGCCGCTGCCCGCTGTCATCCAGTTTACGTCGCCGGGACGGATCGTTTCGACATTTCCCGCGCTGTCGCGGTGAACCATCTCGCCTTCGAGCAGGAAAGTCAGGGTCGACAAGCCGATATGCGGATGAGGGCGGACGTTCGGGCCATCTCCAGCCCGAAACACCACCGGTCCGAAATGATCGAGGAAGATGAAGGGACCGACCATCCGGTGCTGCGCGGATGGCAGCGCGCGACGAACGTTGAAGCCGTCACCCAGATCCCGGACAGGTGGGAGGATCACTCGCTCCACCAACATGCTTGGAACTGCGCTCGAAATGGTCATTGTCGCGTCCTGCGCGCGGTAAGGTCAGGCAGCCTCGGCAAGCGCCTGCTTGGCAGCCGCCAGCGCCGCTTCGCGGGCGTCGGGGCCGAAGCCGAGCTTCTCGGCGTGGATGAAGGTGACGTCGCTCAGGCCGATGAAGCCCAGCAGAGTCCGCAGATAGGGCTCCTGGAAATCGATCGCCCGGGCAGGACCTTCGGAGTAGAGACCTCCGCGCGACTCGATGACGATGACCCGCTTGCCGGCGAGCAGACCCTGCGGGCCAGCCTCCGAATAGCTGAACGTCTCGCCCGCGCGCAGGACATAGTCGAACCAAGCCCGCAGACCGGTAGGGATGCTGAAATTGTACATTGGCGCGCCGATGACGATGATGTCGGCGACCCGCAGCTCGGCGATCAGCTTGTCTGAAAGGGCGCGAGCGGCCAGTTCAGCTTCTGTTGTAGGAACGCCCCTGACTCCCGCCACATTGGCGGTGACGAGGTGCGGAATGGGCGCACTGCCCAGATCCCGCTCGACGACGGTTGCACCCGGATTCGCCTTCAGGAGGCCATGAACGGCTTCTTCAACCAGGAGCTTGGAAACGGAACCGTCGCCAAGAACACTGCTGTTGAGGACCAGGATATTTGTCATCGCATTTTCCTTGGCTTTGAGATGCTCAAGGTATCGTTCGGGTATGCGGTGCGGTATCGTCACTGATTGCCAAGCTGTGTCGCGAAAAGTGGAACGCAGATGTTGGACTTTGAAGATCTGCGGACGTTTGTTGAAGTGGCCGATGCCGGCGGCGTCTCCTCGGCCGCCCGCCGGCTCGGTGTTTCGAAGTCCATCGTCAGTCGGCGGCTGTTCCGGCTGGAAACGGAACTGGGCGTTCAGCTTCTTGCACGGACAACCCGCGGCGCGGCGTTAACTGAGGCTGGCGTCACGTTCCGCGACCACGCTGCCCGGGTCTGCGCCGAGATTGATACTGCGCGGGAGACAATTCTGCCCGCCGGCGATCTGCGTGGCCGCCTAAGGATTGCAGTGCCGCTGACTTTCGGCCCAACGCATCTAGCGCCGGTGTTTGCGGAACTGGCGCGGCGCCACCCGCTGCTTCACGTACATGCGTGCTATAGCGATCGCTTCGTAGATATTGTCGGGGAAGGCTTCGATTGTGCGGTACGCGTCGGCTACCTCAGCGACTCAAATCTGATCGCACGTCTCGTTGGGCCGATCCATGGGAAGCTCGTCGCGAGCCCGGACTATATCAAGGAGCATGGGGCTCCCGAGGCGCCGGACGAAATTCTCACACATCAGGCGCTGATGCAGGGCACGGAAACCTGGCAATTCATCGATGGCGACAAGACGATCTCCGTTCATCCGCGGGGGCGGTTCAAGGCCGACAACGGTACCGCTCTCGCCGTCGCCGCCGTAGCGGGGCTCGGCATCGCCTGGCTTCCGACTTGCCTCATCGAGCGCTATTTGGCTTCCGGCGCCTTGGTCCCGGTGATGACACGTTATCCTCCCCCCACGGCTGGCATATTTGTCGTCCGGCCGCCCGGACAGCACCCCGCGCGAAAAGTCCAAGTCCTTACTGAACTGCTGATCGAGCATTTCGGAAAATAGCCCGAGCCGAGCGCGTCACTCTTCCGAAAGCGGACGCTAGGAATCGTTGTCCAACAATCGCATCGCCTCTTAGGTCGGAAAAACCATGCGCCGGGACCCCTTGAACGATCTTTACTGCCGCCCGGGCTTTATGATTCGTCGGGCACATCAGATCGCTGTCTCAGTGTTTATGGAAGAAACAGCCGACCTTCGAGTTACGACGACCCAATTCGGGATATTGTATCTTTTGAAATATGTTCCCGCCGTCGATCAGGTTACGGCGGCGAGGCTTCTCGGCCTAGACCGATCCACGACCGGCATGGTTGTTAAGGCGCTGGAAAGCGCCAATCTCATAGTTCGCGTTGTCGATAAGATGGACAAGCGTCGCAGATATCTCACACTGACGCCCGCCGGATTGAAGCTCTTTCAGCGTCTCGAAACACCCGCTAAATCGGCTAGGAGGCGCCTTCTGGCACCGCTGAATTCGAGCGAGCAGGCTGCCCTTTTACGGCTCTTGAGGAAGCTAAACGCTGCATTCAACGAGACTTCTCGCGTTCCGCTTATTGAGAATGAGCGCCGCGAGCGGAGGGCAGGTGCCGGGAAAACAGATTCTCTGCTTACCGGACGTAAGCGTCCGGCGCGTGGAGCGATCTCGCGCTGATCCGCGAGCGAGATGGTCAACCTCTTCCCGCTTCGACGCGAATATAATCCAAAAATAGTTGCAATTCAGATTGGCCGAGGCTCTAACCGCCGCTGGATGAAAATTCAGTGGCAGTTCAAGATCAGCGCTACTTTGCCACAGACGCTGTCAGATAAAATTTGACGAATATAGAAAGACGTCTTACGAAATAATACAGACGTCTTACTAAAGTGGAAATGATATGCGAGATTGGATTTCTTCGGAGAAGTAAGATGAACATTGCAGTCGTTGGTGGCGGAATCTGTGGTCTGGCTCTGGCCATTAATCTTCATCGCCGAGGCATCGGCTGCACGGTGTATGAGCGAGCACCGCTGGTCACGGAACTGGGTGTTGGCATAACTCTGTTACCGCATGCAATGCGCGAATTCACGGAGCTGGGTGTAGGGCCGGCATTGTTGGCGGCCGGAATCGAAAATCGCGAAAGCTGCTTCTATAATCGTTTTGGTCAATTGATCTATCGGGAGGACCGCGGGAAATTCGATGGCTACGGATATCCTGAGGTTGGCATTCATCGCGGTAGGCTTCACCGCATATTGTTTGACGAGGCTAAGAAGCGTCTAGGCGACGATAGGGTCAAGACCGGACATAGCTGCATTTCAATTCGTCAAGACCACGAAGGAGCGCTTGCGGAGTTTGTCGACACGGAAACCCAAGCGCCCTTGGCAAGCCAAGTTGCTGATGCGGTAATTGCGTGCGACGGCGTCAACTCAGTGATCCGCAAGCAGTTTGTGCCTGATGACCGTGTCGCGTTTTCCGGCATTAATACGTGGCGAGGGGTGACACGCCACAAGCCGATTTTGACGGGTCGTAGTTACATGCGGATCGGTTCGATTTTGACTGGAAAGCTCGTTGTCTATCCAATCATGGATGACGTCGATGGCGAAGGTAATCAGCTCATCAATTGGATGGCCGAGATCAAGCAGGATAGCTTTAAAAAGAACGAATGGAACAAGGCTGGCAAGGTCGAGGACTTTTACGGCATCTACGAGAGTTGGCGGTTTGATTGGCTCGATGTTCCGGCGTTGATCCGCAACGCTGAGCAAGTGCTGGAATATCCGATGGTCGACAAGGATCCGATCGAGCAATGGACATTCGGACGTGTGACGCTAGCCGGCGACGCCGCTCATCCAATGTACCCGCGTGGTTCAAATGGCGCTGCGCAGGCTGTTATCGACGCCCGTACACTGGCTGACGAGCTGGCCAGCACGTCAGACGTTCCGGCCGCATTGCTGAGTTATGAGAGCAAACGCCGTCCGGCAACTGCAAACATAGTACGCACGAATCGCGCGAACCCGCCAGATTTCATCAATATCAAGGTCGAGGAATTGGTCGGTGACCGTCCCTTCACGAACCTCGATCAGTACATCACCCAATCTGAATTGCGCAAACTGTCGGACAGTTACAAAGAAATTGCAGGATTCTCCAAGAAGTAAGGATGCGGCACAGCGGGAATGCCTTGATTGCCCCATTCTCCGAGTGGTCCGGCGATTCCCCTCAGCGATGCGCTCGTACCTACTTGTCGACCAAGTCACTGTCCACTTCGCTGACTCCCCAGCAAATAGCTTCCGTCATAGAACTTGGAGAGATCAAACGATTGATTATTGGTGAGGAGGCCTGCTGACTTGAGCGATTCAAAAACATACTTCAGGCCCGGTTCCGATACTGAAAGATCGTCTGAAAGAATTTTCAGTCTCACCGTGTCATCAAGGGCGCGGCGAGCCATTTCCTCTGAGGTCCTTAGCTCTTTCACCGTGATTTCGGCCGCCTCATCTATATGCGCTTGCATATAAGCATAGCCGCGGCGAAGGCCGCGCAGAAATGCTTCCACAGTTTTGCGGTTGTTGGCCGCCCAATTGCCATCCACATTCACGCTCGCAAATTGATAGTCAGGAATGTAATTCAGGAGAGCGCCAAGGTTATTGAAGCCGGCCTTCTCCGCTTCGTAGCTCAAGGGAAATGGTTGCAAGCCAACATCGATTTTCCCCTCTTTAAGCAATCGCCATCGAGTCGGAGCGCCACCGACAGCAAGTATTTGATATTCATCGTCTTTCAGGCCCGCAACCTTGGCGAGATGTCGCACCATATACGTTGTGCCTTCGTTCATTGACAGCACGCCGAACCGTGCACCTCGCAGTTGGTCAAGCCGCTGGATCTCTGGTTTTGCGATGATGTAGTGAGGCAGTTTCTGAGCATTGCCTGCAATCAACCGAAGAGACCCGCCGCGGTAACCGTCGACGATGACGCTCTCAGGAGTGGAAACGCTGATCTGCACGCGACCGGCTTTCAGATCCTCGTTGATCTTCTCGGCGTTGTCATAGACCTCAATGGCCACGTCAAGACCAAGATCTTTGAAGAAGTCCTTGCGCTCCGCGATCCATAGGGGGACGTAAAAAACTGTGCGCGAGACAATCGCGACGCGGAGAGTTTCCGATCGCGCCGGGGACGCCAGAGAAAAAGCAACTAAGATCGTTGTAAGAACTAAGCGCATTATGTTGTGCAGCATGCGTTCCCCCTTCACTACTTGCAAACTCGGTAACTCGGCGCCACGGCACGAAGCCGGTACTGACGCGTCTCCATTGTTATCTGGTTCTAACGCGCTTGCAGCCTGCTGAATACGCGGCGAGCGTTACCCGCGAAGATTTTCTGCTTATCGGACTCCGAAAGAGGTGCCCTATCGACATATCGCTTGGTGTCGTCGAATCCGAAGCCGCTTTTTGGATCGACGCCTTTGACCGCGCCAAGCATTTCGGATGCAAAAAGGATATTGTCGACTGGAACCACCTTCGTGAGGAGGTCGATCCCTGGTTGGTGATAGACACACGTATCGAAGAAAATGTTCTTGCCCATGATCTCGGCAAGTTCGGGCTTTCCGTTGTTCAGGGCAATACCTCGGAATCGACCCCAATGAAACGGCACGGCACCGCCGCCATGCGGAATAATCAGCTTGAGCGAAGGAAAGTCTTTGAACAGGTCCGACAAGATTAGCTGCATGAACGCCATGGTATCGGCGTTTAGATAGAATGAGCCTGTCGTGTGTAGCGCAGGATTGCAGCAACCGGACACGTGAATCATTGCGGGGACGTCAAGTTCGACAAGCTTTTCGAACAGCGGATACCAAGATTTGTCGGTCAAAGGTGGTGATTTGAAGTAACCGCCGGAGGTGTCGGGGTTCAAGTTGCACCCTATGCAGCCCAGCTCGTCTACGCAGCGCTCTAGCTCTCTGATCGAGTTTGCCGGCGAAACTCCCTGAGACTGGGGTAGCTGACAGACACCCACGAAATTGTTGGGAAACATGCTGACAACGCGGTGAATCACGTCGTTGCAGATCTGGGTCCATTCGATGCTGACAGATTCGCCGCCGATGTGATGTCCCATCCCGGAAGCGCGCGGGGAAAAGATCGTTAAGTCGATTCCGCGTTCGCGCTGAATTATGAGCTGGTTGCTTTCAATGCTCTCGCGAATCTCATCGTCCGACATCGTCAGTCCCGCTCGCGATGGCATCGCAAGCGGATCTCTTGCTGTCACGGCTGCGATTTGATCCTTCCGAAATCTGTGGAGGTCTTTTGGCTCTGTTGTGTAGTGGCCGTGGCAGTCAATGATCATTGAATTACGCCATGCGAAGAGTTTGGGAGGCGGCGAACTTACGAACGCACATGCGCCGTTGTCAAACGTTGCAGCGTTAGTGTAACAACCGTGCCGCGTTGCGACGCGCCGCAGATTTGTTGAGAGAGATTACGCCGTGCCAAAGAGATTGGAATTGTGCAGAACGGACGAAGTTGAAGAGGGTTCAGCGCTGAAATGCGAGGCAGAGGACCTCGTGTTGGCTGTTTTCAACATTAACGGCCAGTTCTATGTCACTGACGACACTTGCACTCATGGCCCTGGCTCGCTGTCGGAGGGCTACATCGAGGACGACGTTGTCGAATGCAATTTCCACAACGGTCAGTTCAACATAAAAACCGGAGAAGTCGCCGGGCCGCCGTGCATGGTTCCGATCAAGACTTATCCAGCCATCGTCGAAGACGGAAAAGTCGTTATAAACATTGACTGATTGCTTTTCGGGCGGCGTCGCTTTTCTCCAGCGCCGTCCGTCAGTCTCGGCCTTCATCGTCTGGCGCGAACGGCGCAAGATTCGCGCATACCCTTCTTACCAACCGCCGAAACATTTCGGCCTCGTCTTCGGTAAGACCAGCCACGGTTTGCTGCTCAACCTCGAGGGCGAATGGCGTCAGATCCGCTACTAGTTTCAAGGCCTTCTTCGTTGGCGAGATAAGGATACCTCGCGCATCAACGGCGGACGATGTCCGTGTAATAAATCCTTTTGCCTCCAGGTATTGAAGCAACCTCGAAAGCGTCGGTGGCTCCGTGAAGGTTTGGCTCACGAGAACGCGAAAGCGTGTAGGTCCGCGACCGTGAAGCACAGCGATGACGCGCCACATCGGCAGTGTGATGCCATGAGGCTCAAGCCCGGCAGAGAACCGATCAATGAGCGCATCACTGATGCGCCGCAGCAAATAGGGCAGATACCCTTGATGATAAAAGACTTTCTTCGCCATAATTATAGTTCCATCTGAAACAGATTGTGCGGCGCAAAAGACAAAATATTACCGATTTTGTGACAATTGCGGATTGTCATATCGTTCCAAATGGAATTATAACTTGTCCAGTCCATGTAACCTCGCGCTCGAAAAACAGAGGGATTTCCGATGTTCCTGCGAAACTATTGGTACGTCGCCGCGTCCGAGAGTGAGGTCGGCCGCAAACCTTTAGGCCGCACGATCATGAACGAACCTATCGTGTTTTTCCGTAAGGAAGATGGCACTCCGGTCGCGTTCGAAGATCGTTGCGCGCACCGCCACCTGCCACTTTCGATGGGTAAGTTGGTCGGCGATAGGCTCCAATGTTACTACCATGGCCTGCAATTTGGTGCTGATGGTCGTTGCGTCCGAATTCCCGGCCAGGATCAGATTCCGCCGAACGCCAAGGTCAAGACCTATCCTGTCGTGGAGCGTTACAAGTGGCTCTGGATTTGGATGGGAGACCCGGCTCTTGCTGACCCTTCCACGATCACTGACTTCCACTGGCTGGATAGTCCGAAGTGGGGTGCCAAGAGTTCCTACCTGCATGTGCAGGCCAACTGGCAGCTTGTCGTTGACAACCTCATGGACCTCACTCACCTCGCGTTCGTGCACGAGTCGACGATTGGTAATGCGGCGCTGGCAGAGCACGCAACGGTCAAGGTGACGCGTGGACCGAACAACGTCGTGGTGACGCGCTGGACCATTGATCAGGATGCGCCGCCCACCTTCAAAAAAGTTGGAGGGTTCACCGGAAATGTTGATCGGTGGCAAATCATTGATTTCGTTCCGCCAGCTTTCCTGCGCCTCGACGTCGGCGCTACGCCAACGGGTACTGGGGCCCCTGAAGGGAAACGCGTGAACGGCATCAACATGCGCAATCTCAACGCAATAACC
>CAZXJZ010000065.1:0-21247 GCA_964641065.1 uncultured Hyphomicrobiales bacterium | reverse complement strand
CCAGCGGCAGCTGGGCGCAGGTGGTGTAGCAGCCGGGATTGGCGACCAGCCGCGCTTTCCTGATCTCGCGCTTGTGGATTTCGGCAAGGCCATAGACCGCTTCGGTCTGCAACTCCGGCGCGTGATGCTCGTGCCCATACCAGCGCGCATAGGCTGAAACATCGCTGAGCCGGAAATCCGCGGACAGATCGACGACTTTGGTGTTCGGCGCATCGGCCAGCAATTGCTTCAGCACCTTCTGCGTCGTCGCATGCGGCAGCGCGCAGAACACAAGATCGAGCGCCTGCGCCTTCCAGTCGAGCCCCTCGATGGAAACGAGCGTCGGCAAGTCAAATGGCGAGAATTGCGGAAACACATCACGCATCGCCTGCCCGGCCTTCCGGTCGGCGGTGAGCAGCGCGATCTCGGCGCGCGGATGGCGCATAAGAAGACGCACCAGCTCTGAGCCGGTATAGCCCGAGGCTCCCAGAATGCCGATCTTCGCTTTAGTCGCCATGTTAGTCTCCGCAAGGCGGCCGATTTCGCCGCCGGGTACTTAAGTTGCCGGATGCACCTTGGAAAGCGGGGATTTTTAAGGAAACGCCGCGGCTCCCGGGCACACGGCAGGTTGGGATCAGACGAACGAACCCGGCCCGGCCGCGAAAGCGGTCGCGCGGCGGTGCAGAGGTATGGTTCCAGTCGTCATGATGCGGCCATATAGGCTGCGGCAGTCTTGGGGTCAATTCCGTGGTGCACCGGGCTTCCGGTTGCCCCCGCCCTGTCGTACGGACGTCATATGATGGCAGCCATGACCCTTCTGCGTCTGAGCTTCGTTCTCCTGTACGGAGCGATGAGCCTGATGCACGGGCCGGTCATGACATTCTCGCCCGCGCACGCATCGGCACCTGCGGAGCGTCAGCATCCCGCACCGTCCGATCACGCCTTGCATCATGCCGTACCGGACTGCCATGATAACGAGGCGCCCGCGCCGCGACATGCCCAGTGCAATGCCTTCGCCTGTTTCATGGCGGTCGAGCCGCTGTCGGCGATAGCGCGTCCGCCTCATCCGATCCTGTTCACGATCATGGCCGCGGCACCAGTACCGGCACTCGATCCACTGCAAACGCCGCCGGCGCTGCCCCCTCCCCGCATCCGAAGCTGACCGTCGACGATCCACAATCCGCGCGCCGTTACGGCTGCGCGCGTCATTCCAGCTTTGGAGACAATAATGAAACGGAAACTCATCGTCGGCCTCACCGCCGGCACCCTGGCGCTCGGCACCGCGCTCGCCTTCGCGCAGCAGCACCACCACGGTCATGGCTCGCATCAAACGCCCACCGCAGCTGTCGACCATTCCGCGCACGGCAGCGCCAAGCCGAAAGGCGATACCGGCCCATCGAGCCTCGCCTATCACGCGATCAACGCCAAGATGCACGAGGGCATGGACATTACCTTCACCGGTAATGCCGATATCGACTTCGTGCGGGGCATGATCCCGCATCATCAGGGCGCGGTCGACATGGCGAAGACGGTGCTCGCTTTCGGCAAGGACCCGCAGATCCGCAAACTGGCCGAAGAAATCATCAAGGCGCAGGAAAGCGAGATCGCCCTGATGCAGGGCTGGCTCAAGCAGAACGCAAAATAGGCACGGGGAAAATCGAGACCGCCTGGCGCATGTGCCAGGCGGCCTCGGGCATCCGGACCGTGAATCGGTGTCTGCGTCAGGCCGCCGGCATGAAGCGGTAGCCCGCGCCGCTCTTCTCGAGGCGACCGACGGCGGGAGATGGCAGGTGATAGCCGGTCATCAGCATCTTCTCGGCTGTCACCATGTCGTACAGCTTGCGCCGGGTTGCGACCGCTGTCGGGCCGTCCATGTCGCCACCGCCGAACCAGTCCGGGTGGCGCACGAACACCGACGCGATGCCTGACGTCACGTCGGCCTGCACCAAGAGCTTGTCTGGACCTGACGCGATGATGAAGCAGGAATGTCCCGGCGTATGGCCGGGCGTCGCCATCGCAACGATGCCGGGCGCCACCTCCTTGCCGGTTTCATATTTCGTCAGGCTCTTGCCGGGGATTGCACCGAATACACGCCGCACATTGCCGTGTGCATTGCGCAGGTTCGAGCCCTCCGCCGACTTGCTCATGTTGGCGTCATCGAGCCAGTAATTCCATTCGTCGAGCGGCACCTTGATCTCGGCATTGGGAAAGGCCGGCGCGCCCTCCATCGTGACGAGCCCGCCGATATGGTCGCCGTGGAAATGCGAGATCAGCACCGTCTCGATCTGTTTCGGATCGACGCCGAGCGCCGCAAGCCGCTGCGCGGTCAGTCCTGTTCCCGCGGACAGGCTGCGCGGCCCATTGCCGGTGTCGATCATCACAAGGCGCCCGCCGGTTCGCACCAGCAGCGGATGGAAAACCGAATTGATCTCGTCGCGCGACAACCCATCCAGCGCCAGCGCCTCCTGAAACTCGGCAAGGCTCGCGCTCCGGGTCGGACTGGCCTTCAGCGGCACGTTGCGAACGCCGTCGAGGATCGACACGATCTCAATATCCCCGACCTTGAAGCGATGCACACCTTCGGCCGCAGCCTGCGGACTCTGCGCAAGCGCAAGCCGCATGTCGAAGCCACCCGCAATAGAGAGCGCCGCTGCGCCACCCAACATATGTCGTCGCGTCAAATCGGTCATGCCACCTCTCCCGAAAAACGATGCCCAGCAGCAACAAGGCCGCCCTCGCGGGCGGCCTTGCATGTAATCGATCCTTAGAGAGTCGGGCTCCACGGCACCGCTATCTCGCGGAATCCGTTGCCGGTCTTCTCGATATAGGCGACGGCCGGGAACGGAAAATGGAAACCCTGCACCATCGTCCGGTCGGTCGCGAGCATGTCGTAGGTCTTGCGACGGGTCGCTTCGGCCTGATCCGGGATCTGGTCGAACATCAGGTGCCAGCCGGGATTGCGCACGAACAGGAACGGCACGTTGGTGATATCGGCCTGTACGAACACGCTCTTGCCGCCGGACGAAATCATATGCGAGGTGTGCCCGACCGAGTGGCCCGGCGTCGCCACCGCGGTGACGCCCGGCACCAGCTCCTTGCCGGCCGCATAAGGCTTCACCTGCTTCTTGACATTCTCGTTACCGAACACGCGGCGATTGTTCTTGAACAGGCCCTCCATTCGCTGGTTGCCGGCAGCCTTGCTCATTTCGCCATCGTCCATCCAGAACTTGTACTCGGCGTCCGGCACCAGGATTTCAGCATTGGCGTAGGTCAGTGAGCCGTCGGGCATCAGCAGCCCGTTCACGTGATCGCCATGAAAATGCGAGATGATGACGGTCGACACATCCTTGCGGTCGATACCTGCCGCCGCAAGATTACGGGTGAACTGACCGGCCGATCCCTTGCTGCTTTCGAAACTGGCTTCACCCGTACCGGTGTCGATCACGGTGGTCTTGCCGCCGTTGCGAACGACGATCGGCGTGTAGGGAATCGCCATCTGGTCCGGTTCGAGGAAGGCGGCTGTGAGCGCCTTGTTGACGTCGTCGCGTTTTACGTTGGCGACGAAGCCGTCCGGAAACTTGAACCGATTGATCCCGTCAGTGACTGCCGTGACTTCGATATCGCCGACCTTGTAGCGGTACCATCCAGGCGCCTGTCCGCCCGGTGCAGACGCCGCCGCCTGGGCAGCAGCCGGTCTCGAAAACGGGATGCCGCCAAACATGGCGGCGGCAGAAACACCGGCCGTTACGGCCATCACATTACGGCGTGTCACATCACTCATGCTTATCCCTCCTTGGATCGGCGTGGTTTTCGTTGTCCGGTTTTTGCTGCCCGTTCAGAACGCCGGCCGCGACCATAGCCCAGCCGCGAGAGGCCCGAAACCCGATCATTGTTGCAACGATCGACGAACACCGGGCGCTCGGAGATATTCCACGCCGCTGCCGTTGTCCTGTGCGACCCGGTCGCAGCACAGCGCGTTGCGCGGGCCGCCGACGGGTCAGGCCACATCCGGAACATTCGTGAAGTAGTGATCGATATAACTGGTCTTGAGGTAGCGGTAGCCAAGCCGGGCGAACAGGGCTTTCAGCTCGTCAAAACGGTCGGAATACAGCTCGACTTGAAGATAGCAGAGGTTGTCGCGCAGCGTCCGCTCCATGCCGACCAGGGCGTGAAACTCCGACCCCTCCACATCCATCTTGATCAGCAACGTCTCGCCGGCGATGGCGAATTCGTCATCGAACCGGATCTGCCGGACCTCGTGACTGGCGACCCCGGGCGCCTCTTCCGGCGGCTTGTCCGGATGTGCGATCCAGGATTCACCGCGGTTATGGCTGCCGGCTTCCATCAGCGTGACCGTCGATGCCTTGTCGCCGACCGCATAGGGGACGACACGGATACGATCCTGCATGCCATTGGCGGCGATGTTGGCAACAAGCCGCGCCCGATTTCCCGGATCCGGCTCGAAGGCTGTGATCTCCCCGCCCAGTCCCTTCGCCGCCAGCATGATCGAATAGACGCCGGCATTGGCGCCGATATCGAGAAAGCGATCGACGTTCCGCGTCCGGCAGATCGTCGCGAAATCCTCGAGCTGCTCAGCTTCCCAGATCGCATTGATCGCGAGCTCACGGTCGATCAGATCGGTGGTGTCGACAACAAAGCGAGCGCCTTGCGCGCGTGCGACATATGGCACACGACCGAGTGAACGCATGACGGTGTCGTAGACATGCCGCGCCTTGCGTTCGGCCGCTCCGATCGGATGGCGGAAGGTGCGGACGGTCATCGGTTCAGCGCGCCCCGTTCACTGGAACCATGAGCCGGTCAGACCGAACCATTTGGCAATTCCCATCCCGTAATCGCCGAAAGCGAGCAGCACATAGGCCCACAGCATCGCCGACACCACATTGGCGATCTGGAACTTCCAGTAATCCATTTCCAGGATACCGGCGATCAGCGGCACGGTCGCGCGGAGCGGGCCGAAAAAGCGGCCGATGAAAATGCCGGGAATGCCCCATTTCTCCATAAAGGCATGCCCGCGCGGCAGCATGTCGGGATGTCGCGACAGCGGCCACATATGGGCGATGCGATCCTTGAAATGAAATCCGAACCAGTAGGAAACCCAATCCCCGACGGCCGCACCTGCGGCCGCGGCGAGCCAGATCGGCCAGAACACCAGTCCGGACGCGTTGATCAGCGCCCCGATAGCCACCAGCAGCGCCCAGGCCGGGATGAAGAGGGAGAGAAAGGCCAGCGACTCGCCGAAAGCGAGCACGAATACGATCGGCAACGCCCACCAGTGATTCTGGCGCACGAATTCGATGACGATCTGAGAGTATTCTTGCATCACTTCGGTGAAAGACCCGGCGGGGGCCATGGTCTAGCCCGACGCTTCCCAATGTTCCAGCGGGCGCGCGGTAAAATTATGAACGAGCACTGGCGCTATCAAGGATTTGCCATGCGCGTGGCATAGTGGGCGCACTCCGAATCGCACCCAGCCCGGATTGCAAGAACCGCATGGCAAAAATGAACAAGCCCGTCCGAACCGTGAACAAGCCCGGCCAGACGGACAAAAAGACCCAGAAATCCGGTGATCTGTTCGAGGCGTCGCCGGCGGCGCGCAAGCGCGGGGCTGCCCGCGGCAGTGTCGCGCGAGGCGGCGCCGAAAGCGGCTATACCGCGCACCATATCGAGGTTCTGGAGGGGCTCGAGCCGGTTCGCCGCCGCCCCGGCATGTATATCGGCGGCACCGACGAAAAGGCGCTGCACCACCTCTTCGCCGAGGTGATCGACAATTCGATGGATGAGGCGCTGGCGGGCCATGCCACCTTCATCGAGGTGCAGCTTCGCGCAGACGGCTGGCTTCAGATCACCGATAACGGGCGCGGCATTCCGGTGGACCCGCACCCGAAATTCCCGAAAAAGTCCGCCCTCGAAGTCATCATGTGCACGCTCCATGCGGGCGGAAAGTTCGACTCGCAGGTCTACGAGACCTCGGGCGGCCTGCACGGCGTGGGCGTATCGGTGGTGAACGCCTTGTCGGAAAAGATGGAGGTGGAGGTCGCGCGCGGCCAGCAGCTCTACAAGATGACCTTCGCCCGCGGCGTCCCGAAAGGCGCCCTCGAGAAGCTGGGCAAGGTCAATAACCGGCGCGGTACCAGCATACGCTTCAAACCCGATCCGCAGATTTTCGGCGACAAGGCAAAGTTCGATCCGGCGCGGCTGTTCAGAATGACACGCGCCAAGGCCTATCTGTTCGGCGGCGTCGAGATTCGCTGGTCCTGCGATCCGTCCCTGATCAAGGACGACACGCCGGCGGAAGCCGTGCTGCATTTCCCGGGCGGATTGCAGGACTACCTGTCAGCTTCGATCGAGAGCGCGACCCGGGTTCATCCGGACATCTTCGCCGGCGGCTCGGAAAAGAAGGCCGGGCACGGTTCGGCGGAATGGGCCATCGCCTTCGTCGCGGACATCGACCCCTTCGTCTCCTCCTATTGCAACACGATCCCGACGCGCGACGGCGGTACCCACGAAAGCGGACTTCGCACCGCTCTTTTCAAGGGACTGCGCGATCACGCCGCCCGCACCAACCAGGAAAAGCGCGCGGCCGTGATCACCGCCGACGACGTCATGGCCGGTGCCTGCGCCATGATTTCGGTCTTCATCCGCGAGCCGGAATTCCAGGGACAGACCAAGGACCGGCTGGCGACCCCGGAAGCTGCACGCGTCGTCGAACAGGCGATCCGCGATCCGTTCGATCACTGGCTGGCCGGCAATCCGACCCAGGCCAACAAGCTCCTGGACTTCGTCATTGAGCGCGCCGACGAACGCTTGCGGCGGCGGCAGGAAAAGGAAGTCTCGCGCAAGAGCGCGGTGCGCAAGCTTCGCCTCCCCGGCAAGCTTGCCGACTGCACCAATACCGCGGCGCAGGGCTCCGAACTCTTCATCGTCGAGGGCGACAGCGCCGGCGGCTCGGCGAAGCAGGCGCGCGACCGCGCGTCGCAGGCGGTACTGCCGCTGCGCGGCAAGATCCTCAACGTCGCCTCCGCCGGCAAGGACAAGCTCGCCCAGAACCAGCAGCTTGCCGATCTGATCCAGGCGCTCGGCTGCGGCTACGGCAGCCATTACCGCGAGCAGGATCTGCGCTACGACAAGATCATCGTGATGACCGACGCCGACGTTGACGGCGCGCATATCGCGTCACTGCTGATCACCTTTTTCTACCGGCAGATGCCGAAGCTGATCGACGACGGCCACCTCTATCTCGCGGTGCCCCCGCTCTACCGTCTTTCGCATAGCGGCAAAACCTTCTATGCGCGCGACGAGAAGCACAGGGACGAACTGCTCAAGAAGGAATTCCACGCCAACGCCAAGGTCGAGATCGGCCGGTTCAAGGGCCTGGGCGAGATGATGGCCACCCAGCTCAAGGAAACGACGATGGATCCGAAGAAGCGCACGCTCCTGCGGGTCAGGCTCGAAGACGCAGCCCGCGCCGCCACGGCGAAATCGGTCGACCAGCTGATGGGTACCAAGCCGGAAGCGCGCTTCGCCTTCATTCAGGAGAAGGCCGAATTCGCAAGCGAGGATTTGCTGGACGTCTAGTTTAGCCGATCAGTCCGAATAGCTGCGGCACGAACAATGTGATCTGCGGAAACGCGATCAGCAGCAGCAGCACGATCGCCAGCGGCAGGATGAACAGCCAGATCTCCCGATTGATCTGGCGCATCGGCACCTTGGTCAGCGACGACAGCACGAACAGGATCAGTCCGTAGGGCGGCGAGATGATCGCAATCATGAAATTGACGATCACCACCACCCCGAAGTGAACCAGGTCGATGCCGAGCGCCTTCACCGTCGGCAGCAGCACCGGGACGAACACCAGCAGCATGACCGCGGCGTCGAGCACCGTGCCCAACAAGAGAAACATCACGTTGACCAGCAGCAGGAACTCAAACGGCGACAAGTTCAGCGCCGCGATCCATCGCGACAGGCCTTCGCCGAGCCCTTCATTGGTGATGGCATAGTTCACGATGAACGACGAGATCAGCAGCAGCATCACCACCGAGGATTGGCGCGACGATTCGCGGAACGCCTCGTACAATCCCGCCAGGGAGAGCGTCCGGTACCAGACGGCGCCGATCATGATCGCCCAGAATGCCGCCGCGGCGGCCGCCTCGGTCGGAGTAAAGACGCCGCCCCAGATTCCGCCGAGCAGGACCGCCGGCAAAGTCAGCGGCACGACGGCGCGGCCGAACGCTTCCGTCAACAGCCGCAGCGGCACCGGCTCGCCGCGCGGCAGATTGCGCCGCTTCGCGATCAGCAGGATCAGGATCGAAATCGACAGCGCCATCAGCAGCCCGGGGACGATGCCGGCCAGGAACAGTGCGCCGACCGAGGCGCCAGAAATCAGCGCGTACAGCACCATCGGGATCGATGGCGGGATCAGCGGGCCCAGCAGCGACGAGGCCGCGGCAACCGCCACGGCCAGCCCGCCCGGATAATGCCCCTGCTTTCGCATCATGCGGATCGCAACCATGCCGGCGCCCGCCGCGTCGGAAGCGGCGGAGCCGGTCATCGACGACATGATGAGATTGGTCAGCACCGTGACATGACCGTGTCCGCCCGGCAGCCGGCCGACCACGGCATTGGCGAACGACCACAACCGCTCGGAAATCGTCGAGGCGTTCATGATGTTCGCGGTCAGGATGAACAGAGGAATGGCGAGCAGAATATTGAGCGTGATGGTGCTGTTGAGAGTCTGGTCGACCAGAAGGCCGATGTCCTGCTTGCTGGCCCACAGATAGACGATGCCGGCCGCAAACATCGACAAGACGATCGACAGCCTCAGGGCGGCGGCGACCACGAATACACTCAGCAACGAGATGAAGGGCCAGCTCATCGTGCGGTCATCGCTGGACTGTCGCCATCTCAGCCGACCACATCTGATGTGGCGGGCACTTCATCCTCGACAGCGCTGCGCCAGCCCGGCCCCGCAAGGGTGATGAACTTGGCCGCAAGCCTGACGATCATCATCGCAAAATAGATGACAAAACACGTATAGACGACGTCCAGCCGCCATTGCAGCGCCGCGGTCTGCTCCCGCCACAGGAACATCACGTAATCGACGATGGTCGGGAATGCGAGTGCGAAGAGGATCCCGAACAGGCCGGTCTGCAGCAAGCCGGTGACGCGGCGTCCGCCCGGACCGAGCCTTTCCCACAGAATGTCGAAGCCGACATGATCGCTGTCGCGGTTGACGAAGGCGTCGGTCAGGAACATGCACCAGATGAACACGATCATCGCGAGTTCATCGGACCAGGCGATCGGCGCGGAGAACAGGTAACGCGCGGCGATGCCCGCGAGATAGATCGCGAAGATCGCGAAGAACATCGCCGTCGTCACCCACTCCGCAAAAGTGCGGAAGCGGGTGACGAAGGTTTCGACCCGGGCGGACACGCCGCCTACTTCGTGTCGGCGATGCGTTGCAGCAGGCCCGGCTGCCACTTCTGCGACAGCCCGGCATCCGCATAATGCTTGTCGACCGAGGCCTTGAAGGCAGCGAGATCGGGTTCGGTAATCTTCAATCCGGCCTTCTTGAAGAACTCGATGATTTCAACCTCGTCCTGCCGCCGGCCCTTGTCGTTGAACTCGGCGGCATTGCGCGCGTGCTTGCGCATCACGTCCTGCTGCGCCGGGGTCAGCTTGTCCCAGACCGGTTTGGCGATCGCGAAGGCGACCGGCTGGACCAGATGGTTGGTCATCACGAATTGCTGGGAGACTTCGTGGAGATTGTTGTAGCGCGCAAGCGCGATCGGATTTTCCTGCCCGTCGATCGCCCCGCTCTTCATCGCGAGATAGACTTCCGGCATCGCCATCGGTGTCGGCGTCACGCCGAGGCCGCGACCGATGGCATTCCAGTTGCCGCCGGCGGGCATGCGCAGCTTGACCCCGGCGAGATCGGCCGGAGTCTTCACCTCGCGTAATTGCCGCAGGTTGACCTGTCGCGTGCCGAGATAGATGAAATCGATGATCTGGATTCCCATCTTCGATGCGACCGCGGCGATGTATTCCTTGCCGATCGGGCCATCCATGACCTTGCGCATATGATCGTAGTCGCGGAACACGTAACCCCCCGAAAAGACTCCGTATTCGGGAAGCTGCTGCTCGATCTCGAACGTCGTCATCGTGCTCATTTCGAGATTGCCGCGCTGGATCGCCGGCAATTCGGTGCCCTGCCGGAACAGCGAAGAGTTCGGATGCACGGAGATGGCGATCTGCCCAGGCAGATCCTTTTCCACGTTTTCCTTGAACTGGTAGAGAGAGCGCGCCAGCCAATCCTGTTCGGCGCCCGCGGTAGAGATCCGGAACTGGATCGGTTGGCTCTGCGCGAACGCCAGGCCCGGCATCGAAAGCGTAAACGCGGCAGCAGCCGCTATCATGGTCCGTCTGGTGATCATGTCGACACTCCCCTGTGTTGCGCCGTTCACCCGATCAGCGGCTCCTGAATCGTCACCGATAGCTTGCCGATCCCCTCGATCTCCGCGTCGACGCGGTCCCCGACCGAAAGGAATGTCTGTTTCGGCGCGCCGACCCCGGCCGGCGTACCGGTCATCACCACGTCGCCCGGATCGAGCGTCATGATCGCCGAGAGAATTTCGATCTGCTCGGCGATCGAGAAGATCATGTCGGTGGTGCGGCCGTCCTGCTTGACCTCGCCGTTCACCAAGAGCTTCAGACCGATATTCTGTGGGTCGGCGATGGCGGAAGCGGGAACGAAGCGCGGCCCCATCGGGCCGCAGGTGTCGTGCGCTTTTCCCGCAACCCAGTCGAGCTTGTAGAAGGTCTCCGGCGCGCGGTTGTGGTCGCGGGCGGAGAAATCGATGGCGACGGTGTATCCCGCGACATACGACAGCGCATCGGCAGCCTTCACCGCTCGCGCCTTGCGGCCGATCACGGCGGCCAGTTCGACCTCCCAGTCGAATGCCTTGGTCCCGATCGGCATATGCACGGTGGCGCCCTCGCC
Source organism: uncultured Hyphomicrobiales bacterium (assembly GCA_964641065.1). Taxonomy (GTDB): domain Bacteria; phylum Pseudomonadota; class Alphaproteobacteria; order Rhizobiales; family Xanthobacteraceae; genus Pseudorhodoplanes. Next base: position 10,251 of record CAZXJZ010000065.1, on the reverse strand, counting down.
CACCACCGCGTTACGCGACGGCTTGAAGAAGAAGAACAGCCGCTGCGCTTCCTTGCGCGTATCGGGAACGCCCATCTCCTTGATGTGATCGTAATAATTGGCGCCCGCGCACAGCACCTTGCCGGGATAGAGCAGCGGCGCGAGCCGCGGCGCGCCCGCAGCGACGCGGTCTTCGGCGCTCACCTGTTTGGCGGCGCGATCGAGCGCCGCGCGTGAACGCTCCCAGTCGGGAAACAGATCGATCACGGCCGCCACGCCGGTGAGGCCGACACGGGCCAGCGACGGCTCGAGCCGATACAGCGCGCCATCGACTTCGATGCAGCCGACAGGTGCGTCGAGCATCACGGTTGCCAGCGACCAGTTCACGGCATCGGCCCCTGTTGCCATCGGGTGATCCAGAATTTATAAAATCGAGTGGAGCAAGATTTATAAATTCTGTCAAACCCGAATCCGGAACGGCCGCAGATGCAGGACCCGATGCTCCCATTCGCTGTCGAGCCGCGCTCCGAAGCCGAGCGCGCCTATCTGGTGTTGCGGCGCGAGCTTCTGAATGGCGAATGGCTGCCGAACGAACGCTTGCGGCCGCAGATCTTGCAGCAGCGCCACGCACTTGGACTGACCCCGATACGCGAAGCCTTGATGCGGCTCGCGGTCGACGGGCTGGTGCAGGGAGAGTCGCAGCGCGGTTTTCGTGCACGCGGCGTCTCACCGGAAGAATGGCATGACCTGATGTCGGCGCGACGCGAACTTGAGCGCAGTTGCCTGACGCAGGCGATCGAACGCGGCGACGCGGAGTGGGTGCAACGCATCGCCGACGCGATGACTCAGCTTGCGCGAACCTCGCTGCCGAAGGGTGCCAGCGACCGCAAGGCGGCCGAACTGTGGGAGGTGCGGCATCGCAATTTCCATTTCGCGCTGGTGTCCGCCTGCGGATCGCCGTGGCGACTGCGCTTCTGGACCACGCTGACCGACCATTCCGAACGCTATCGCAAGCTGCGTCTGCTGCGGCGCAAGGAGACCGCCGCCAAGGTGCGCGATGCGGTCGGCGATCACCGCGCGATCATGGACGCGGTCCTGTCGCGCGATCCGGCGCACGCGACGCAGGTCATGGACGCGCATCTCGCGGCCACCGAGCATGCGATCGCCGCGTTGTTGCAGCTCGCGGCGAGCGGCGGCGGCGTTTCAGCGCAGTCTCAATAAAAAACGCGGGGCGATTGCTCGCCCCGCGTCAGTGTTAGCGGCACTTTCTTTTCTTGCCGTTATCCCGGCACCGCCCTTTTCGTTGTCTGCCTAATTGCCGAATTTCAGATTGCCAGCCTTGATCACGTCGGCCCACAGCTTCTGTTCGTCGGCAATGATCTTGGAGAATTCCGCCGTACCCGTCCCCGTCGTCCGGACGGCCATTGCACGCAGCTTGTCGCGCGCTTCGCCTTGCGTGATGACCGCATTCAGTTCCTTGTGCAGCTTCTCGACGATAGGCTTCGGGGTGGCGGCCGGCACGAAGAAGCCGCTCCACAGACTGACATTGACGTCGGGGAAGCCTGCCTCGGTCATTGTCGGCACATCCGGAAGATCGGGAAACCGCTCTTTTGCAAGGACCGCCAGCGCCTTCAGCTTGCCACCCTTCACCTGCGGCACCATCGGCGGCGGGTCGACGATCGTCATCGCGGCGTTGCCGGCGATCACCGCCAGAATGGATTCGCCCGAGCTCTTGTAGGGAATGGCGGTGCCGTTGGCGCCCGACTTCATCTTGAACAATTCGGACGGCAGCGTGAAGGCGGGCGACGATGTCGCGTAATTCGCCTGCCCGGAATTGGTCTTGGTCCATTCGACCAGTTCCTTGGCCGTCTTTGCCGGATTCTCGGCAGAGACCGCAAGGAATAGCGGGAAGTCGCCGATCATGGTGACCGGCGTGAAGCTTTTCAACGTGTCGTAGTCGGTCTTGTAGATCAGCGGACCGATCGCCATCGCGCCGCTGGCGCCGACCAGGATGGTATAACCGTCGGCGGGTTCGCGCGCCACAAACTCGGCCGCCGTGCGGCCGCCGGCTCCCGGCTTGTTTTCGACCACCACGGTCCAACCGGTGCGCTTCTGCAATTCGCTCTGGATCAGCCGTGCGAAAATGTCGTTGCCGCCGCCTGCGGCGAATCCGACCACCATGCGGATAGGCTTGGTTGGAAACGATGCCGCCGGATCCTGCGCAGGTGCGATCCCCGCGGAAAACGCAAGCGCCATGATCCCAAGCGACGCCCGAAGGCCCCACCCTGTTGTCATGCGAACCTCCCGTTTGCGGCCTTGTCTCCGGCGGGAATGCCGGGCGGCCTTTCGAATCTCACCATAGCGTTGCGACTGTCGACCGCGCAAGTTCCGCCACGGCGGAGCGGCCCACCGTCACACGATGGGCAGGCCGGTATATTGTTCGGCGAGCGAGGTCTGGGCCGCGGTCGAGTGCGCGATATAATCGAGTTCCGCAAGCTGACGACGGCGATCGAACGGCACTTCGTCGGGGAAGACGTGGAAAATCTGCGTCATCCACCAGGAGAAGCGCTGCGCCTTCCAGACCCGCTCAAGACACGTCCGCGAGTAACCAGCCAGCAAATCGTTGTCGTTCTTCTTGTAGAAGGCATCCAGCGCACGCGCGAGCATTCGCACATCGGCGAGCGCGAGGTTCATGCCCTTCGCGCCGGTCGGCGGCACGATATGTGCGGAGTCACCTGCGAGGAACAGCCGGCCGGTCTGCATCGGCTCGCAGACGAAGCTGCGCATCGACGTCACGCCCTTCTGCAGGATCTTGCCTTCCTGCAGCTTGCGCGTGCCGCCGAGGCGGAGGTGCAGTTCTTCCCAGATGCGGTCGTCCGGCCAGTTGTTGACGTCTTCGTCATAGGCGACCTGGATGTAGAGCCGCGCCAGTGTCGGCGAGCGCATCGTGTAAAGCGCAAAGCCCCGATCGTGATAGGCGTACATCAGTTCGTCATCCGGCGGCGGCGATTCCGACAGGATGCCGAGCCAGCCGAATGGATATTCGCGATCGTAGAATGTTAGTTCGCCGGCCGGAAAGCCGGGGCGACAGATGCCGTGGAAGCCGTCGCAGCCGGCGATGAAATCGCAATCGATGCGCTGGTCCTTCCCATCGTGGCGGAAGGTGATCGACGGCTTGTCGGTGCCGAAATCGTGGATCGCGGTGTCCTCGACCTCGAACAGGATCTGTCCGCCATCGGCGAGCCGCCGCGCCACCAGATCCTTCACCACCTCCTGCTGCCCGTAGATGGTGATGCCCTTGCCGACCAGCTTGCGGAAATTCAGGTGGTGGGCCTCGCCGTTGACGCAGAGGTAGTTCCCGTCATGGAACATCGCCTCGCGCGCCATCCGCTCGCCGACACCGGTCTCGGTCAGCATGTCGGTGGCCCATTGCTCGATCAGGCCGGCGCGGATGCGCTGCTCGATATAGTCGCGGCTGCGGTTCTCGATCACGATCGAGTCGATGCCCTGCAGATGCAGGAGATGCGACAGCATCAGGCCGGCGGGCCCCGCACCGATGATTCCAACCTTGGTCCGCATAGCCGCGCCGTTCCTTACAAAAATGATGCGCGGGTGTTAGCGCGGGTTCGCCCCCGCGGCAAAGGTCATTTTTCCGGAAGCGATAGCATGATCGACGCCACCGGATTCGACGTCGTCCGCGCCTGCGCGGGGACGACCGAGTTCTCAGCGGTTGTTGCGCGGATCGGCGCGGAACGTCTTGACCTCCGACGTAGTCCCATCGCGATAGGTCAATTCCACCGACATCAGCTTGGTGTCTGGCGGCAGCTTCATGTAGGGCTGCGCGCTGGACGGGATCGCCGAGGGATTGCGCGGGTCGCAGGGCGGCATCGCCAGCTTCTGGTCCGGCACGGTGGAATCGATGCCGATCTTCACCTCGCGGATGCCACAGCGATACGAGACCAGGTGGGTGTAATAGACCATCAGGCCGTTGAACTGCCGGAACGACAGCCAGCTTCCCGACGTCATTTCCAGGATCTCGCGCTGGCTGCGCTCGAGCGCACCTCCCGGATCGAATTTGACCGGGAACGGCTCCGCCCATTCGCCGCGGGCATCGGCGTAACGGACATACAGCGTGCCCTCCGGCGTATCGGCATCGAGCTGGATCGACGGATTGGGCATGCGCTTGCGGGTCCGCGGATCGAGCGTGTTGAGATGCCCGGTCTCCCTGAAACTGCCGCTCTCCCCGAACCGCCAGGAAATCGCGGTCACCGGATCGGCAAAGGACAGCGTCACCGACCAACCACCGTTGTGGCGCATGAAGCTCGCCAGCGGCGCGTTGAGCTGTTCCGGCTCGCTCCGCTGCGGCAAGGGCGAGGGTTGCACCGGCGTCACCGCCGCGACCTGCTGCGGGATGGTCTCCTTGGCCTTGGCCGGGTCGAGCGTGCCGTTCAGCACCACGTCGCCGACGATCTCGTCGTAATAGGCCGGCCGCTGGTTATGCTTCACTTTCCGCGCCAGCGCCGTGACGCTCGCCTGGGTGCGCTTGGCAACCTGCACCAGCGACAGGCCTGGCGTCTCCAGTTCCTTGACGAAGAAACGGGTGAAGACCGAATTCGGATCCTTGTCGTCGTCGGACACATAATCGAGCGCGGTCTGGTTCTCCGACGCCGAATAGATGACGAACGCGCCCTCTTCGCTCATCGCGGCTAGCCCACCGGCGCCGCCGACGCTACGGGTCCCGGCCCGCTCGAACGGATTGTTGCGGCAGGCATCCAGCACCACCACCGTGGTGCGCGCGCCCTTGCTCTTGACCCGCTCCATGATCCGGCGCGCGAGGAACGAATTCTCGTGGACCTTCTCCTCCTCGCCCGCGAGAGCGAGCGGCACGTCGGTCGGCAGCAAGTAATTCTCGCCCTTGATCTGGAAGCCGTGGCCCGCGAAGAAAAAGAACGCGGTGTCGCCGGGGCCAAGCGCGCGCTCGAACGCGGACAGGCTGTTGCTCATGCCGCGGCGGTCCTGATTGGTCGCGGCGATCACCTCGAAGCCCAGGCCCTTCAGGGTCTTTGCCATCCGGTCGGCATCGTTGGCCGCCTTCCGCAGCGGCGTGACATGCTGGTAGCTGTCGTTGCCGATCACCAGCGCGACCCGTTTCTGGGCGGCGGCGGGCGACGGCGAGAGCCCGAGCGTCAGGCAGATGGCGGCAAGAAAAACGATCCGTTTCGTCATCTCAGCTCCCCGACGGAACGCCGGCCTTCCGGTTCCGGCCGCGCCGGTCAGCCATTGTCGCACGAACCGCGGGCCGGGTTCAATTTCCGAACCGGACCACCCCGCGCCGCAAGAATTGTGACCGTGCGGAATCGCAGCTATCAATGGCAACGGATCATGTGAAGTCACGAAGGCGGGAGGAATGACATGCTGGCGGGATCGAGTGGGGTACAGCGCGTCGCCGGTGTCGTCCTGGCCGCGCTGTGGCTCGCGCTGCCGGTGCTGGCCGGCCTGGCCCCGGCCAACGCCCAGACACCGGCCTGGCCGCAGCGGACGGTGAAATTCGTCCTGCCCTTCGGGGCCGGCAGTGCGACCGACGTCGGCGCCCGCCTGATGGCCGAAAAGCTGCAGGCCAAATGGGGCCAGCCGGTGGTGATCGAGAACCGCCCCGGCGCCGACGGGCTTCTGGCTATCAATGCCTTCCTGCAGGCCAATGACGACCACACCCTGCTCTATTCATCCAGCGCCTCGTTCATGGCGCATCCTTACACCCAGGCGAAACTGACCTACGACTTCGCGCGTGACATGACACCTATCGCGCAGGTCACCGACACGGTGTTGACCGTCAATGTCCCCGCCTCCTCCCCGATCAAGACGCTCGGCGAGTTCGTCGCCGAGGCGATGGCGCGGCCGGGCAAGCTCAATGTCACCGGCGCACCGGGCGTGCCGGACTTCACTCTCGATTATTTCATCAAGACGCGTGGCTTGAAGGTCCAGAAAATCCCGTTCAAGAATATCGTCGAGGCCGCAACCGCACTGGCCGGCAACCAGATTGACTTTCTGCTGACCTCGGCCGCGATCGTGCGTCCGCTCACCGAAGCCGGCAAGATCCGTATCCTCGCGGTGACGAGCCGCGACCGCGCGTCGTTTGCGCCGGACATTCCCACCGTGCACGAACTCGGCTGGGGCGGACTTGCGGTCGAGACCACCGCAGGACTTTACGGTCCGAAGGACATGCCGCTGCCGCTGCGCGAACAGATCGCGCGTGACGTGATCGAGGCCGTCTCCGACAAGGCGATCACCGACAAACTGCTCGCCACCGGACAGGTGGTGCGGACAGGTGGCCCCGATGTCCTCGCCGCCACCATCAAGGAACAGTCGGCCTTGACCGCGCATATTGCGAAGGCCCTGGATCTCAAACCGAACAACTAGCGAGATGCGCCGAAAACACGCATGGGCGTCGTTGCCGGATGACAAGCTCCTGAAGCTCAGGCTCAGGGACCTGAAGCTTACGGTCGAGGATACCTGGCTCGAAGGCTGCCTCGACGACCTGCAGGAGGAGCTCGAAGAACGCGACCTGCGCATCCGTCCGCACGCCTGGCTGTCGGACGAGTGGTTCAGTCCCGACACTACGCCCGGCATCGCAATCCCGTTCTACCTTGCGCATCCGCGCCTGATGCGGCTCGAACGCAAGATGATCATCGACGTGGAAGGCGGCACGCGCCACGAATGCATGCGCATTCTCCGCCACGAGACCGGACACGTGGTGCAGAACGCGTTCCGGCTGCAGCGCCGCCGCCGCTGGCAGGAATTGTTCGGCCGCTCCTCGACCCATTATCCGCGCTTCTATCGTCCCAATCCGGCAAGCAAGAATTACGTGCAACATCTTCGCCTCTGGTATGCGCAAAGCCATCCCGACGAAGACTTCGCGGAAACCTTCGCAGTCTGGCTCAAGCCCCGTTCGGACTGGAGGAAGCGCTATGCGGGATGGCCGGCTTTGCGCAAACTCGAATATGTCGATGAAGTGATGAACGAGATCGCGGGCCAGCGCTCGCAATTGCCCCGCGGCGCCGCCGTCCATCCGCTCAGCCAGATCGACACCACGCTGGCGGCGCATTACCGCAAGAAGCAGGCGTTCTATGCAGTCAACACGCCGCGCACTTATGACCCAGAACTGCACCGCATCTTCTCGGCCGATCCGAAGCACCGGACTTCACCCACCGCGGCTTCCTTCATTCGCCGGCACCGTTCATATTTTCGGCAGACCGTTGCGCGCTGGACCGGCGAATACCAGCTGACGCTTGACTCGCTGCTTGATGATATGATCGATCGCTGCCGCGAGTTGAAGCTGCGGGCGCCAGGCGCCGAGCGTCAGATGCTGACAGATTTCACTGTGTTGTTAACGGCCAAGACGGTGCACTCGCTGTATAGTCCGTCGCGTCGACAATGGTTCGCTCTATGAAAAAAACCCGCGTTCTGGTGCTGCTGCATCCGGAACAAGTGCCACCCGATTCCATCAAGGGTTACAGCGAGCAGGATATTCTCGCTTTCAAGACCGGCTATGACATCGTCAATACGTTGCGCAAGGCACGCCACGAAGTCCGCGTGCTCGGCGTGCAACATGAGTTGCGACCGATCCGCGCCGAGATCGATTCCTTCCAGCCGGACATCGTCTTCAACCTGCTCGAGGAATTTCACGGCGAACCGGCCTACGACCAGAATGTCGCAAGCTATCTCGAACTGATCCGCATTCCCTATACCGGCTGCAATCCGCGCGGTTTGATGCTGTCGCGCGGCAAGGATCTGTCGAAGAAGCTTCTGCATTATCACCGCATCCCGGTTCCGGCATTCGCTGTCTTCCCGATGCGCAAGAAGATTCAGCGCCCACCACGATTGCCGTTTCCGCTGATCGTCAAGAGTTTGTCGGAGGACGCGTCTCTCGGCATTGCGCAGAAATCGATCGTCGACAGCGACGACAAGCTGCAGGAACGCGTCACCTTCATTCACGAAAAGATTGGCACCGCGGCAATCGCCGAACAATATATCGACGGCCGCGAGTTATATGTCGGCGTGATCGGCAACGACCGCATGCGCGTGCTGCCGATCTGGGAGCTGTATTTCGGCGACGCCGCGAGCAAGATCGCGACCGCCAAGGTGAAGTTCGACGTCAAGTATCAGGAAGAGCGCGGCATCCTGCAGGGTCCGGCCGCGGATCTGCCGCCGGAGATCTACAAGCGCATCCAGAATCTGACGCGGCGCATCTGCCGCACGCTCGAACTCGACGGCTATGCCCGCGTCGATTTCCGCTTGTCGGCCGACGGCATTCCCTATTTTCTGGAAGCCAATCCGAACCCCGAGATCGCCCGTCACGAGGTGTTCGCCGAAGCCGCGGCCTATGACGGGATGACTTATTCCGAAATGGTCCGGCGCATTGTCGCGCTCGGCATCCAGCGCTCGCGCACCAAGGCGCGCTGATCTGCTCTTCATAGCAGTCCCGCTTGAGGCGACCCGCAATTCGGGTGGCGCCCGCATCACGACGCGGGCATGGTGTCATCTGCCTTCAGGACAACGGCAGCTGATCGCATGACTGACAAGCCCGGCCAGATCGACCGGACCGACGCCGCTTTGCTGGTCTTCCTGTCGCTCCTGTGGGGCGGCGGCTTCGTCATGGCCGGGCTCGCGCTCCGCGAATTGCCGCCGGTCACGGTCGTGTTCGGGCGGGTTGCATTCGGTGCGCTGTTTCTGCTGCCGCTGGTGCTGTATTTCCGTTCGACGCTGCCGCGCGGCTTCGCCGGCTGGATGCCCTTCGCGGTCATGGGCCTGCTCAACAACGTGATCCCGTTTGCACTGGTCGCGGCCGGGCAAACATACATCACAAGCGGTCTGGCGTCGGTCATCAATGCGACCACGCCCTTGTTCACGGTGATGGTGACATCGGCCTTCGGCGAGGAAAGGCTGACGGGACACAAGGTCGCCGGCGTAGTGATGGGGTTTGCCGGAGTCGCGATCCTGCGCGGCGCCGGTCTGGACGTATCGTCGGCGCAGACCATCGGCATCCTGCTCTGCCTCGGCGGCGCGCTGTCCTACGGATTTTCGGCCCTGTGGGGCCGCCGCAGGATGAAGGGCGTCCCGCCGCTGACGTCGGCGTTTTGTCAGACCGTGTCGTCGAGCGCGATCTTGCTGGTGATGATGATCGCGATCGACCGCCCCTGGACCTTCTCCATGCCGAGCGCGACGGTCTGGCTCTCGCTTGTCGGCCTTGGCATCTTTGCGACCAGCATCGCCTATCTCGTTTTCTACCGGATCCTCGCGCGCTCCGGCGCCACCAATGTCATGCTGGTGACCCTGCTGATGCCGGTCAGCACCATCGTGCTGGCGCATTTTGCGCTCGGCGAAACACTGGGCCTGCGCGAGGCAGTCGGCGCATTGGTGATCGGTGCGGCCTTGCTGGTGATCGACGGACGGATCGTCGGATGGATTGCGCGCTCGCTCCGTCCCCGCGCAACCTGACGCTTGGTCCTACCTTCTCAACCAGTCCAGAAGCGCCTGCGTCACCGGCTCGGGCCGCTCCAGCGTGGACAGATGGCCGCAATCCGGAATCACCACGAGCTTGCTGTTCGGGATGAGCCCCGCCATTTCCTCCGACAAGGCGGGTGGCGTGAGCTGGTCGCCGTCGCCGACCAGCACGAGCGTCGGGCAGGCGATCGCTGAAAGTCCCGGGCGCGAGTCCGGCCGAGTCAGGATCGCGGTCTGCTGCCGTACGAAGGCGTCGGCGCCTGCCGCCAGCAACATGCCGCCCGCGATCTTCCGAAGCGCGGAATCCCCCACCCTGTCCTTGTGGACCAGCACGGGCCACAGCATGGCGTTGATCTCGTCGAGCTTGCCGGCCTGTGCGAGTGCGATCGAGGCCTTGCGCTTTTCGGCCGCTTCCGGCGTATCGGCGCGCGATCCGGTGTCGAGCAGCGCCAGTTTCGCGACGCGCTCCGGCGCGATCCGCATGATCGCCAGCGCGATATAGCCGCCCATCGAAAGCCCGGCGAGCGCGAACCGGGGTGGCGCCGTCTCGAGGATCTGGCGCGCAATCGCGTCCATGCTGTCGGCCCGGCGGTGATCGGCGACCGTGACCGGGCCACAGGTCCACAAATCGGGCAACTGCTCGGTATAGAGGCGGGCGGTACATCCGAGGCCCGGGATCAGCAGGATCGGCAGGCTGGCAGCACTCGTCATGTCATCGTCCCGTCATCGCTTGAGAGCCAAAAACGCTTGTATTTATTTAACTTAACGACC